>JAYWBT010000138.1:0-4137 GCA_043781235.1 Deltaproteobacteria bacterium
GAGGAGCGCGCATGTCCGGCCACAATCGTTGGTCCAAGATCAAGCGCAAGAAAGAAGCGATGGGCGGGACCAAGGGCGTCCTCTTCACCAAGCTCATTCGCGAGATCACCATCGCGGCGCGCAACGGCGGCGGCGATCCGGATCACAACGCGCGGCTGCGATCCGCGCTGCTGCTGGGCCGCGAGGCGAACCTGCCCGGCGAAACCATCAAGCGCGCCGTGATGAAGGGCACCGGGCAGCTCGAGGGCGTCTCCTACGAAGAGCTGGTCTACGAAGGCTACGGTCCCGGCGGCGTCGCCTTCGTGCTGGAGATCGTCACCGACAACAAGAACCGCACCGCCGGCGACGTGCGCTCCATCTTCACCAAGGGCGGAGGGAGCATGGCCACCACCGGCTCGGTCGCGTTCCAGTTCGAGAAGAAGGGCATCGTGCCGGTCAAGCAGGGCCCGGACGAAGATCAGGTGATGGAGCTGGGGCTCGACGCGGGCGCCGAGGATATCGTGTCCGACGGCGAGGGCGGCTTCGAGCTGCGCACCGACCCTTCGGCCATGATGCATGTGCACAAGTCGCTGGAAGGAAAGCTGCCGGTGGGCGCGCCCCGGCTGGTGTACCTGCCGAAGACCACCGTGCAGGTATCGGGCGAGACGGCGGAGAGAGTGCTCCGGCTGGTCGAGATGCTCGAGGAGAACGACGACGTCCAGCACCTGCACGCGAATTTCGAGATCGACGACGCCGAGATCGCGGCGCTCGAAGCGCGGACGTAAGGGAGGCTCACGCTGCGGGTCCTCGGCATCGATCCCGGATCGAGGTACTGCGGGTTCGGCGTCGTCGAGGACGCTGGCGGCGCGCGCCTGCGGCATCTGGAGCACGGGGTCCTCGTGCTCGGAGAGTCGCTGCCCATCGAGGAGCGGCTCTCGAAGCTGCACGACGGGCTCGCGCGGGCGCTGAAGGAGCACCGGCCCGACATCGTCGCCATCGAGGACATCTTCCACGCGCAGCATGCGCGCAGCGCGCTGGTGCTTGGGCAGGCGCGCGGGGTGGCGCTGCTGGCCGCGGCGCAGTCGGGAGCGCGCGTGCGCAGCTTCGCTCCCAGCGTCATCAAGCAGGCGGTCACCGGTACCGGCCGCGCCGAGAAGGAGCAGGTGGGGCGCATGGTCTGTGTGCTGCTCGGCATCACCATCGTGGGGCGCGCCGACGCCGCCGACGCTCTCGCCGCGGCCATCTGCGGCCTCTTGCGCGCGCGAGAGCCGGAGACGGTGCCCGCGCCGGAAGTGCGCGCGCTGCTCCAGCGGAGGCGCAGGTGATCGCGCGGCTCTCGGGGCTCCTGCTGGAAAGGCGCGCCGACGCGGCCATCATCGACGTGGAGGGCGTGGGCTACCTCGTGCACCTCTCGCAGCAATCGCTCGGGAAGCTGCCGGCCGAAGGCGCGCGCACGCAGCTGCGGACGCACACGCACGTCCGCGAGGACGCGCTGCAGCTCTTCGGCTTCGCCAGCGCCGAGGAGGAAGAGCTCTTCCATCTGCTCATCGCCGTCTCGGGCGTGGGCCCCCGGCTCGCGCTCAACATCCTCTCGGGAATGCCCGCCGCCGAGCTCGCGACCGCCATCCTCAATGGTGAGCTGGCGCGGCTGACCAAGATCTCCGGCGTCGGCAAGAAGACCGCCGAGCGGCTGGTGGTGGAGCTCAGGGACAAGCTGAAGATCTCATCGCTCACCGGTGCGCGCGGAACCGCGTCCCCGGGCGCTCCCGTCGCGCCAGACCACGCGCTGGTTTCTGCCCTGCTCAATCTCGGCTATCGTCCCGCGGCTGCCGAGCGCACCGCGGAGGTGGTGCGGCGCTCGCTGGGACCTTCCGCACCGCTCGAAGCGCAGCTACGCGAAGCCCTCAAGGTGATCTCGGGCGCCCTCTAGTCCAAGAGCGCGTCGCCGGTTTCGGGGACGCTTCCATGCCCGATTTTCGGCAGGCGCCGGCTCAGTTCACGACCAGGGTGCCGGTCATCATCGGGTGCAGCGTGCAGCCGTAGGCGTGACGGCCCTTTTTGGTGGCCTTCCACTTGAACGACTGCTTCGGCGACAAATCTTTGGAGCCAAAGCTCTTGTCGGTCGCGTGCACGTTGTGCACGAAGATATCCTCGTTCTTCCACACCACGGTGTCGCCGGCCCGGACCTCGAGCACCTTCGGCTTGAAGGAGGCCGAGTCGGCGACCACGACGTGGGTCTCCGCGACGCTGGCAAGCGGCAAGAGCGTCAGCGCCGCGAAGAGTACCAGCTTCATCTACTTGGCGCCGCTCATCGACGACTGCACCATCTTGGCGTGCTCGAGGTGCTCCTTGATGACCGGGCTGGTCTTGGTCAGCAGGGCCTTGAGCTCCTCGTTCTTCGCGCTCGGGATGAGCGTGTTGTCGATCGCGTCGATCACGGACTGGTGGTAGGTGACCTCGTTGTCGACGTAGGCCTTGTCGAAGTCTTTGCCCTTCAGCGTCTTGAGATTGTCGGTGTTCTTCTTGCCGCCGTCGGTCAAGGACTTCGAGGTGTCGTTCTCCTCGGGGGTCACGCCGAGCTTGGTGACCAGCGCCACGGCCGCCTTGTTGTTGGCGGTGTGGTCACGGACCATGTCCTTGGCGAACTTCTTCACCTTGGCGTCCTTCGAGTGCTTCATCGCCAGCTTGGCGGCGTCGATGTCGACCGTATTCGCGGCCACCACGATGGCGGCGATCTGCGGATCGGTCGGACCAGCCGGCTTGGCCGGTTCGGCCGCGGCGGCGTCTGCGCCGTGCTTCATGTCGCCGGCCGCGTTGGAGGCGGTCGTCGAGGCGCTGCCGGCCGCGTCCGCGGCCTGCATGCCCGCGTCGGCTGCGCCCGCCGCCGCCGAGTTCGCGCCGGCGGCCATGTCGTGACCGGCGGACTCCGCGCCCTGCTTCATGTCGTGGCCGGCCTGGCCCGCGGCCGCGCCCATGTCGCCTGCGGCGCTGCCCATCGCGCCGCCCATGCTGCCGCCGTCGGCGCTCATGCCCATGCCGCCGTCGGCGCTCATGCCTGCGCCGCTCGATCCGGGGCCCGCGTTACCTTCGGCGGTGGAACCCTTGCAGGCGGTGAACGAGGCCGCGGCAACGATCGCGGCGATCAGACCCAGAGTCTTTGAAAATCGCATTTTCGTGTTCCTTCCGATAGAGCGCGACGGTGGTCGCGGAGTTCTTTGGATGCCCCCTCTAGCAGTAGCGCGGATCGATAAGAAGTTTTTTATTGAGGAGTGTTGAGCAAGCGAAGGTCGGCCGAACTCTCTCTGTGGTAACTTCCGCGCGTGCGCCCCGCCGGAAGCGACCAAGAGGACGAGCGCCCGGTTTCACCAGACCAGCAAGCCGACGAGGCCCGCTTTGACGGCACGCTGCGCCCGCGCAACTTCGCCGAGGTGGTCGGGCAGGCGGCGCTGATCGACAACCTGACCGTCTTCGTCAAGGCGGCCAAGGCGCGCAAGGAGCCGCTCGACCATGTGCTCTTCTGCGGCCCGCCGGGGCTGGGCAAGACCTCGCTCGCCCATGTCATCGCCACCGAACTCGGCAGCCAGATTCACGTCACCAGCGGCCCGGCGCTGGAGCGCAAGGGGGACCTCGCCGGCATCCTCACCAACCTCGGCGAGAACGACGTCCTCTTTATCGACGAGATCCACCGGATGAATCCGGCCATCGAGGAAAATCTCTACCCCGCGATGGAGAGCTTCAGCTTCGACATCATCATCGGCGACGGCGCGGGCGCGCGCGCCATCAGGCTGCCGCTCAAGCCATTCACGCTGATCGGCGCCACCACCCGCACGGGCCTCTTGACCGGCCCGCTGCGCGACCGCTTCGGCATCGTCAACCGGCTCGACTTCTACCCGCCGAAGGATCTCGAGGAGATCGTCCGGCGCTCGTCGCGGAAACTCGGCGTCGCGCTCGACGACGGCGGTGCGAGCGAGATCGCCCGCCGCGCGCGCGGCACTCCGCGCATCGCCAACCGCCTGCTCCGTCGCGTGCGCGACTTCGCCGAGGTCGAGGGCGACGGTCGCGTGGACCGCACGGTCGCCGCCGGCGCGCTCGATCGGCTGGGCGTGGATCCGCTCGGCCTCGACGACATGGACCGCTCGCTGCTGCGCGCCGTGATCT
>JAYWBT010000139.1:0-12245 GCA_043781235.1 Deltaproteobacteria bacterium
GGTGGCGGATGGCTGCTCGGTCGAGGGCCGGCCGAGGCTCGGGCACGGCGTCGGGCTATGCCAGCAGGGGGCCATCCGCCTCGCAACCCAGGGGCTGTCCGCGCATCAGATTCTGGCTTTGTACTTCCCCGGCTTGCGCCCGCTTGCTTTCTGACCCGTTTTCGGGTTACGGAGCGCGCCCCGCAGAGGCGGAAATGCAGGGCACTTCGGCGGTTGTTCCAGCGACGACTCCAAGGCAAGGCAGTCGTCCCTCACGCAAAGAAGGGCAGACGCGACGTGGCTATCAACATGGACATCATCCGGAACATCGGAATCTCGGCGCACATCGATTCGGGCAAGACGACCCTGACCGAGCGCATCCTTTATTACACGGGCAAGATCCACAAGATCGAGGAGGTCCACGGCAAGAGCGGCGTGGGCGCCAAGATGGACTCGATGGAGCTCGAGCGCGAGAAGGGCATCACCATCCAGTCGGCCGCGACCTACTGCGAGTGGGACGTCACCGAGACCGGCTCGCGCCCCACGCACAACATCAACATCATCGATACGCCCGGACACGTCGACTTCACCATCGAGGTGGAGCGAGCGCTGCGGGTCCTCGACGGCGCCATCCTGGTGCTCTGCTCGGTGTCAGGCGTGCAATCGCAGTCCATCACCGTGGACCGCCAGATGCGCCGCTACAAAGTTCCCCGCCTGGCCTTCATCAACAAGATGGACCGCGCCGGCGCCAACCCCTTCCGCGTCACGCAGCAACTGCGCGAGAAGCTGAACCACAACCCGGTGCTGATGGAGTACCCCATTGGCCTCGAGGACAAGTTCCAGGGCGTCGTCGATCTGGTGACGATGAAGGCCCACTACTACGACGGCGACAACGGCGAGAAGGTCCGCACCGAGGAGATCCCGCCCGGGCTCCTCGACGAGTGCAAGAAGTATCGCCACGACCTGATCGCCGCGGTGGCCGACTTCGACGAGGAGCTCACCAACCTCTTCCTCGAGGACAAGGAGGCGCCGGTCGAGACCATCCGCCGCGCCGTCCGCGCGGGCGCGCTCTCGCTCAAGCTGACGCCGGTGTTCATGGGCTCGGCCTACAAGAACAAGGCCGTGCAGCACCTGCTCGACGGCGTCGTCTACTACCTCCCGAACCCGAGGGAGGTCGTGAACGAGGCGCACGACCAGAGCAAGAACGAGGAGAAGGTCATCCTCGAGTCGCGCGAGGACAAGCCGTTCGTCGGCCTCGCCTTCAAGCTGGAAGACGGCCGCTACGGGCAGCTCACCTACCTGCGCATCTACCAGGGCAAGCTCTCCAAGGGCGAGTTCATCACCAACGTCTCCAACGGCAAGAAGGTGAAAGTGCCGCGCCTCGTCCGCATGCACTCCGACGAGATGCACGACATCGAGAAGACCTCCGCGGGCGACATCGTCGCGCTCTTCGGCGTCGACTGCGCCTCGGGCGACACGTTCACCGACGGCACGGTGAAGCTCACCATGACCTCGATGCACGTGCCCGACGCCGTCATCTCGCTCGCCATCGCGCCCAAGGAGAAGGCTGGCCAGGTCAACTTCTCCAAGGCACTGAACCGCTTCACGCGCGAAGACCCGACCTTCCGCGTCCATCGGGATGAAGAGTCCGCGCAGACCATTGCTTCCGGAATGGGCGAGCTCCACCTCGAGATCTACATGGAGCGCATCAAGCGCGAGTACGGCTGCGAGGTCACGGCCGGCGCGCCACAGGTCGCCTACCGCGAGACCGTCCAGCAGCGCGGCGAGTTCTATTACACGCACAAGAAGCAGACCGGCGGCTCGGGCCAGTTCGCGCGCGTCTGCGGCTACATCGAGCCGCTGCCGCCCGACGCGGTCGAGCAGTACGAGTTCGTCGACGACGTCGCCGGCGGAGCGATTCCGCGCGAGTTCATCGGGGCGTGCGACAAGGGATTCAAGGAAGCGATCAAGAAGGGCTCGCTGATCGGCTTCCCCGTGGTCGGCGTGCGCTGCGTGATCAACGACGGCCTCCACCACGCCGTCGACTCGAGCGAGCAGGCGTTCAAGACCGCGGCGCTGATGGGCTTCCGCGAGGGCTATGAGGCGGCGAAGCCGGTCATCCTCGAGCCGATCATGAACGTCGAGGTGCAGACGCCCGAGGAGTTCCAGGGCCAGGTCGTCGGCATGCTCAACCAGCGCCGCGGCGTGATCCAGTCCACCGAGACGGTGGAGGGCTACCTGGTCTGCTCGGCGCACATCCCGCTCGCCGAGATGTTCGGCTACTCGACCGATCTCCGCTCGGCGACCCAGGGCAAGGGCGAGTTCACCATGGAGTTCCAGAAGTACCAGCCGGTGCCGCGCGCGACGCAGGAGCAGATGATCAAGGAGTTCCGCGAAAAACAGGCGGCGGCGAAGAAGTAGCTGGACCTTCTCGAGCTCGCCCGTCGCTGAGAGGTGCAGAACAGGCGGCCGAAGACGCGCGCGCGTCACGCGGATGGATGAGCGCGCTTGCTCCGGCGTATAAGCTGCCACCATGGCCGACCTGGTCGAGGGACCTCCGCTGGGTGAAATCGCGGTCGCGAGCGTGGGGGCGCTCATCACCGCGCGGTCGGCGATCGATCCCGAACGCGTCGCGGTGCGCTCGCGCAGCGCCTCCGGGAAGTGGGTCGATCTCTCGTGGGGCGCGCTCGACGAGAAGCGCCTGTTGCTCGCGGCCGGTCTGGCCGGGCTCGGCGTCGCCAAAGGCGACCGCGTCGCGGTGGTCTCGCCCAACAGCGTCGAGATGCTGCTCGCCGAGCTCGCCATCATCTCGCTGGGCGCGGTCAGCGTGCCCATCTTTCCCGAGTACGGGTCGGACCTCCTGCAGCACTGCCTGGTCGACAGCGGCGCGCGCATCGCGTTCGCCGGCAGCGCCGCGCAGCAGCACCGCGTCGCCGCGTGCAAGGCCATCGAGCGCATCGTGGTGCTCGACGATCAGCCCCTGCCCGGCGGCACGCCGCTCAAGTCGCTCTTCCAGGGAGGCGCCGCCACCAGCGGCGACCCCGACCTCGACGACCCCGCCTTCCTGCTCTATACCAGCGGCACCACCGGGCGGCCCAAGGGCGTGCCGCTGAACCACCGCAACGTGCTCTCGCAGCAGGCGGCGATGGCGCAGATCTGGGACGTCTCCGAGCGCGACGTCTTCCTCAGCTACCTGCCCTGGCACCACTGCTTCGGCGCGCTCTTCGAGCGGATGATGGCGCTCTGGAACCGCGCGACTCTGGTGCTCGACGATAGCCGCGGCCGCGACCTCGCCCGCCTGCTGGAGAACTTCGCCGAAATCAAGCCGACGCTCTACTTCAGCGTGCCGCGCGTTTACCAGGCTCTGGTCGCGCGCGCCTCGGTCGATCCGCGCGTGCTCGATTCGCTGGTGCACAACCGCCTGCGCTTCGTCTTCACCGCCGCGGCGCCGCTCGACGCGCACTGCTACCGCTTCTTCGAGTCGCGCGGCGTGCCGGTGCACGAAGGCTGGGGCCTCACCGAGACCTCGCCCTGCGTGACCGTCACGCGGCCCGCGGGCGCGCGCACCGCGGGCGTCGCGGGCTGGCCACTGCCCGGCACCACGGTGCGGCTCGAGCCAAACGAGATGGGCAACGAAATCGTCGTGCGCGGACACCAGGTCATGCGTGGCTATCACCGCGTGTCCTCCGCGGAGGTGCTCTCAGAGGACGGCTGGCTGCGCAGCGGCGACCTCGGCGAGTGGACCGCGCAGGGCCTGCGCGTGCTCGGCCGGGTCGATGGCGTCTTCAAGCTGCAGAACGGCGAGAAGGTTCCGTCGGCCGGAGTCGAGGCGCGCATCCTCGCCGCGACGCCTTTGCTCGAGCAGGCGATGGTGCTCGGGCCCGGCCAGCCGTTCGTGACCGCGCTCTGCTGGATCTCCGAGACGTCGGCGCGGCGCTGGCTGGAAGACCGCTCGCTGGAGGTGCCTGCGTCGCTCGCCGGCCTGACGCAGGTGCCCGAGCTTCGCCGCGCCATCGTCGAGGCGCTGCAGGCGGAGAACCAGGTCACGCCGGTCGGCTACGAGCGCGTCCGCCGCGTGGCGCTGGTGGGGGAGCCGCTCGCGCTTTCCGAGGGCGAGCTGACGCCGACGATGAAGGTCGTGCGCGGCACCGTCACGCGCCGTCACGCCACGCTGGTGGCGGCGTTGCAGGACGAGGCGCAGGCGCACCCGGCGGTGCTCGACATCCTCCGCCGTCGCGACCCGTTCCAGAACGTGTAAGAGTATGCTGCGCGCATGGGTCCGCTGATCAACTTCCTCGTGCTGATGGTGTTCCTGTTCGTCGGGCTCGCCCAGCATGGGTCGATCCCGAAGCCGGTCGGCTACGGCATCGGCATCCCGCTCGCGGTGGTGGCGATGATCCTGGCCTTCATCCGCTTCCGGCAGCGCAAGAACAGCGGCGAGTAGTCAGGTCTGCTCGTCGGCGTCGAGCTCGAATCCGATTGGCTTCTCGGGTCCGAACCAGAACCGGATCGCCTTCGGATCCAGCTCGTAGATGCGCCGCGCGGCGTCGCCCGGCACCACCGCGTGGTCCGGCTGCCCGGGATCCTCCACCACCGCCGCGGCCCCCGTCTCTAAAAGCTTCGCCGTCTCGGGCGAGAGCGCGAGCCGCGCGATCTTCCCGCTGCGCTTGACGAAGTGGAAATTCACCTCGCCCGGCGGCTCGCGCAGCCGGTGCGCGTCGACCAGCGCTTTGAGTCGGTGCGCGCGCTCGGACTGCATCCGCGACTCGGCCTTGCGCGCTGCCTCCTTGCGGCGCTCGTCGGCCAGCTCCGCCTCGCGCAGGGCGAAGGTCTCGCGCCGCTGCCGCTCGTCCTCCGAGAGCGCCTGCTCCTTCTGGCGGTGCGTCCCCTTCGGCTTGGCGCCGCGCTCGGCCTCCTTGACCTGAGAATCGTTGACGAGGCCGGCTTTGAGGAGCTTGTCGCGCAGGTTCTGCATAAGGTGGCGCAGCTTAGCGATCGATCGGGCGTCAAGGAAGTGTTTGCCTTGACGGCCCGCAATGCGTGTGACAATCGCGGCGCTGTGAAGGTCCTCTTCGTCGAGCAGCCGTCGAACCTCCCCGCGGCGCCTGCCGAAGGGCGCGTGGCGGTGGTGGACGTTGCCTTCGCGGGCGCCGACAACTTCGAGAAGTCCACCGTCCCTTTCCTCGAGCAGCTGGGCGAGCGGCTCGCGATCTGGATCGATCACCACGAGCACCCGCTGGGCTGGGCGCGCTACCGGAGCGACCCGCGCTTCCTGCTGGTGCCCAACCGCGAAGCGCACGCCTGCCCCGAGCTGGTGACCCGCGAGGTGGTCCAGAAAGCAGGCGCGGTGGACGTGGTGGTCGCGCACGCCGACTTCGACGGCCTGATCAGCGCGGTGAAGTTCTTGCGCGGCGGCGAGGCGCCCTGGCCGGAGGCGGATGAGGACGCGCGCGCCGCCGACAGCCCCGGGCGCGGCCACACGCTGTCCGGCAAAGCACGGCTGATCACCGATGCGCTCGATCAGGCGGCGTCCGCTCTGAGCACCAAGCAGCGCGAAGCGCTGCGGCAGGAGATCGTGGGCGCGCTCGTCCAGGGCGCGACGCCTCCCAAGCTGCAGCAGCGCCTCGAGCAGCTGCGCGACGCCTTCGCCGAGACGCTCGCGCCCGTGGACGCGCTCGCGGAGACGGCGCGCGAGGAGGTGCCGGGGGTGCTGGTGGTCCGCGCCGAGAAGGCGTTCGCCCGCGCGGTAAAGAAGGCGCTGCTCTCGCGGCTGGAGGCGAAGGCGGCGGTGGGCGTGGTGGTCGAGGGCAAGGCGGTCACGGCGGCCACCTTCCGCGAGCAGATCGATCTCGCCCGCTGCGACGAGCTGACCGCCGGCCGCAGCGACTACCGCTTCGCGCAGGCCACCGACGGCGGGCGGGCCATCGTCGCGCGGCTCGGCTCGCTCGTGGCGGAAGCGGCGTTAGACTAGCGCCGCACCGACTCCGCTTTCGAGAGGACTTCCGGCGATGGAACAGGTACCCCAGGGCCAGGCGTTGCTCGACGAGATCGCCCGGCTGCGCAAGTCGCTCGATGCCGTCGTCCTCGCGCACTACTACCAGGACGCTGAGATCCAGGAGCTCGCGGACTTCGTCGGCGACTCGCTGCAGCTCTCGCAGCAGGCGGCGAAGACGAAGGCGAAGGTGATCGTCTTCTGCGGCGTGCACTTCATGGCGGAGACGGCGAAGATCCTCAATCCGGACAAGCAGGTGCTGCTGCCGGATCTCGACGCGGGCTGCTCGCTGGCCGATCGCTGCCAGCCCGAGCAGTTCGCGCGCTGGCTCGAGCAGTATCCGGACCACAAGGTAGTCAGCTACATCAACTGCTCGGCCGGCGTGAAGGCGCTCAGCGACGTCATCTGCACCAGCTCCAACGCGGAGAAGATCGTCCGCAGCTTCCCTCCGGAGCAGAAGCTCGTCTTCGCACCCGACCGCCACCTCGGCGCCTGGGTGGAGAAGCAGACCGGCCGCGCGATGGTGAAGTGGCCAGGCTTCTGCATCGTCCACGAGCAGTTCACCGAGCGGCAGCTGCAGAAGCTGAAAGTCCGCCACCCGGAAGCAAAGCTCATCGCGCACCCCGAGTGCGACGAGAGCGTGCTCGGGCTCGCGGACTTCGTCGGCTCGACCAAGGGCCTGCTCGAGTACGTGGCGAAGAGCCCCGCCAGGAGCTTCATCGTCGCGACCGAGGTCGGTATCCTGCACCTGATGCAGAAGGCCCGGCCTGACGTCGAGCTCATCCCCGCACCGCCCAGCTCCGGCTGCAACTGCGCCATCTGCCCGTACATGCGGCTCAACACGCTGGAGAAGCTCTACCTCTGCATGCGCGACCGCTCGCCGGAGATCACCTTGGCCGAGGAGGTGCGGGTGCGCGCGCTCAGGCCGGTGCAGCGGATGCTCGAGCTGTCCTGATTCCAGCGTCCCGCCAGGGCGTGACCGCGACGCCTGCGCGCGAGTCGTCTATACAGTTCAACGAAGTAGCTCCCAAGGCTCCCTCTGGAGGTGCTCTGTGAAGGTAGCAATCATCCTGGCCGTCCTGCTCACCGTCCCCGCCGCTGCCCGTGCCGACATCGGCGTGCGCGCGGGCCTCGAAGCGCTCATCGCCTCTCATGACAGCAGCACGGGCACGCGGGTGTTCGCCGGCGACCAGAGCATCATCACCGGCGACCTGATGCTGCAGTACTGGCTGCCGGCCGACATCATCTCCCTCGACGCCGAAATCGCCGAGGCCTACGACTTCAAGGCGGGCCACCGTGTCGGCACCACCTTCCGCCCGGGCATCACCGTGAGCCCGCCCGTTCTGCCCGTCTATGTGCGCGGCGCGATCCCGATCGACTTCGAGGGCCCGAACAACCACCCCACCGTGGCCGGGCTGCGCCTCGGCGTCGGCACCACCATCGGCCTTCCCATCGCCAAGATCTACCTCGAGGGCGACGTGGACTTCCCCCTCTTCGGCGGCACCGGCGCGCCGAACGCGTTCAGCCAGCAGAACCTGTCGCTGGGCGCGGGAGTCGCCTTCCGCTTCTAGCGCCAGCTCCGGTGACCGCCGACCTCTCGTCGTCTCCGCTCGCGGTGGTCCTCTCCGGTGGAGGCGCGCGCGGCGCGTACGAGGTCGGCGTGCTCCGCTATGTCTTCGGCGAGCTCGCGCCGAAGCTGGGTCCGCGCGCGGTGCCTCGCATCTTCTGCGGCACCAGCGTGGGCGCCATCAACGCCTGCGCCGTCGCGGCCAGCGTGGACGAGCCAGACATGGGCACCCAGAGGCTGCGCGACCGCTGGCTGGGACTGCGACTCGACGACGTCTTCCGGCTCGGCTGGGGTGACCTGACCGGCCTCGTTCGCTGGATGGTCGGCGCGCCGAGGCCGGACGGCCCGCAGTCGCTGCTCGACGCCACGCCGCTCGCCGACCTGGTGCGCCTGGCGGTCCCGTGGCGCAAGCTGCACCAGGCGGTGGCGGAGGGGCGCGTGCTCGGTGTCACCGTCTCAGCGACCGACGTGGAGACCGGACACACCGTGGTCTTCCTCGAATCGGAGCGGCGGACGCCGGTGACCGCGCATGACCGCGCGGTGGACTGGACGTCGACGCGCCTGACTCCGCGGCACGCGCTCGCCTCGGCCGCCATCCCCATCGTCTTCCCCACCGTTCGCGTCGCCGGCCGCCTCTACTCCGACGGCAGCCTCCGTCAGAACACGCCAATCGCGCCGGCGTTGCGGCTGGGCGCGGGCCGCGTGCTGGTGGTCGGGCTGCGCACGCGCGGGGCCCAGCGCCGCGAGCGGCAGGACGCGACCGATCAACAATCCATCTCGTCGCCGATCTACCTCTTCGGCAAGCTGCTCGACGCGCTCTTGCTCGACCGCGTCGAGAGCGACCTCTCCAACCTGCGCCAGGTCAACGCCGCGCTTCTGGCGCTCTCGCACGTGAGTCCCATCGCCATCGGGCAGGAGCCGATCGTGGCGGCGCTCCAGGCGGCGGGCGGCGGGCTGCGGCCGGTGCAAGACTTCTTCATCCGGCCGTCCCAGGATTTGGGGAGGCTCGCCGCAGATGTGCTGCAGCGGCCGGTGGTGCGCGGACGGCTGGCGGGCCCCGCGGGTTACATGCTGCGCAGGCTGGGCGAAGCGGCGGCAGGCGGCGATCCGTCCGACCTGCTCAGCTACCTGCTCTTCGATGACGAGTACGCGCACGATCTGATCGCGCTCGGCGAGAGCGACGCGCGGCGGAGCGAAGACGCGCTGTCCGCCTTCCTGCAGGACGGCCCGGTCCGGGCGGACGAGACGAATCCGGTTGATTGATCGTTGCGGGCGCGATGGAGTCTTCCCGCCGACGCGCCGTCTCCTTCCGCGACGCGGGCCGGTCAGCCGCCAGCGGAGGGAAGCTCCGTTCGCGCGGCGATGGCCGCGCCGAAGTCCGGCGGCAGCGGCGACACCGCTTCCACGCGGCCCGCGCCGTGCGGAAACGACAGCTTCGCCGCGTGCACGAGCTGGCGTGGCGCGCCCGGGACGCCGTAGGTCGCGTCGCCGATCACTGGATAGCCGGCCTCCGACAGCTGCACACGGATCTGGTGCGTGCGGCCGGTGTCGAGCGCCACCCGCAGCAGCGCGGCGCCGCGCAATCGTTGGAGAACAAAGTATTTGAGCCGCGCGCGGCGGGGCGTCTCGAGCCGCGTCGTCCAGCGGCGGGCATCGCGCGGGTCCTTGCCATACGCGGTGTCGCACGCTCCCTCGTCTGGCGGCTCCCCCGCGACGAGCACCAGGTACTCCTTCTCGACCGCGCCGTCCTCGAAGGCCTGGGCGAAGGCGCGGGCAGCCGCGTCGGTGAGCGCCAGCGCGAGGCAGCCGCTCGTGTCGCGGTCGAGGCGGTGCACGACGCGCGGAAAGGCGCGCCCACCCTGGGCGGGCGCGAGCAGCGAGGCGGCGAGCGCCACCACGCTCTCCCGGGAATCGGCTTCGACCGGCAGGCCGGCCGGCTTGTCCACCACCGCCACCGCGGAATCACGAAAGAGGACAGCGAGCGACACGCGGCGTTCCTACCATGCCATCGCTACCCGTATCGTCGGAATGGCAATGGCACTCCCCGAACGAAATCGAGCCCGGCAATGAAAAAGCGCCACCAGCCGTACCGCCGCCCGGCGCTGCGCGACGACCCGCAGTGGTACAAGGACGCCATCATCTACGAGCTGCGGGTGCGCTCGTTCATGGACTCCAACGACGACGGCGTCGGCGACTTCCCCGGCCTCACCGCCAAGCTCGATTACCTCCAGGACCTGGGCGTCAGCGCGCTCTGGCTCCTGCCGATCAATCCCTCGCCCGGCCGCGACGACGGCTACGACATCTCCGATTACACGGATATCCACCCGGACGTCGGCACGCTCGAGGACTTCAAGGCGTTCGTCGAGGAGGCGCACCGCCGCGGCTTGCGCGTCATCACCGAGCTCGTGCTCAACCACACGAGCGACCAGCACCCCTGGTTCCAGCGCGCGCGCCGTGCGCCGCCCGGCTCCCCCGAGCGCAATTGGTATGTCTGGAGCGATACCGCCGAGCCCTATAAAGACGCGCGCATCATCTTCAAGGACTTCGAGCCGTCCAACTGGTCGTGGGATCCGCTGGCGAGGCAGTACTACTGGCACCGCTTCTTCGCCCACCAGCCTGATCTCAATTTCGAGAACCCGGTGGTCCAGGAGGCGCTCCTCGGCGTGGTGGACTTCTGGTTCGGGCTGGGGGTCGATGGCCTGCGTCTCGACGCCGTCCCCTATCTCTATGAGGAGGACGGCACCAACTGCGAAAACCTCCCGCGCACGCATGAGTTCCTCAAGAAGCTGCGCGCGCACGTCGATGCGCGATTCAAGAACCGCATGCTGCTCGCCGAGGCGAACCAGTGGCCCGAGGACGCAGCCCGCTATTTCGGGAATGGCGACGAATGCCAGATGAATTTCCATTTCCCGATCATGCCGCGCATCTTCATGTCGATTCACATGGAGGACCGGCTGCCGATCATGGATATCCTGGCGCAGACGCCGGTCATTCCCGACAATTGCCAATGGGCCATCTTCCTCCGCAACCATGATGAATTGACGCTGGAGATGGTGACCGACGAGGAGCGCGATTACATGTATCGCGCCTTCGCGCACGAGCCGACCATGCGCATCAACCTCGGCATCCGCCGCAGGCTGGCGCCGCTGGTCGGCAACAACCGCCGCAACATCGAATTGATGAGCGGCCTGCTCTATTCGCTGCCCGGTACGCCCGTCCTCTATTACGGCGACGAGATCGGCATGGGCGACAACGTCTTCCTCGGCGACCGCAACGGCGTGCGCACGCCGATGCAGTGGAGCCCCGACCGCAACGCCGGCTTTTCGCGCACCAACCCGCAGCGGCTGATTTTGCCGGTGATCATCGACCCCGAATATCATTACGAATCCTTGAACGTGGAGTCGCAGCAGGCGAACCCGAACTCGCTGCTCTGGTGGACCAAGCGGCTGATCGCGCTGCGCAAGCGGTTCCAGGCCTTCGGGCGCGGCTCGATCGAGTTCCTTTCACCTGAGAACCCCAAGGTTCTTTCTTTCATCCGCAAGTTCGAGGACGAGACGGTCCTGGTGGTCGCGAACCTGTCGCGCTACCCGCAATACGTCGAGCTCGATCTCAAGCAGTTCAAGGATCGCGTGCCGGTCGAGCTGATCGGCAAGACCCGATTCCCGCCCATCGGCGAGCTGCCCTATCTCCTGACGCTCGGCGAGCACGGCTTCTACTGGTTCGCGATCGAGGAGCCCGCGCACGCCCAAGGCGTCGCGCGCGAGGCCGCCTACCAGCCGCCGCTGCTCGAGGGCGCGAGCGGCTGGCAGGGGATGCTCACCGCGGCCGAGCGCGCCGCCCTCGAATTGGCGCTCCCCGCCTGGCTCGAGGGCCGGCGGTGGTTCGAGGCGCGCGACCGCGACATCGCCTCTGCGCGCATCCTCGACGCGGTGCCGCTGGACTCGCTCCAGATCGTCTTCCTCCAGCTCGAGTTCAGCAGGGGCGAGCCCGAGACCTGGGCGCTCCCGCTGGCCGTGCGCGCGGGAGATCAGGCCGCCGCGCCGCAGTCGGTGATCGCGAGCCTGCGCCGCCCCGACGGGTCGCAGGGGCTTTTGATCGACGTGCTCTCCGACCCGGCCTGCGCCGGCGCGCTGCTGGGAGCCATCCGCACCGGCACGCGCAGCCGCGGCGCGATCGGTCTGCTCGACGCCACCTCGCGCGGCGACCTGCCCGGAGGCGAGCCGCGCTTCCCGCGGACCGAGCGCCAGAGCGCCGCGGTGATCTACGGCGACTCCGCGTTCCTGAAGTTCTACCGGCGGCTGGGCGAAGGGGTCAGCCCCGAGCTCGAGATCGTCCGCACGCTGGGCGAGCGCGCCCCGGGAGCGCCCGTCCCGGCGCACCTCGCCTCGCTCGAGCTGCGACCGCGCAAGGGCGACGCCATCACGCTCGCCTCGGTGGTGGGATATGTGCCCAATCAAGGCAGCGCCTGGCAATTCATCCGCGAGGAGCTGCGCCGCTTCTACGAGCGCGCGCTGGCCACCAGCCGCGACCTGCCCAAGCCGCCGCCGCGCCCGCCGGGAACGCTGATCGAGCTCTCGGCGATGGAGGCGCCCGCTGCCGCCCGCGAGCTCCTGGGCAGCTCGCTGGTCGCCGCGCGCCTGCTGGGAAAGCGCAGCGCCGATTTGCATCTGGCGCTCGCCACCGACGACCCGGCCTTCGCGCCCGAGC
>JAYWBT010000140.1:0-12202 GCA_043781235.1 Deltaproteobacteria bacterium
CAGCGAAGGACGAATCGAAAAGGGCGTGATCGAATCTGACTGGATGGATGCCTCGCACACCACATGGTTCAACTCGCTCTTCGACCAGTTCAAGACCGCCATCGCCGCGGGCGATTTCGTCAATCGTGAGCTCCGGGAATCCGTGGCGTGTATTCAAATCATCGAAACCTGCTACCGATCGAATGCCGAGGGCTGCCGCGAGCTGCCCCTCACGCTCGATGTGACCACACTATGACCAACGACCTCGTCGTCATCACCGGAGCCTCCAGCGGAATCGGCGAAGCCACCGCCCGCGCGTTCGCGAAGCTCGGCCGGCCGCTCTTTCTCGGCGCACGCCGCATGGACCGGCTCGAGGCCGTCGCGCGCGAGTGCGAGAAACTCGGCTCACCCAGAGCCACCGCGCACGCGCTCGACGTCACCTCGAAGGAGTCGATCGACGCCTTCTGCGCGGCCGCCGGAACGCCGTCCATCCTGCTCAATAATGCCGGCGCCGCCCTTGGCCGGGACCCGGTCGACAAGCTGCGCGACGAGGACCTCACCGGCATGATCGATCGCAACGTGGTCGGCCTGGTTCGCGTAACGCGGGCGTTCCTGCCTGGCATGATCACGGCGAAGCGCGGCCACATCATCAACCTCGGCTCCTACGCCGCTCACGGGGTCTACGAGGGCGGGGCCATCTATGGCGCCACCAAGCACGCGGTCCGCGTCATCGCCCAGACTTTGCGGCTCGAATTGTCGGGCACCAACATCCGCGTGAGCGAGATCGACCCGGGCCTGGTCGAGACCGAGTTCTCGGTGGTGCGGCTCGGCGACGAGTCGAAGGCGAAGAAGGTGTACGAGGGCTTCCAGCCGCTCGTCGCCGCCGACGTGGCCGACGCGATCGCCTGGGTCGCGACGCGGCCCGCGCACGTCAACATCTCCGAGATCGTGCTGACGCCGGTGGCCCAGTCTTCACTCACCAAGGTCCACCGCGCCTAGTGCCGGCGCTCCTCGTCGTCGGCGTGCGCGGTCTCGGCCGCGCCATCGCGAAGCACTTCGCGGGCAAGGGCTGGGACGTCGCGTGCGCCGCGCGCACCGCGAGCGAGGTGGACGCGCTCGCCGCCGAGACCCACGGCCTCGGGATCGTCGCCGACCTGCGCGACGGGACGTCGGTGGAGCGGCTCTGCGCTCAGGCGTGGGAGCGGTTCGGCCGCATCGCACTGGTGGTGGCGGCGCAGACGAGCGGCGCGCGCTTCGGCCCGCAATCCGTGCTGGAGCTGACCGATTTCGAGCGCGCCCTCACCGGGTACCCGCAGGCGACGCTGCACCTTCTGCAGGGGGCGGCGCCGCGGCTGATCGCGCAGGGCGGCGGGAGCTTTCTGCAGATGGGCACCGGCAGCGGCCTGAAGGCGCGCGAAGGATTCGGCGGGCTCTCGGCGGCGCAGGCGGCGCTGCGGGCGCTCTGCGCGGTGGCGGCGCTGGAGCTGAAGGCGAAAGCCGTGCACGTCGCTTACCTCGCCATCGAGGGCGGGATCGAGCGGGCGGGGAGCGCGCGGGCCCCTGGCCAGTCCATCCCGCCGGAGGAGATCGCGCGCGCGGTGGAGTACCTGCACGCGCAGGAGCCGCGGGCGTGGACGCACGAGCTGTCGCTGCGCCCCGCGATGCTCGCCTGAGCCGGCACGTCATCGACCGCACTCGCCGCGGCCAAGGCTCGGGATGCCGGGCTGCGGGCCTAACTGCCGCCGTCGGGCGGGGCTGGAGGCGGGCCGCCGGGAAGCTCGCGCGTCGCGTCGCTGTCGAGGAAGTCGTACGACAGCCGGTCTGCGTGGCAGGCGTAGAACTCGCGCAGCGTGCCGGTCTTGAGAAAGCAGAACTGGTCGGGGCTCTCGAGCGTCTGCAGCAACTTGCCGTCCCTGCGCACCTCGAGCGTGAACTGGCCGTCGCGCGGGAGCACGCCCGGCAGCATCGGCCCGGGGCCCTGGTCGTAGCGCAGCAGCAGATCGAGCGCGTCCGCCTGCGCATCGTCGACCACTCGCACGCCGTGCCCTGCGAGGGTGGCGGTGAAGCCGCGCAGGAGCGGCGACTCTGGAGCGGAGATGCGCACGGCGAGGTTCTTCTTCCGCGGCCGCGCCGCGGCGTGCGAGCAGGCGGCGACCAGTGTCAACAGCGCGAGCGATCGAGCAAGCATGAGTGGCTCCCTGAAATCGGCGTCGGCGTACCCCTTCGTAGACGAACGCGTCCGGCCGTTCATTCTACAAGCTTCAATGAATGACCCGCCGATTCCCGCTCTTCGCGATTGCCGCTATCGCCTGCTCGGCCGCGGGCGCCTGCCTGCACCTGATCCGATCGAAGTCTTCTGACCAGGGCTTCCAGGTGATTCAGGAGTGCATCCCGGAGGCGGACGGCTGGATGCAGTCCTGTACCGACGGCGGCGCCGAGCCGCAGCCCCTGGAGAAGCCGATGGACAACGACGAGGTCTGGTTCCTGCGCGAGCGGCTCGGCGACGATTCCTTCCGCGACCTGCCGGCGCGCCGCCGGAACCATCCGCGCTCGAGACCCGCTATGGCTTGGAAGGCGAGCCGCCCGAGCGTCCGCCGCCCGGCCCACCGCGCCCGCCGCCGGGTCCGCCGCGCCCGCCGCCGGGTCCGCCGCGTCCGCCGCCAGGTCCGCCGCGTCCGCCGCCGGCTCCACCGCGCCCGCCGCCCGGCCCGCCGCGCTCGCTCTTGCGATCTTGCGCGACCGACTCCATCGAGAAGCTGCCCTCGAGCGACCCCTCCTTCTGCTTGGGGCCCCCCATCGACTTGCGCGGCCCGCGCGGCTTGTTCTTGTCGTCCTTCGGATCCTTGAACGTCTGCTTCATCGAGGCGGGCATCAGGTCGATGACGTACTGGAACTCGCCGATCTTCTTCGCGCCCGCGACCTCCTCCTCGCTGCCGAACACGCGCACCAGCCGCACGCGGTCGCTCTGCCGGCCGGCCACGCGCACCGCTTCGCGCAGGCGCGCGAGGCGATCGCCGGTCATGCCGGTCGCGGTGCCGACGGCCTCGTCGAGCGCCGCCCTGGCCTGCTCGCTCTCGGCCTCCTCACCAGAGCCGGACTCGCCGCGGCGGGTGTCGCCGGCGAGCGTACGCGCGCCGCCCACGGTGGTGCCCTCGCCCTCGCCGCCGGCACCGGAGAGATCCTGATCGGCGTCCTTCTCCTCTGCGCGCGCCACGGCGTCGGGGTCCTCGCTCGAGCCCTCTTCGTCGCTGCCGGCCTCGCCAACCTTGGCGCCGCCAGCGGCCTCGTTCTCCACCGGGCCCCCGCTGCCTTCCGCGTTGGCCAAGGCCTGATCGGTCGCGTCGGTGGGGCTGTCGGCGCCGCCGACTGGCGCCGCCGGAGTAGCGGTCTCGCTCGGCTGGGCGGTGACGCCGCCTTCGGGCGCCGGAACGGCAGAGACGAACGAGTCTTTTGGCAGCAATTTGCGCGCTTCTGCGACCGCGCGAGCGGCCATGCGGATCAGGGTCCCGGAGAACTCGGTCAGCGTCTTCATTTGCACACCGTGGAAAAGGAAATGGGGGGCCCCTCCTATCACAACTCGTGCATAAGTGAAGCGCGCGGGGAGGTCCTGTGCGCCGCGAGCGAAAAGGATTCTGCGAACGGAGCCTTGGGGCTGTGAGAAAGCCGTCCACAACTTGTGGGTAACCTACCAAGTATGGGGCATGACGTTGCGCGTCACCACAATCCCTAGTGGGTTTCCTTTGACAACGCCAAGGCGGTTCGGGCAAATTTGCGCCTCGGTGCCCGAACCCTACTCGGGTCCGCCGGAGGGATGAAACCATGGCCAAGAGTGGCAAGCAGGACGCGCAGCAGACCCCGCTCTCTGCAGCTCCCGCAGGTGCCGTGCAGGAGGCGGCTCCGCGGAGTTCCCAGCCGACCGAACGCAGCCCGCGCAAGGGCAAGGGCCTGCCGGTCGAGCGCCGGCTGACCCGCGAGGGCGCCACCGCCAAAGACGTGCTGGACGAGGTCGCCTGGACGCACCGTCCCGCCAAGATCTCGGGCGCCGACGGCGAGGTCATCTTCAAGGTGGACGACGCCGAGGTGCCGGCCGAGTGGTCGCAGCTCGCCACCGATGTCGCGGTCTCGAAGTACTTCCGCAAGGCCGGCGTTCCGACCCGGAGCGGCGCCGAGGAGTCGGTGCGCCAGCTGGTCACGCGGGTCGCGCATACGCTCCGCGCAGCGGGTGAAGAGATGGGCGGCTACTTCGCCACCGCCGCCGACGCCGACGCGTTCGAGGCCGAGCTCACCTTCATGCTGGTCCACCAGCTGGGCGCGTTCAACTCGCCGGTCTGGTTCAACTGCGGTCTCTTCCACCAGTACGGAATCAAGGGCTCGGGCGGCAACTATGCCGTCGATCTGCAGAGCGGCAAGGCCTACCTCACCGAGGACGCGTACACGCGACCGCAGGTCTCCGCCTGCTTCATCCAGAGCTGCAATGACGACCTCGACTCCATCTTCAGCCTGATCCGCGACGAGGCGCGCGTCTTCAAGTACGGCTCGGGCTCCGGGACCAACTTCTCCAAGCTGCGCGGCAGGACCGAGAAGCTTTCGGGGGGCGGGACCTCGTCGGGCCTGATGAGCTTCCTCGAGGTGCTCGATCGCGCCGCGGGCGCCACCAAGTCGGGCGGCATCACCCGCCGCGCCGCCAAGATGGTGGTGCTCGACGCCGACCATCCGGAGATCCGCGACTTCATCGGCTGGAAGGCGCGCGAGGAGAAGAAGGTGGGCGCGCTGATCGCCGCCGGCTACTCGTCGGACTTCAACGGCGAGGCGTACCGCACCGTCTCGGGCCAGAACGCCAACAACTCGGTGCGCATCACCGACAAGTTCATCGAAGCGGTGGAGAAGGACTCCGTCTGGGAGACGAAGGCACGCACCAACGGCGAGGTGGTCGAGCGGCTCGCCGCGCGCGAGCTGTGGAGCGAAATCGCCGAGGCCGCCTGGAAGTGCGCCGACCCCGGCCTCCAGTACGACGACACCATCAACCGCTGGCACACGTGCAAAGCCACCGACCGCATCTACGCCTCGAACCCCTGCAGCGAGTTCGTCTTTCTCGACGACACCGCCTGCAACCTCGCCTCGCTCAACCTGCTCAAGTTCCTCCGCCAGGCTGAGCGGGAGGAGGGCGGCTCCGCCGACCGCCGGGCCGGAGCCGAAGGCGAAGGCATCCCCCTCAAGTCGGGCGGCTTCGACGTCGAGGGCTACAAGCACGCCTGCCGCATCTTCTTCCTGGCGCAGGAGATCGCGGTCGATCTGGCAAGCTACCCCACCAAGCGCATCGCCGAGCGCAGCCACCAGTACCGTCCGCTCGGCCTCGGCTACGCGAACCTCGGCACCCTGCTCATGGTCGAAGGCCTGCCCTACGACTCCGACGAGGGCCGCGCCATGGCGGGCGCCATCACCGCTGTGATGACCGGCGAAGCGTATGCGCTCTCGGCCGAGATGGCGGGCTCCAAGGGCCCGTTCCAGGGCTACGCGCAAAATCGTGACTCGATGCTCGAGGTGATGCGCATGCACCGCGACTCGGTGAAGAACATCGACGCGGACCTCGCGCCAAAAGAATTGCTGGCGGCGGCGCACGAGTGCTGGCAGCGCGCGGTGCAGCTCGGCGAGCACCACGGCTACCGCAACGCGCAGGCCACCGTGCTCGCGCCCACCGGCACCATTGGACTGCTGATGGACTGCGACACCACCGGCGTCGAACCCGATTTTGCCTTGATCAAATTCAAGAAGCTGGCCGGCGGCGGGTCGTTCAAGATTGTGAACCAGTCGGTGCCGCGCGCGCTGAAGAAGCTCGGCTACGGGCCGGCCGAGACTCAAGCCATCGTGGACTACGTGCGCGGCACCGCCATGCTCAAGAGCGTGCCGGAATTCGCGCCTGCGGAGCTGAGGGCGCGCGGCTTGCTCGAGGCGGAGATCTCGCGCGTCGAGAAGTCGCTCGAGAGCGTCTTCGATTTGCGCGCGGCCTTCGCGGCGCACGTGGTCTCTGCGTCCTGCCTGCAGCGGCTGGGCCTCGAGCCCAACTCGAAGGGCAAGCACGTACTGGCGAAGCTCGGCTACGCCGAAGCGCAGATCGACGCGGCCACGCTGGTCGTTTGCGGCCGGCAGACGGTGGAGGGCGCGCCGTTCCTCAAGCCCGAGCACTATCCGGTCTTCGATTGCGCCAACCGCTGCGGCCCGCTCGGCACGCGCTACATCGAGCCGATGGGGCACGTGCGGATGATGGCCGCGGCGCAGCCGTTCCTCTCCGGCGCCATCTCCAAGACCATCAACATGCCGGCCGATGCGACGGTGGCCGACGTCGAGCGCGTGCACCACGAATCGTGGCGGCTCGGCTTGAAGGCCATCGCCATCTACCGCGACGGGTCCAAGCTGGCGCAGCCGCTCTCCGCGGGAGACACCGCGAAGAAGACCACGCTCCCGATGCCGCGCGAGGGGAAAGAGATGGCCGAGGCGCTCAAGTCCCTCATCCCCGAGCTGACGGGGGTGCAGGCGCAGCGGATGGCCGACGCCTGCTTCGCCGAGAAGCTCACCGCCGCGCAGCCGTCGGGACCGCAGAGGCGCCGGCTTCCCTCGAAGCGGCACGGCCTTACCCAGGAGGCGAAGGTCGGCGGCAACAAGATCTTCCTCCGCAGCGGCGAATACCAGGACGGGACGCTCGGCGAGATCTTCATCGACATGCACAAGGAAGGCGCCGCGCTTCGTTCGGTGATGAACTGCTTCGCCATGCTGGTGTCGATTGCGCTGCAGTATGGAGTGCCGCTCGAGATGCTGGTCGAGCAGTTCGTCTTCACCCGCTTCGAGCCGCAGGGGCCGGTGCAGGGGCATGACCGGGTGAAGTTCGCGACCAGCGTGATCGACTACGTCTTTCGCGCGCTGGGGGTCGAGTACCTGGGTCGCGACGACCTCGCGCACGTCACGCCGGAGGCCGCGGTGACCACTCCTGTCGAGGCCCAGACCGCCGACCCGGTGACGCTCGCGTCGCCGGCCATCGTCGCCAAGGCCGCACAGAAGAGCGAGCCGCCGCGCCCGCAGCAGCGCAGGGGAGCCTCGGCGCAGGACGAGCTGCTCGGCAAGCTCTCCGGCGACGCGCCCTTTTGCGACACTTGCGGGCACATCACCGTGCGCAATGGCACCTGCTTCAAATGCCTCAACTGCGGCAACTCGATGGGATGCAGCTAGCCCGGAGCCGAGCGGCCCTGGCCTTGGCGGCGGACGGTGCGTCGCCGAGAAAGAAAGATGCGCAGACGCGACGGGCAGGCGAGCGCTCCATAGGACCGCTCGCCTGCCCGTCCGGTCTGCGACACAGATGCGGCGCGGTCCCTGCATGATGATCCTGTACCTAGGGAGCGACATCCATGGATGGCAAAGGCTGGAAGCCGGAATACGGCGTAACGCTCGAAGGCAAGACGATTCTGGGCTTCGTCGAGGCGCTGCCGAAGAGTGCGCGCCAGGAGTTGCTCTCGACGGTCGAGGTTTTCTGCCGTAGCCAAGGCTACGTCTCGCTCCATGACAGCCTCGCGCTCAAGTTGGAGGAAAAGCAGGAGCAAGACGAGCGGCAGCAGGCTGGGGGCAGCCAACTCGCGCGGGTGATTCCCATCCTGCGCGCGCGCCGCAAGCTCGGTTAGGAATCAGTCCCGCACCGACTCGCCGCGCTGGCGCAGCTTTTCCAATGCTCGGCGAAGCGACGGGTCCGCATCGGCAGGGAGGTCGTCGAGCGGTACCCAGCGCAGCGCGCGGCTCTCGGGCGACAAGCGCGGCGCGGCTCCCTCTCGGGCGATGAACCCGTAGCGCAGGTCGAGGTGCCAGTGCTCAGGCTCGCCCGGGCGCGAGGGGATTCCGTGCACATCCACATCGAGCAGCCGCGCATTGGGGAACGGCGTCAGGTCGCTCTCGCCCAGGCCTGTCTCCTCTGCGATCTCACGCAGCGCGATTTGCCGCGGCGCGAGCTCGCCTTCGCCGTGGCCGCCCGGCTGCAGCCAGCGGTCGAGACGCCCGTGGTGCAGCAGGAGCACGTGCGCGCGCGCGCCGTCGAGCACGAAGCCGCTGCCGGTCAGGTGCCCCTCGAGCTGCGAGCGCAGGTGCGCGTCCGCCGGGTGCAGGTCGAGGAAGTGAAGCACGAAGCGGACGTCTCGCGCTTCCTTCTCGTCCGCGCTCGCGTGCGCCGAGAGCTCTCTGCGGAGATCGCTCCAGTCGATGCGATTCATGTGCCGCTCGCTCCTCCTCCACAGGCTCGCCGCGGCACTTTGTCAAAGCCTGTGGACGAACGGGAAATGATCCCGCGTTCCGCGCGCGAACGGGCGCTCCGGCCTGTGAAGAACCTGTGCCTCGGCAGTGGAGATTTCCTTGTCTGGACAAAGAGTTAGACGCGGTGTTAGCACGCTTCTCGCCGTGGGGGCGGCCCGCCTTTGGAAGGCGATGTCAGACCCCCGCGCGAGACTGGCCCGTGACTCCCCGCGAATACATCGAAGCTGTCGCCCTCGAGCTGGGCAAGCTGCGCGGCCGGGGGCTCGTCCTCTCGCCAGCCGACGCGCAGCTTGCGCTCGCCTGGCACGCCGCGGGCGTTTCGCTCGCGGACGTGCTGGGCGAGATCCGGCGCGGAACGCGGCTGCTCGCGCGCGGGGCCCGGTCCGGAGTCCGCGGCGCGGCGGAGGTCTCCCTGTCGCTGCAGACTTTGGCGCCCGCCATCGAGGCGCGTCGCCGGGCGCGCCCTGTCATCAAGGCCGCGCCCGCACAGGGCCTCGTCGCTGAGCTGCGCAAGGCCACGCTCGCGCCGCGCCTGGCCGCGCGCGCCGCCTGGGAAGAGCTCGCCGACCGCGCCGAAGAGCTGCTCTCGGCACCGGGCGGCGATCTCTATTGGACGGCTGCCATCGCCGCGCTCCGGCTCGCGCTGCGCGAGCTCGGCGGCGAGGCGGCGCGCAAGGCCGGCGCGGCGCTGCGCGAGCGGCTCGGCCCCCGGCCCGCCAGCATGTCGCGCCGTCGCTATCAGCGAAGCCTGCAGCTGCAGCTCCTCTCCGCCGCCAGCGAGCGGCTCGGCGTCCCGCCCCGCCCCTTCCTTCTTTAGGAGCCATACGCCTCGATGACCGAGCCCATCCGCCTGCCAGCGCCCCGCCCTCCTCCGTGCCCGCACTGCGGCGGCGACGGCTTCGTCTTCCGCATCGCGCAGGGCCGCACCGCTGCCGAAGCCTGCGCGTGCTCCCGGGACTGCGCTCTGTGCGGCGGTTCCGGCCGCACCTTCGGCCACGACGATCGCGGCTACTCGGTGCTGCGCGGCTGCAGCTGCGGCGCAGACCCGCGGCGCCTCGCGCTCCTCACCGGCCTGCGCCTGCCGGTGAAGTTCGTCTCGGTCTCGCTGGACGCGTACCACCCCAAGAACACCGACCAGGCCAAGGCCGTCGCGCGCGCCCGCCGCTTCGTCGACGAGTTCGTCCCGCGCGCCACCGGGGTCCGCGCGCTCCTCTTCTGCGGGCCGCCGGGCACCGGCAAGACGCACCTGCTCACCGCCATGCTCAAGGAACTGGCGATGAAGAAAGCGGTGCGCTGCCGCTACGAAGAGTTCTTCCTCCTGCTCAGCGACATCCGCGACGGGTTCTCCAAGGGCATGTCCTCGCGCGAGTGGCTCGAGCCACTGCGCTCGGTGGACGTGCTCGCCATCGACGAGATCGGCAAGGGCGGCAAGAACCGCGAGTTCGAGCAGGGTGTCCTCGATGAGATCATCTCCGTCCGCTACAACGCCGGCCGCCCCACCCTCCTCGCCACCAACTACCCGCGAGCCGGCGCCACCTGGAAGTTCGGCGCCGAGGGCGAGGTGGCCGAATCGCTCGAGCAGCGCGTCGGCTCCCGCATCTACTCCCGCCTCCACGATCTCTGCGACATCGTCGATGTCGTCGGCACCGACCATCGCAAGGAGCAGCATGAAGTCCGAGAGACCAGGCTGCGCGCCTCCGAAGAGTCTCCTGCTCGTGGGCCGCGACCGGCACGAGGCTGAGCGGATGAAGCGGCTCCTTCCCGCGCGCGTCGGCTTCGCGCAGTCGCCGACGGCGGCCCAGGCTGCAATCGAAGCGCACGGCATGCCGGACGTGCTGCTGCTGGAAGACCTCGCCTGGGCCGCTGCCGAAGCGCCTGCGCTGGAGGAGATCCGCTCGCTCTCGGCGGCGCGCAAGCTCTCGCTCATCCTCTCGCGCCGGCGCGGCGAGCATGGCCCCTGCGGCTACCCGCTGGTGGAGCGGCCCTACGACCTCGAGGAGATCGTCAGCACCATGCGGACGGTGCTCTTGCGAAGAAAGTTCCAGTGATCCACTTCACCGAGCGCCCGCGGCGCAGCGAACCCATCCGCGCCGTGCTCCACCGCGCGCTCGACAGCCACGGACTGCGCCGCCGGCTCGAGCGGCGCATCTCGCCGCAGGTCTGGTCCGAGGCGGTGGGGCCGCAGCTCGCCTCGCGCGCGCAGCCCACCGTGCTGACGGGCGGCGTGCTGCACATTCTTGTAGAGGACCACCGCTGGCGCGATCAGCTCGACGCCGCGCGCAACTTCCTCATCGCGCGCATCAACCAGCGGCTGCGAGCCCCGCTGGTGCGCGAGCTGCGGTTCGGCCTCGCGCACGACGAGGCGCTGGCGCCCGCCAAGGCCGCGCTCGAGCCAAAGGCTCCGCAGCCCGCGCGGCCGGAGAGCTGCATCGAGCCCGGCACCGTGCTGGGCCGATCGCAGCTGGAGCCGTCGCTGCGCGAAGCGGTGCTCCGCGCGGCCGAGGCCGCGTCCCGGCGCCGCGCGTGAGACGAGAGAGTTGCGGGTGACGCGGCGGCCCGCCCGCGACAAGCGGTCAAAGCCCGAGCGCTTTCTCGATCAGCCGCCGAGCGCGGCCGGGTATCGCGCGCTCGGCCCGTACGCGCGCACGCGCCTGGTCGAAAAGGCGCTCGGGCAGACGCTCTCGCTCGACGTGCCGGCCGACGTCTTCGCCACCCAGCGCATCGACGACGGTACGCTCTTGCTCCTGCAGCACCTGCCGGACGGCGAGCCGCGCTCGGTGCTCGATCTCGGCTGCGGCTACGGCGCGCTCGGCCTGCCCGTCGCGGCGCGCTGGCCTGAAGCGCGCGCGCTGTTGGTGGACCGCGACCTGCTCGCCGTCGCCGCGGCCGCCCACAACGCGCACGCGCTTGGCCTCGCCAACGTCTCGGTGCGCCCCGGCCTCGGCTATCGGGGCCTCGAAGGGCCGTTCGACTGGGTGCTGTGCAACGTCCCTGCGCGCATCGGGCCGAAGGCCATCCGCTACCTCGTCGAGGGCGGCCGCGCGCTCGGCGAGCTCCGCATCGTGATCATCCGCGATCTGCAACCTCTGGTCAACGCCATCGAGGGCGTTCAGCGCATCGCGCTGGGGCCCCGCCACGCGGTCTACGCGGCCTCCGCGCGGCGCGGGCCGGTCCCCGACGACGCCTCGGTCTACGCGCGCGACCAGACCCGCTTCTTCGAGCTCACCCTCGACCGGCCGCACGACGCCTCGGAGGATCCCGCGCACGCCGCGCGGCTGGCGGTGCTCGCCGACGCGCTCCCGCGCGCAGCGCCCGCGAGCGTGCTCTGCTTCCGGGCCGGCTACGGGGCGCTGCCGCTCTTCGTCAAGAGCCGCTGGCCCGGCGCGCAGGTCGTCGCGCAGGACCGTGACCTGCTCGATACCGACTTTCTCCGCCGCAACGCGCGCGCGCTCGGGCTCGAGGTCCAGGTGCGGGAGGCGCTCTTTCCCGGAGACGGTCCTTTCGCCCTGGTGCTGGGCGAGCTCTCGCCTGCGGCGGGAGAAGCCGTGGCAGCGCGCGAGCTGAAAGAAGCCCTCGCGCTGCTCGCGAAGGGAGGCCAGGCGCTGGTCCTCCTCTCTGAAAAGATGGAGCGCGAGTGGCTCCCGCAGGCCGTTCCCGGAGGCGCGCAGGCGTCGATCCTGCTGCGCCGGGAAGGCGCGTCGGTGCTGAGGATTTCACCCTCCAGAGGGAGCTGACCGTCCCGCCAGAGGGAAAAAAGACGGTCCTCAGAGGGAAAATCGCTTTACTCCCAGGATCCTCCTCTGTCAGAGTGCACTTGATTTCGAGGGAAGCCGCTGCTTCCCACTCCAGGAGGAAAACCTGATGGCCGCTGCCAAGAAGCCTGCTGCGAAGAAGCCCGCCGCCAAGAAGACCACCGCCCGCAAGCCCAACGCCGCGT
>JAYWBT010000141.1:0-83821 GCA_043781235.1 Deltaproteobacteria bacterium
CAGTCGCCGGTTCTCGCCGGCGCGCGCGGGCGCTTCCGGCAGGGTGGACTCGACCGCGGCTCCCGCGGCGAGCGCGAGGCGGACGTGCTCGACCGTCTCCGGAGTCATGTCGCTGAAGCTGGCGCGGAAGCCCGCGTCGCGGCCTTCGACCACCCGCTCGCGCACCACCGCCTGGATGGTGTCGCCCACGACGAGCCCCGGCAGGTAGAGGCGCAGGACGACGCGCTCGCCCTCGTCCGGCGGCTCCACGCAGCGGACAAACACCGAGCGCTCCTCGAGATCGCGCGAGGTCGTCTGGACCGACTGTCCGTGCGTCACGAAGCGTACCGGGAAGGCCATCGCCTTGCGCATCGCCCTACTCTTCCACGCTCCGGGCGCGCGCGCCAACGCTCTGTTATGAAGCGCCCCGATGCTGCTCATCTATGGAGCGACCGGCTACACTGGAGGCCTTGTCGCCGAGGAGGCGCGGCGGCGCGGGCTGCAGCAAGTCGTCCTCGCGGGCCGCAGCGAAGCAAAGCTCCGCCCGCTCGCGGCGCGGCTCGGGTTTCCCTATCGCGCCTTCGAGCTCGCGCGCCCGGATCTCGGCGGCGTCCAGGCGGTCCTCCACTGCGCCGGGCCGTTCTCGGCCACCAGCCGGCCAATGATCGATGCCTGCCTCGCGGCCCGCGCGCACTACCTCGACATCACCGGCGAGGTGGACGTCTTCGAGGCGGTCTTTGCGCGCGACGCCGAGGCGCGCGAGCGCGGCGTGGTCCTGCTCCCGGGCGCGGGCTTCGATGTGGTGCCTTCCGACTGCCTGGCGAAGCACCTGAGCGAGAAGCTCCCGGGCGCATCGTCGCTCGAGCTCGCCTTCGCCAGCGAGGGCGGCTCCAGCCGGGGAACGATGAAGACCCTGGTCGAGGGGCTTGCGCGGGGCGGCCGCCTGCGCCGCGGAGGCCGGCTGGTGCAGGCAAAGATCGCGAGCGAGGTGCGCGAGATCGACTTCGGCGACCGCAGCCGCAGCGCCATGTCCATCCCCTGGGGCGACCTCGCGACGGCGTGGCGCTCGACCGGTATCCCCGACATCACCGTCTATATCGCCGCCAGACCGGCGGCCATTCGCGCAGCCCGCCTCATTCACTACGCCGCTCCACTGTTGGGCCTGGGCGCCGTGCAGAGCTTCCTCAAGGCGCGCGTCGAGCGCAACCTCACCGGCCCCGGCGCAACGGAGCGCGCGCGCGGCAGCGTGCGCCTCTGGGGCCGCGTCGCGAGCGGGCGAGCCTCCGCTGCCGCAACGCTGCAAACGCCCGAGGGCTACACCTTCACTGCTGACGCCGCGCTCTGCTGCGCAGGCCGCATCCTCGAGGGCGGCGTGCAGCCCGGCGCATGGACGCCGGCGCAGGCGTTCGGCTCGGGGTTCGCCGCCACGCTGCAGGGAGTCACGATGCAGGACCGCCCATGACCGAGCGCATCCACGCCCCCGACTTCACCGGCGCCACCGCCTGGCTCAACACCGATGAGGCCCTCACCATCAAGGGCCTCCGTGGCCAGGTGGTGGTGCTCGATTTCTGGACCTACTGCTGCGTGAACTGCATGCACCTGCTGCCGGTGCTGCGCGACCTCGAGGAGCGGCATCGCAACGATCCGCTGATCGTGATCGGAATCCACTCCGCCAAGTTCGACGCCGAAAAGGACGCGCAGCGCATCCTCGGCGCAATGCGGCGCTATGGCGTCGAGCACCCGGTGGCGGTGGACAGCGAGCTGCGCATCTGGTCCGCGTACGCGGTGCGGTCGTGGCCCACGCTGATCGTCCTGCGGCCCGACGGGACGCTCGCGGCGGTTGCGCCTGGCGAGCCGGAGCCCGCCACGCTCGAGGCGTGCGTGCAGCAGCAGCTCGACGAAGGCCGCGCGAACGGCACGCTCGCGGAAAGGCCGCTGCGGGTGCATCGCAAGAGCGCAGAGTCCGCGCGCGCGCTGAGCTATCCGGGGAAGGTCGCGTGGGGTCCGGGCCGCATCTTCATCTCCGACTCGGGCCATCACCGCGTGTTGGTGGTGGACCAGAAAGGCGAGGTGCTGGAGACCATCGGCAGCGGGCTGCGCGGGCATCGCGAGGGCCCCTTCGCCGAGGCGGCGCTGGACGACCCGCAGGGGCTCGCCGTGCGCGGCGACGAGCTCTACATCGCCGACGCGCGCGCGCACGTAATCTGGAAGGCGGACCTCGCGGCAGGCCGCCTCACGCGCATCGCCGGCACCTTCGAGCTTGGCCGCGCGCCGCTCGGGTTCGACAAGGCGGACGCGCTCACTGCCGCGCTGCGCTCGCCCTGGGACGTGGCGGTGCGCGGCAACGAGCTGTACGTCGCGCTGGCCGGCTCGCACCAGCTCGCGGTGGTTGATTTGAGCAGCAACGTGATTGAAGCGATCGCGGGCAATGGCCGCGAGGCATTGATTGACGGGCCGGGCGCGCAGGCCGCGCTGGCGCAGCCGAGCGGCCTCGCGGTGCAGGGCGACGTGCTCTATATCGCCGACAGCGAATCGAGCGGCGTGCGACTGCTCGACCTGCGCTCGCGCAAGCTCTACACGCTCGCCGGCGGGCCGGGGCTCTTCGACTTCGGCGACAAGGTCGGCAAGGTGGAGACCGGCATGCTGCAGCACCCGCTCGCCGTCGCGGTCACGCGCTCGTCGGGGCTGCTGGTGGCCGACACCTACAACGACAAGCTCAAGCGCTTCTCACCCGATGGCCTGCGGCTGGAGGAGTTTTTCACCGGCGCCGCCGACTCGCGGCTGGGGCAGCCCGCCGGTCTCGCAGTGCTGCCCGACGGCGAGGTGCTGGTCGCCGACACCAACAACCACCGCGTCGTGCTCATCTCTCCCGATGGCGCCAGGGCGTTCGAGCTGGAGGTGAAGGGCGCGCCCGAGCCGCGGCGTGGCGTCGCGGTCGAGCCAGCGCCCCTGCCGCAGGCGTCGGGCGCGGGGTGGTTCAGCGCCATCCTCGAGGCGCCGCCCGGCGTCGGCCTCGCGCCCGGAGAAGGCGCGATCGTCCTTACGCTCCTCGCCCCTGCGGGGTTCGAGCTGTCGCCAGGCGCGCCGTGGTCGGTCTCGCTGGAGATCTCGCGGCGCCCCGATCTCTTCTCGCTGGCACCCGAGTTCATGCGCGGCGAATCCGCCGGCGGCGCACGCGAGCAGATCCGCATCCACTCCTCCTGCTCCCACTCCGCCGACCTGGACTCCGAGCTGATCCTGCAGGTGCGCACTGTGGTCTGCGACGCTGGAAGACCGGGCTCCGCCGGCGACGGGCTGCGGCCGGAGGCGGAAGCATCTGGCGCCGCCTGCTATCCCGTGGCCAATTCATTTCGCATCCCGCTGCGCCTGCTCGCGGGCGGCCAGCGCGAGATCTCCGTCGCGCTGCCGCTCGAGGTGCAGCCGCCGTGAGCGCCCGCATCCTCGCGGCGGCGACGGCGCTGCCCCGGCACTACGCCGATCAGGAAACGCTGGTCGCCGAGTTCCGCACGCTCTGGGGCGAGAAGCATTTCAACCTCGAACGCCTCGAGCAGCTCTTCAAGGCGGTGCGGGTCGGCGGGCGTCACCTCGCGCTGCCCATCGCCGAATACCGCGCGCTCGAGAGCTTCGCTGCGCGCAACGCCGCGTGGACGCGCGTCGCCACCGAGCTGGGCGAGGGGGTGCTGCGCGAGGCGCTCGATCGCGCCGGCCTGGTCCCTAAGCAGCTCGATCACGTCTTCTTCACCACCGTCACCGGCATCGCCACGCCCTCGATCGAGGCGCGGCTGATCGACCGCGTCGGCCTGCGGCCCGACCTCAAGCGCACGCCCATCTTCGGCCTCGGCTGCGTCGCAGGCGCGGCCGGCATCGCGCGCGCCGCGGATTATCTGCGCGGCTTTCCCGGCCAGAGCGCGGCGCTGATCGCCGTCGAGCTCTGCTCGCTCACGCTGCAGCGCGAAGATCTCTCGATCGCCAACATCATCGCGAGCGGCCTCTTCGGCGACGGCGCCGCCTGCGTGGTGCTGGGCCCAGGCGACGCAGGGCCCGAGGTGCTGGCGACGCGGTCGGTGTTCTATCCCGGCACCGAGCGCGTGATGGGCTGGGACATCGTCGACTCCGGCTTCAAGATCGTCCTCTCGTCGCAGGTCCCCGACCTGGTGCGCGCGCGCATCCGCGGCGATGTGGACAGCTTCCTCGCTGCGCACGGCCTGCAGCGCGGCGACGTGCGACATTGGATTTGCCACTCCGGCGGGCCCAAGGTGCTGGAGGCATTCGAGGAGGCGCTGGAGATCCCGCGCGCGGCGCTGCAGCGCACCTGGGACTCGCTGCAGCAGGTGGGAAACCTCTCGTCGGCGTCGGTGCTCTTCGTGCTGCGCGATCTGCTCGAGTCGGGCGAGGCGAAGCCCGGCGACACCGGCGTGCTGCTCGCGATGGGCCCCGGCTTCTGCTCCGAACTGGTGCTGCTGAAATGGTGACGCCGTATTTGATCTTTCTCGCCGTGCTCGCGGCCGAGCGGCTCTTCGAGCTGTGGCTCTCGCGGCGCAACGCGCGGGTGCAGCAGACGCGCGGCGCGATTGAAGCGGGCGCGGCGCATTTCCCCCTCATGGCTTTGATTCATACGCTCTTCCTCGTGAGCTGCGCGGTCGAGGGATCGCGGCGCCCCTTCCCCGGCGCGATTGGCTGGATCGCTCTAATCGGCGCGTTGCTTTCGCAGGCGCTGCGCTACTGGGCCATCGCCACGCTTGGGCCGCGCTGGAACGTGCGCGTGCTGGTCGTGCCGGGCGAGGCGCCGATTACGGCCGGACCTTATCGATTTCTCCGCCACCCCAACTATGCGGCGGTGGTGGCCGAGATGATTTTCGTGCCTCTGGTGCACGGCGCATGGTTGACCGCGACCGTCTTCTCGCTCCTCAATGCGGCGCTGCTCTCGGTCCGCATCCGCGTCGAGAATCGCGCGCTCGGATACTCGCGTGGATGAGGTCAAGGCCGACGAGGTGCTCGCCGAGATCGGCCGCGTCCTCCGCGACGAGCTGGGCTTCGCGCGCGCGGTACAGCCCGGAGATGATCTGGTGCGCGACCTGCAGCTCGATTCGGTCGGCGTGCTCACGCTGGTGGTGGGCCTCGAGAACAAATTCCGCGTCGCGCTCGCCGAGGAGGACGCGGCGGCAGTGCGGACCGTGGCAGACCTCGTCGCGCTGGTGCAGCGGAGGCGCGCGTGACCATTCTGCGCGGGCTGCCCCTGCCGCCGTTGCGGCATCAAACCATCCAGCGCGCGCTCGCCGCGGCGGCCGCGTCTGCCAAGGGTCTCACCTTCCTCGACGCCCAGGAACACGAGCGCGCGCTGCCGTTCTCCGAGCTGTACGCGCGGGCGCGCCGGTTCGCGTGGTCGCTGCAGGCCATCGGCATTTTGCCCGGCGACCGCATCGCGCTGGTGCTCCCGACCGGCGTGGACTTCATGGACGCCTTCTTCGGCACGCTGCTCGCGGGCGCGGTGCCGGTCCCGCTCTACCCGCCGGTCCGGCTCGGCCGCCTCAACGAGTTCCACGAGCGCACCGCGCGGATGATCTCGGCGGTGGGCGCCCGCCTGCTGCTGAGCGACGCCCGCACCTCGCGGCTGCTCGGCGTCGCCAGCAGCCGGGCTCAGCCCGCGCTCGGCCTGCGCCGCGTCGCCGAGCTCTTCGACGACGCGCGCGGCGAGCTTGCCCTGCCCGGCGCACCGGAAGAGCTGGCGTTGATCCAGTTCTCCTCGGGGACCACGGTCGATCCCAAGCCCGTCGCGCTGACCCACACGAACGTGCTCTCGAACGCGGCCGCGATCGACACTTTTCTGCCCGAAGATCTGGCGGTGCCGCAGTCCGGCGTCTCCTGGCTGCCCCTCTACCACGACATGGGGCTGATCGGCTGCCTGCTGCTGGCCGTCGTGCACCCGGGTGACATGACCCTGCTGGGCCCCGAGCTCTTCCTCGCGCGCCCCGCGCTCTGGCTGCGCGCCATCTCGAAGCACCGCGCCACCATCTCGGTCGCGCCCAACTTCGCCTTCGGGCTCTGCGTCAAGCGCATCCGCGACGACGAGCTCGAAGGCGTCGATCTGTCGACCTGGACGCTGGCGCTCAACGGCGCCGAGCCGATCGCGCCCGCCGTGCTGCAGCGCTTCGCCGACCGGTTCGCGAAGTTCGGCTTCGACCCGCGCGCGCTATCTCCCGTCTACGGCCTGTCGGAAGCGACGCTGGCGGTGACCTTCACGCCGCGGCGCCGCGGCCCGCGCGTGATGCGCGCCGTCTCGGTGGGCACGCCGGTTCCCGGCGTCGAGGTGCGCGTCGAGCGCGGGCAGATCGCGGTGCGCGGCCCCTCGGTGATGCGCCGCTACTTCGGACGCGAGCACGACGCGGTATCGCCCGAAGGCTGGCTCGACACCGGCGACCTCGGCTTCATCGAGGGGGGCGAGCTGTTCGTCAGCGGGCGCGCCAAGGACCTGGTCATCCTGCGCGGCAAGAACCACGCTCCGCAGGAGCTCGAGGACGCGCTCGACGGCCTCGACGGCGTGCGCGCCGGCTGCGCGGTCGCGGTCGCGCTCCCAGGCGACGAAGGCGAGGAGCTCGCGCTCCTGGTCGAGAAGGACGGCCCGCTGGACGAGGAGGCCGTCCGCGCGCGCGTGCTCGAGCGCACCGGCATCCGCGCGCAGGTGGTGCGGCTGCTCGAGCCCGGCACGCTGCCCCGCACCTCGAGCGGCAAGCTGCGCCGGGGAGAAGCGCAGCGACAGCTCCTGGCCGGCGAGCTGCGGCCGCCCGGCAAGGTGACCGCCCTCCGTCTCGCCGGGGAGATGGTGCGCTCGTGGCTGCACTCGTGAAGGAGCGCGCACGCGAGGATCCCGCGCCCGAGCTCGTCGCGAATCCGGCGCGCGAGCGTCCCCTCGATCCAGCGGGCGCGCCGATCGACATCCTGGTCGTGGGCGGCGGGCCGGCGGGGCTGGCGGTCGCCATCCGCGCGGCCGCGCGCGGGTTCCGCACCGTGCTGCTCGAGCGCGCGGCGGGCGTTCCCGACAAGGCCTGCGGCGAAGGCCTGATGCCCGCGGGGCTGCGCGAGCTGCAGTCGCTGGGCGCGCTTGCGCTCATCGACTCGCGCGACCGGAATCCATTGCGCGGCATCCGCTATCTGCAGGAAGACGGCAGCGCCGTCGAGGGGCGCTTCCCGGGTGGCGAGGGGATGGGCATCCGCCGCACCGCGCTCTGCGCCGCGCTCTCCTGCCGCGCGGTCGCCGCGGGCGCGGAGCTGCGGCGCGGCTCGGTGCGCGCGGCGCGGCCCTGCGACGGCGCCATCGTCGCCGACACCGACGAGGGCCCACTGCGCGCGCGCCTGCTCGTCGCCGCCGACGGCCTCCACTCGCCCTTGCGCCGCGCCGCCGGGCTCGACGCTCCCGAAACTGCCCGGGCGCCGCGCCGCTTCGGCCTGCGCCGCCACTTCGCGCTCGCGCCGTGGAGCGATCTGGTCGAGGTGCACTGGGCCGCAGGCGTCGAGGCCTACGTCACGCCCGTCGCCGCCGACCTGGTCAATGTCGCCTTCCTCTGGTCCGGCAAAGGCGCGACCTTCGAGGAGCACCTGCGCTGCTTTCCCGCCCTGGAGGCGCGGCTGCGCGGCGCCAGGGCTGCGTCGGACGCACGCGGCGCGGGGCCGCTCGGGCAGCGGGTTCGGGCGCGCGGCAAGGATCGCCTGGTGCTGATCGGCGACGCGGCAGGATACGTGGACGCCATCACCGGGCAGGGCCTCTCGCTGGCCTTCGCCGCCGCCACGCTGCTCGTGGCCGCGCTTCCCGAAGACCTGTCGCAGGATCTCGCGCCTGCGCTGCGCCGCTACGACCGCTCGCTGCGGGTCCGCTGGCTTCGCTATGCGGTCCCGGCGCGCGCCCTGCTCGCCCTCGCCCGCCACCCCGCCCTGCGCCGCCGCGCACTGCGGACCGCGAGCCGTTTCCCGGCGCTCTTCCGCACGCTGCTCTCCGCCGTCGGATAAAGTACCGGGTATGGCCCCGGAAACGCCGCCTGTATCGGATCCCGGCGCGCCATCGGCGCCGCCGCAGTCGGAGCGCTATGAAATCGGCGAGCTGATCGGCAGCGGCGGCATGGGCAAGGTCTATAAGGCTTTCGACCGCAAGCTGAAGCGCCCCGTGGCGCTCAAGTTCCTGCGCGGCGCCGACGCACAGCTGGAGACGCGCTTTCTGCACGAGGCGCAGGCGCAGGCGCGCGTCGAGCACGCGAGCGTCTGCCGGGTCTATGAAGTGGGGCGCATCGGCGAGCTCCCGTATATCGCCATGCAATACATCGACGGCCAGACGCTACGCGAGGCGGCGAAGGGGATGTCGGTCGAAGACAAGGTCGCGGTCGTGCGCGACATCGCCGAAGCGGTCCACGCCGCCCACAGCCAGGGGCTGATCCACCGGGATATCAAGCCGGCGAATATCCTGATTGCCAAAGCGCCCGGTACTCCGCCGTCGATCTGCGACTTCGGGCTGGCGCGCGACCTCGCCCAGCCAGGCAATACCCTGCAGGGGACCTTGCTGGGGACGGCGCAATACATGGCGCCCGAGCAGGCGCGCGGGGAGCACGACAAGCTCGACGCCCGCACCGACGTCTATGGCCTGGGCGCCACGCTCTATGAGGCGCTCACCGGCCACCCGCCCTTCGAGGGCGCTACCAATCTGCAGACGCTTTACAAGATGATGCACGAGGAGCCGGCGCCGCCGCGCAAACACGTCCCGTCGCTGCCGGCCGATCTCGAGAGCGTGGTGCTGAAGTGCCTCGAGAAGGACCCGCAGCGGAGGTATTCGACGGCGCGCGCGTTCGCCGAAGATCTGCAACGCACGCTCGATGGCGAGCCGGTGCTGGCGCGGCGCGCCTCCGTGCTGGACCGCGCGCTGCGGCGGGTCCGGCGCAACAAGGCGCTGGCGGCGGCGCTGCTCGCGCTGCTGCTGGTGGGCCTGTTGCCCTTCGCGCCGCCGCTCGTCGAGTGGGGCGCGCGCGGCGGCCACGTCGTGGTAGCGGTCGCCGACTTCGACAACCAGACCGGCGAGCCCGATCTCGACAGCCTCTCGGGAATGCTGATCACCTCGCTCGAGCAATCGAAGCGGCTGACCGTGCTGACGCGCTCGCGCATGTTCGACCTGCTCCAGCAACTGGGAAAGCCGGATGTCGCGCGCATCGACGAGGCGCTGGGTCGCGAGGTGGCGCAGAAGGCCGGCGCCCAGGCGCTGGTGCTGGCGACGATCCGGAAGTTCGACGCGCTCTATGTCGTCGAATTGAAGATATTGGACCCGCGCAGCAGCGAAACCGTGGTGGCGCTCAAGGAAGAAGGCACCGGCAAGGCCAGCTTGCCTCGCCTGATCGACCAGCTCTCGTTGCACGCGCGGCGCAGCCTGAGAGAGAACGGCGCCAGCTCAGCGCCCGTCGCCGACGTCACCACGCGCGACCTGGAAGCCTATGAGCATTACTTCCGCGGCGACCAGTTCATCGATCATCTGCGCTTCACCCGCGCCGCCGACGAAGATCGCGCGGCGCTCGCGCTCGACCACTCCTTCGCCCTGGCGAGCTATCGGCTGGCCTATGCATTGATGTGGCTGCACGACGGGCCGCGGGCGCGCCAGGCCATCGACCGTGCGCTCGCGCAGCCGGCGCGATTGCCGGAGAAGGAGCGGCTGCTGGCGCGCGGCGTGAGCGCGTCTTTGTACAGTCACGGCAAGGAGGCCTACGACGTGTACCAGGAGTGCGAGGCGCGCTTCCCCGCCGAAAAGGAATGCGTCTTCATGGTCGGGGACGTGATCTTCCACGGCGGATCGTTCTCCTTTGCCATCGATCATTTCCGCAAAGCGCTGGCGCTCGACCCCGGGATGGAGCGCGCGTGGCAGCACCTGATCTGGGCCGACCAGCTGCTCACCAGGGACGAGCTACTGGCCGATGCGCGCGAATACGTGGCGCGCGTCGGCAGCCCCGAGGCGCATGCCCAGCTGGGCCGGGCGCTCGCCGCGCGCGGGCAGCTCCAGGAGGCGGCGGCCACCCTCGAGAAGGCGCGCCAGCTCTTTCCGCGCAGCCCGGTGCCGCCCCAGAGCGCGGGCGCGCTCGACGCCTGGCTCTTCGACATCGACGGGGCCGTGCGCGAGCTCACGCCACTCGCCGGGTCTGCGCAGCCCTCGCGGGAGCGCAGCAGCGCCCGGGTGACGCTCGCGGGCGCGCTCACGCAGGGCGGGCGCATCCGCGAGGCGCTGCAAACCTATGGCGAGGCCGCGCGCGAGGCGCGGGGCGAAGGCGAAGGCGAGCTGGAGGCCACCGCGCTCGCCAGCGAGGCGCTGCTGCGCTTCCTCTATCTGCGCGACGCCGACGGCGCGCGGAAGATCGTCGCCGACGCCGGCGCGCGCGGGGTGCCAGAAACGTGGTTCGGGTTCGTCTATCCGCTGCTCGGCGATCTGGAGAAGTATGCGAGCGTCCTGAAGAGCTCCGGCGACCCGCTGGCGGAGCAGTCCGTCGCCGTCTTCCAGGCGCGCGTGAAGGGCGATTACCTCAAGGCGGCGGCCGGAATTGAATCGCTGGCCGCCAAATCGCCTTATCAGGATTTTCTCTATTACGTGCTCTCGGACACCTATGGGCAGGGCCACGACGACGCGCGCGCGATCGAGAAGCTCAAGCGTGCGCAGGCAATCTTTCCCTCGGTGACGGAGCCGGGGCCGGGCTTCGCCGGCGCCTTCCGGGCGCGCGGCGATTATGAGCTGGGCCGACTGTATGAGCGCACGCACCAGCCCGCGCTGGCGCTGGAGGCGACCCGGCGGTTTTTGCGCGCGTGGGCAAAGGCTGACGCGGACCTGCCGGAGCTGAAGGACGCCCGCGAGCGCGCGGCGCGGCTGGTCTCCGCCGGAAAGATCGAGCTCCGCTGACCATGGCACCGCCAGGCTTTGTCATGCGCTTTTGGCCGCCCGCGCTCGCCTTCCTGCTGCAGCGGCTGCTGCTCTCGCTGGTCGCGTGGGCTTCCGGCTTCAATCCCTTCGCGGCCTCGAGCTGGGTGCGCTGGGACTCCGGGCATTACCTGAGCATCGCTGGTCATGGCTATACCGCGCTGGTTCATTGCCCTCCCGAAAGTCACTATCCCGCCGCCGCCTGGTGCGGCACCGCCGGGTGGTTCCCGGGATATCCGTTGCTGATCCGGCTCCTCGGCGGCTCGGCAGGCTCGGCCAGCGCGGCGGCGCTGCTCAGCGCCGCGTGCCAGCTCGCCTGCCTGGTCCTGATCTGGCACCTGCTGGAGCGGCGCCATTGGCCCGCCTTGCTGCTGGCCGCATTCTTTCCCGGCAATGTCTATATGGCGGCAGTCTTTCCCGTCTCGCTCGTTTCGCTCGCGATCCTCTCCTGCCTTGCGCTCTGTCTCGCGGACCGCTTCTGCAGCGCGGCATTGGCCGCATTGATTGCCGCGGCCTGCTATCCGACCGGCGTGCTGCTGGCGCCGGTGGTCGCCGCCTGGGCGCTCCTGCACCGGCGCTTCCGCTCCCTGCTGGTGCCGATTGGCTCATTGGCTGGAGTTGCCGCCGTACTTGCGGTGATGCAGACCCAGACCGGCCGCTGGGACGCGTACTTTCTCGTCCAGCACAAGTATGGCTTTCATTTCGGCCTGCCTTTCGACGCGCTCTTCGCGCGCCTCAAGCCCATCGTCAATCGCCGCTATCGGACTTCGCTGACCCTGACGACAGCGCTACAGACGCTGCTCTCCACCGCGCTCATGCTCTCGGCGCTGGTGACGGCCACGCTTCAGCGCCTGGCGCCGCGGCTGCAGACCGCGGCCGCGGGCTCGCCGCTGCTCCGCAATCCAGACGAGCGCACTTCGCTGGTCCTCCTCTGCGCGGGCGCCTTCTGGCTGGCGCCGCTCGTCCTCGGCGGCAACCTCTCCCTCTACCGCGCGGAGGCTCTGCTGCTCCCCGCGGTGCTGCTCGTGCCTGCGCTTCCGCGGACGCTGCAACTCGCGCTGCTCTGCGCCGTGCTGGCGCTCTCCGCGCCGATGGCAGCGCTCTTCTTCCGCGGCTCGCTGGTTTGAGCGCGTGCGCCTTCGCTGCCGGCACCGGGCGATGAAGCGCGCGAACTTTCATGATCGTCCCCTCACCTCGACGTTGGCGCAGTCGGGCAGGATGCCGATCGTGGTCATGAAGCTCCAGAAGCAGTGGCCAGTGGTGACCGCCAGATTCAGCGTCCAGATTGCGCTCCAGGCGGTGGTATCGAGGCTGAACTGGCCCACTTGCTGCTTCCTGCTCTCATCGAGCAGTGAGCCGTCCGCGGCGCGGAGCCCGCTCGAGAGCGAGATGGGGTACTCGGCCTTGTCGGCACGGATGTGCGTGCGCGCGCCGCCGCAAGCGAACGGGCGGGTCAGCCCGCGAGCGTGTTGCCGAGGATAGCGGCCATTGCGAGGGCGACGAGCGCGGAAGCGGCGCCGAGCGCGACCACGAAGGTGGCGCCTGGAGCCTCGGTCGCCCCGATCAAGAGCGCATTCCGGATACGGATATAGCGGACGGTCGCGATGGTATTGGTGGCCAGGCCGAGGACGACGAGAGCCACGCCGAACCAGCCGGAGCTCAAGCCGCGGCTGGTGTGGATCTTCACCTTGCCGAGGTCGGTGATCTCGCGCAGGAAGAGGCCGAAGCGCGCGATCGCGAAGCCAAAGGCAATCAAGGCGATGCCGGTGCGGATCCAGGCGAGCATGGTCCGCTCGTTGGCGGCGTGATCGCTGAAGGGAGCGGGCTTGCCGGGCTCGGTGACCATGGGACGGACTATGCCGTCCGGCACCTCCCGTCAACGCGGGAGATTGCCTATCGACGGCTGCCGTGTCCGGTCGGGCTGAAGCTCTCCTCGAAGTCGCGCGGCCCGTCGCCGGCATCCGGAATGACCTGGAAGCGGAGCCGGCCCATGGTGCGGCCGTCCTCGCTCTGGAGCTCCACGCGCCACTTCCCCGGCGGCGGATGCGTCAGATACCCGTCGGCCGCGAAGCCTCGCTCGCCGCTCGCGGTAATGGTCAATGGAAAGCGGTGGAACTCGACCCATCCTTTTCGCGGATCGTGGCGAGCCCAGACGATCTCGATGCGATCGCGAAAGCGCGAGGGGGCGAAGATCCGGGCGAAGCAAACGACCTTGTCGCCCGGCCGCTCGAGGAAGTCCTGATCGCCCTTCTGCCAGAATTTCCAGCCAGGCTTTTGATGGAGCAGGCGACGACCCCCGGGCACCCGCTGGACGTCGTGGTAGATGCCCATCTCCTTCACCGCGAGTGGCACCGGCGGCGCGACGCGGAGCGCATAGAGCAGGACAAACAGGAGCTGCACGCCATAGGCAGGGATCGCGGCGTGGAGCGCGACGTGGGTCAAGGCCCGGCCCCATTTCAACAGGAAGAGCACGTGCAGCGTGAGCGGGAGGAGCGCGGTGGCCACCGCCAGGTAGAACATCCACGGCCGGATGGATCCGAGCAGGACGGGAATGAGATACGCGAGATAGGAAGTCAGGCAGATGCTGTAGAGCGCGACCAGCACCACCGGCCCGAGCTTCTGGAAGCGCGGCAGCTCGTTGAGCGCGAGCAGTCCGGCGATGATGACGACGAACCCGAATGCGGTCAGGCCGGAGGCGCTGCGGAAATAGAAGATCGAATAGGCATTGAGCAGCGTGCCGAGCATGAAATGAATGGCGTGATCGACGTAATGCCAGGGCTTGCGCAAGAACAGGGGCGGCTCGAGCTGCTTCAGCTCCAGGCGCTGCGTCAGCGCGAGCAGCGTCCCGCAGATCGCCAGATAAGCGCCCTGCTGGAGCAGCATGCCCGGCTCGTCGATGCGGCTCAGCATCACCGCGTCGAAGAGGAAGCCGCCGATGAAGAAGAGCACCATCGTCTTGCCGCCGTGCCGCGCGCGCAGAGCCTGGAGGCGCCCGCGCAGCGACGACTCCGGCTTGCTCAAGCCTTTGCCGCCTTCGCATCGAGCAGCTGGTCGCTGGAGTGCACGACGATCTTTCCCGACGCGATCAGCGCGTCCACCGGGCCGGCGAGTCCATCGGCAGCCCCGGGCTCCGCCGCCTCGAGCAGGATCCAGCGATCGCGGCCTGCGCTCTTCGCCATCATCAGCGCGTGGTCGGCCAGCTTGAGGATCTCCGCCCACTCTCCCGCCTCGGGAAAAGCCGGAATGAACGGCATCGCGGCCACGCCGATGGAGCAGGTCTTGCGCACCGTCTTGCCATTCCCCAGCTCGAACGGCTTCTCGCGGAACAGCGTACGGACGCGCTCGGCCAGCGCCGGGGCGTCGCGCCGATCGGCGTCGCGGTAGAGGAGCAGGAACTCCTCGCCGCCGAAGCGCACCGCCGCGTCGGTCTCGCGCACCGACCTCTGGAAGAGCTGCGCCGCCTGCTGCAACAAGAGATCTCCCGCGGCGTGACCGTGAGTGTCATTGACCTCCTTGAAGAGGTCGAGATCGATCAGCATCACCAATAGATCTGCGTTGTGCTGGGGCCGCGGCAGCCCGCGCACGAGCGCGTCGCGGTGCACGCGGGCGGCGCGCGCGGCCTCGCGGGGCAGCTCTTCGCGCAGGTAGCGGCGGTTCTTCAGGCCGGTGAGCGGATCGGTGACGGTGAGATCGAGCAACGACTCGTTGGCGCGCCCGAGCTCGGCGGTGCGCGCCGCCACCAGCTCTTCCAGAGCGCGGTTCGAGCCCTCGAGCGCGCGCACCCGCACCTGCCAGGCCGCGGCCAGAAGCCCGGCCAGCCCCAGCACCGCCAGCGCGCGGAACCACCACGTCTGCCACCACGCCGGCAGCACCGCGAAGGCCAGCATGGCCGGCGGCCCGGCGTCGCCGCGGCCCAGGTGCGCCCGCACCTCGAGGCGGTACGAACCCGGCGGCAACGAGCTGTAGCGCGCCTGCGCCACATCGCTCGGGTGCCAGCCCTCCTCGAGCCCGTCGAGCCGCACCTCGTAGCCGACGCGCGCCTCGTCGATGAAGCTCAGCGCCGCGAAGCGCACCTCGAGCGTGTTGTCCCGATGCGCGACCTGCGGCGGTGGCTCGTTGGGCGACAGCAGGCGGCTGCCGAGCCGGACGTGCACGATGGCGGTGGCGGGCGGGTCGGGAGGCCGGTAGCCCGCGCCGCGGAACCGGCCGAGGCCGGCGCTGGTGCCGATCCAGACGTCGCCGTCCGGGTCGGCGAGGAACGCCGTCGCGTCGGTGTCGTCGCTGGGCAGGCCGTCGCCGCGGCCGAAGTGCTCGATGCGCTCGCCGTCGATCATGTCCACGCCGTTGCCGCCGCCGACCCACAGCCGCCCCAACGCATCCTCGCCCAGCTGGTACACCTTGTTGCTCGCGAGGCCCTGCGCGGCGTCGATGTGGCGCACGATGCGTGCGCCCTGCGACCAGCGCAGGCAGGTGAGGCCCGCGGACTCGAAGTAGGCGAGGCAGATCTCGCCGTCCTTGCGCTCGAGCAGGTAGGTCACGTGCGAGGCGCGCAGGCCGTCTTTCATGTCGAGGCGCTGCCAGCCCCCGCCGTCGCCGACCGCGATGCCGTGCTCGCCGGCGGCCCAGACCCGGCCCGCGCGATCGACGATCACCTGGCCGAAGTGCTCGCGCGAATCGTCGTGCGGCAGCACCTCGCGCGTGAGCGCACCCTTCCCGTCGATACGCCAGAGCCCCGCGCCGTCGGAGCCGGCCCACACGCCGCCGCGCGGGTCTGCGCGCAGGGCCAAAATCGGCACGCCTTCGGGCCCAGCGAGCACCCGCACGCTCCTGCCGTCGTAGCGCAACAGCTCGCCCCGGCCACCCCCGAGCCAGACGATGCCGGCGGTGTCGCGGGCGAAGGTCCGCACGATGTGGCCTTCGGTGCCGGGTACGGTCGCGAAGCGACCGCCGCTGTCGCGCGCGAGGCCGGAGTCGGTGCCGACCAGGAGCGCGCCCTGCGCGTCGCGGCCCACGGTCCACACCAGGTCGCCCGGCAGCCCCTCGCGGGCGCCGTAGGCAGTCCACAGCCCGCGGCCCAGCAGGCGATGCACGCCGAGGCCGGAGATCCAGCGCGAGCCTTCGCGGTCCTCGCTGAAGTCGAGCACCCACGGCGCCGGCAGGCCTTGCGCCGCGCCGAGTACCTCGGTGCGGTCGCCGTCGATGTGCAGCAGCCCGTGATCGGTCGGCACCCAAAGCGTGCCGGCGCGATCCAGCGAGAGGTAGCCCTGATCGCTCTTGCCCGGCATCAGCACGGACTTGTCGACGAAGCGGTCACCGTCTGCGAGCCAGAGGTGGCGCGCAGAGCGCAGCCACAGGCGCCCGCGCGCATCGCGACGAATGGCGTCGATGCGCTCGGAACCCAGGCCCTCGGCGGCGCCCCAGACGCGGCCGCCCAGCTTGTGCAGCACGCCCTGCTGGGTGGCGTAGACGGCGCCGTCGGGATCGACCCAGACCGCGTGCGCCTCGCCGCCCACCCACTCGGGCGCGGCCTCGAATCGATCGCCGGCCTGTCGGTAGAGGCCATTCGCGGTCGCGACCCAGAGCTGTCCCGACGGCGCGACCGCGAGGCTGTTGACCTGCGAGGCGGGCACGTCGGGCGCGCTCCGGAAGCGCGCGCCGTCCCACCGCGCGAGGCCGCGAAAGGTGCCGACCCAGAGCTTGCCAGCGGCGACCTCGATACGAATGACCCAGTTCGACGGCAGTCCATCGGCGACGCCGAAGTGCTGGAAGCGCTCGCCATCGTAGCGGTAGGCGCCGTCCTCGGTGCCGACCCACAAAAAGCCCTGGGCGTCCTGCGCGGCCCGCCACGCGACCTGGTTCTCGAGGCCCTGCTCGCCGCCGTAGCTGCGGAAGGAGAAGTGCCCCTCCGGCGCGGGCCCGGCGCGGGCCGCGAGCGCGCAAAAGAGCGCCGCGGCGCAGGCGCGCAGGAGCGCCGTTCTGCTGGGAGCGCAGCGGTGCATGGGTCGCAAGTCCTTACTCTAGCCGGGGGGCGCGAGGTCACCCTTCATTACCGGACCTGCGGGCGACGGTCGAGTGCCGCCTGCTGGCGCTGCAGCGACAGCGGACGCGCGAGCAGCAGCACGAGCAACAGAGGCGCGAGCTCGACGAGCGCCGCGACGGTGAAGAGCGGCGCGGCGCTGCCAAAGCGATCATAGCCAATGCCCGCGAACGCAGTTCCGGCGGCATTGCCGATGCCGAACACGACGGCGGAGAAGAGGGCTTGTCCGCTGGCGCGCAGCCTCGCGGGAACCAGCCGCGCCATCGCTTCGACGGCGCAGCCCCACCAGAGCCCGAAGGTGAAGCCATGCAAAAGCTGCAGCAGCACCAGCCCGGCCGCCGATTGCGCGCGCGCGACCAGGAGCCAGCGCAGCACCGTGGCCGCGAAGGCCGCGCCGAGCAGTGCGCGCAGGGACCAGCGCCGCTCGAGCGAAGGAAAGAGCAGCAGCGCGAACACCTCGGCGAGCACGCCCAGCGCGGACCCGAGGCCGGTCAGGCTGGAGGAAAAGCCGCGGTCGCGGATGAGCACGCCGAACATGAGGTGGTAGGGCGCGCAGCAAGCCCAGTGCAGCGCGCAGATGCCGAGCAGCGCGAGCAGGGGCACGTTCCCGAAGAGCGCCGCGGCGTCGGCGAAGCGGAGCCGTTCGTGCGCCGATGAAACACGAGGGAGGGTCTGCGCGGTCACCGCATAGCCGAGCGTGCAGGCGAGGAAGGCGAGCGGCATGACCGCGTCGGCCGGCCGATCGCCGCGGGCCGAGAGCAGCAGCCCCAGCCCCTGCGCCGCGACGATGAAGCCGACCGAGCCGAAGAGCCGCGTGCGCGCGTAGCCCATGCGCAGCGCCTCCACCGTGACCGAGTCCACGAGCGGCACGACGCTCCCGCTGCAGGTGGTCGCGAGCGAAAGCACCAGCCCGACCTGCAGCGGCGTCCGCGCGAACGGCAGACCGCAGGCGGCCACCAGCGCTCCCGCCGCGCAGAGGCGCAACGTGCGCGCCGGATCGCCCAGGCGGTCGGCCACCGCGCCCCAGCCCAGCGCGGCGAAGGCGGAGACGATCTGCGCTGCCATGATCACCGCGCCGATTTGCGCGCCGCTGAAGCCCAGTCCGCGGAGGTAAGGAGCGAAGTAGAAGAGAAAAGATCCGACGGCCGCGTAATAGAGGAAGTAGAGGACGCGGAGCTTTTCAATCACCCCGACTTCTCACTCGGGCTCCGCTCACTCAGGCTCCATCGTGCAGAGCAGTGGAAACTGCGCCTTGTCGGCCAGCGCCATGGTCTCGGCCACCTTGGTCTCGGCGATCTCGAAGCTGTAGACGCCGGCGACGGCATAGTCATGCGTATGGGCGTGAAGCATGATCGCCACCGCCTCGGCCTCGGTCTTGTGGAACACCTGCTGGAGGATCAGGACCACGAACTCCATCGGGGTATAGTTGTCGTTGTGCAAAAGCACCTTGTACAGCTTCGGCTTCTCCAGCTTCGGCTTTGATTTGATCGCCGGTCTGGTAATGACCGAGGTATCGCCGCCGTCGCGCTTTTTCGGGGAGCTCATGGTGCGGACTCCGCGCGCTTGAAGATGGGCGACTCTTCGGCGAAGCGCGCGATGTTCCGGCGGCGCTCCGGGGTCTCGTCGCGCAGGAAGCCTCGCATGGCCTGGTCGAGCCTGCGGTCGAGCGATTCGTGCGCGCTCCAGGTGACCGCCGGCAGGAAGCCGCGCGGCAGCTTGTGCTCGCCTCCCGCGCCGCCTTCGAAGACCTGCACGCCGCGCCGGATGCACTCGTCGATCGAGTGATACAAACAAACATTGAAGTGCAGAAACGGGTGCTCCTCGAAGCATCCCCAATACCGGCCATAGAGATGCGTCGGCGTATGCACATTGAATGCGCCCGCGATCAGCCTGCCGTCCTTTTCCGCGGCGACCACCTCGAGGTCTTCCGGCATCGAGGCGAAGATGCGCCGATAGAAATCTTCATTCAACCAGCGGCGGCCCCACATCAGCTTGTCCACGGTGCTGCGGTGCAAGGCGTAAGCGGCGCGCGCCCATTGGTCATCGAGCTCCGGCGCGCGGACCGTGCGGATGGAGATGCCCTGCTCCGCCGCCGCGCCGCGCTCGCGCTTGAGCATATGCCGGCGTTTGGAATTGAAGCGCGCGAGGAAGTCGTCGGGGGCCTGGTATCCGTCATTGCGCCAATGGAATTGATAGGAGACCCGTAAGGCGAGCCCGGCGGCCTCGATCTCGCGCGCCTGGGACTGGTCGGGAAAGAGCACCTGCAGGCTGGGGATCTTCTCGCGCGCGCAGAGGTCGCGGGCGCCGTCGAGGAGGGCGGCGACGCAGCGCGCGCGATCCTCTCCCGGCGCGACCAGCACGCGCGCCCCCGTCACCGGCGTGAACGGAATGGTGAGGCAGAGCTTCGGATAATAGGCGAGCCCCGAGCGCCCGGCCACCGACGCCCAATCCCAGTCGCGGGCAAAGTCGCCGTCGCTGTCGTCCTTCAGATAGGCGGGCGCGGCCGCAATCAGCCGTCCCGCGCGCCAGAGCGTGAGGTGCCGCGGGCTCCAACCCGACCTTGGCGCGGCGCATTGCGACTTTTCCAGCGCATGCAGGAAGGAGTGGCGCTCGAATGGGGTTCGGTCGGAACTGAGCAGGGCGTCCCAGGCTGCGCCAGGAAGGTCGTCTAACGTGGGTGTCACGCGCACGGCGCCGAAACTCATGGCCCTCACTGCTAGCGCTCAAGCGCGCGGCGTGCAACGCCACCGGCAGAGTGAACAAAGGTCTTTCAAATGTTCACCACTTGTCACAAGCCGGTAGTGCAAAGTAGAACGGTCGCCATCGAGTCGATCGGGGCCTTGGTCGCCTGAGAATCAGCCAGTGAACCGTCCGGACACTGAAGCGACAGCCGAGCAATCGCACCGCCGGAAGGACCACGGGCAGGGGAAGTTTCCCCCGATGCGTGGGAGGTCAGCAATGTTTCTGGTGGCTCTACTGATGGCCGCTTCAGCGGCGAATGGCGACCCGCGCGTAGAGGTCCTTGGTTGGCGCGACCGCGTGCTGCTCGCAGTCAACCAGGAAGCGGCCCGCCCCGCCGGCCCCGACGACGCCAAGGACGCGACGCCCGAGGCGGCAGACAGCAAGATCGAGCACGCGCCGCTCGAAAAGAGCCCCCGCGGCGAGATCGTGGTCATCAAGGCCAAGGTCCAGGACCCATCGCACCTCTTCGCGCCGCTCGTCTTCGCGCGCCGCGCAGGCACCGACCGCTACGAGGCGTTCACCATGCGCGACAAGGGCAAGCGTGGCTTCATCGCGCGCCTGCCGCCGTCCATCCTGAACGAAGGCTCGTTTGACTACTTCATCGAAGCGCAGCACGAGGAAGGTGGCGCCACCCGGCTGGGCTCGCCGCGCAAGCCGTACAATACCCTCGCCTACGATCCGCCGCCCGTGCCGGTCCCGATCACGTTCCGCACCGAGGAGCCGGGCGCGACGGTCAAGGTAGACGACAACGACATCGGCGCGACGCCGGTTACCGTCCGCGTCGGCCCCGGCCCGCACACCATTGCGGTCGCCATGGCCGACGGCCGCAGCGCCGAGCAGCAGATCGACATCAAGCCAGGCACCCGGAGGAAGATGGACATGCTGCTGGAGCTGCCGCATCAGGCGGGCGGCCCCTCCACCCTCGGCGTCACCTCCGATCCGCTCAACGCCAATGTCCTCATCGACGGCGTCGCCGCCGGCCGCACGCCGTACCAGGGCGAGCTCGCGTCGGGCGAGCACCTCGTGGCCGTCGAGATGGACAGCCGCCTCCGGCAGGAGCGCAAGGTGGTCGCGCGCGAAGGCCGCGACGCCAACGTCTCGTTCGCGCTGCCGCCGCTGCCCAGGGATCCGGCGTTGGCGGTCGAGTCCGAGCCGATCGGCGCCATCGTCGCCGTGGACGGCAAGGACAAGGGCCGCACGCCCTGGGTTGCGCCGCTCGCCGCCGGCCACCACCAGCTGATCCTCAAGCTCGAAGGCCACCGCGAGGTCGGCACCGACTTCACCATGCCGAAGGACCGCGACCTCTCGATCAAGCTGGAGCTTCCGGTCGCCGGCAGCTCCGGCTCGCACCTGACGCTGAGCTCGCTACCCAACGGCGCGAACGTCCAGATCGACGGCAAGGAGATCGGCATCACGCCGTGGAGCGGTGAGCTGAAGCCCGGCAATCACAAGGTCGGCATCTCGTCGAAGGGCTTCCTCAAGGAGGAGCGCGTCGTTCCCATCCAGCCGAACCGCGACGCCGACGTGACCTTCGCGCTCAACCACGAACCCGGCCCGGGCAAGCTGCACGTCGAGACCGAGCCTCCCGAGGCGGTGGTGTCCATCGACGGCAAGCAGGTCGGCACCGCGCCCTTCACCGGCGAAGTGCCGCCCGGCGATCACGAGCTCGAGGTCACCAACGAGGGGTACAAGACCGTCGCGCAGCAGCTGAACATCGAGCCCGGCCAGCAGCTGTCCCTCAAGCTCGCGCTGCAGCAGGCGCAGGCCGGCCAGGTGCCGCCGCTCATCGCCGTCGCCTCGGACCCGATGGGCGCCACGCTCTTCCTCGACGGCAAGCAGGTCGGCGTCACGCCGATCAAGGTCCGCTCCACGCCCGGCCCGCACGAGATCAAGCTCGCGATGGACGGCTACATCACCCGCACCGGCAAGCCGGTGCTGCCCGACAGCCGCGACTTCGAGCTGCGCATGGCGGTGTCGCTCAAGCCCGTCCGCGGAGTCGAGGAGCGGCACACCGCGCCGACGGCCGAGGAACTCGCCGGCGCCCAGATCAAGACCGGCCACGCCTGCTCGAAGCAGGGCGACTGGGAGTGCGCGCTCAAGAGCTACAAGGCGGCCTACGAGATGCTCGGCGCCAAGGCGAACCCCCGCCTGCTGATCCTCATCGGCACCATGCGCAAGCGCATGGGCCAGTACAAGGAAGCGCTCGAGGCCTACAAGGGCTACCTCCGAGACGCGAAGGACGGCGACGCCAAGCTCAAGGAGCAGGCGCAGCAGCAGGTCGCTTCGCTCGAGCTGAGGCTCAACCCGCCGCCGGCCGTCGCCGCGATGGCCATCGCGACCAACGCCAGGCTGCCGCCCGGGACCACACAGCCCCCGGTCGCGAATGCAGCTTCGGCTGAAGAGGAAGACACCGACCCGCCGATCCTGACGCACGACCCGGTCAAGAAGGCCACCCGCGGCCAGCCCATCAAGCTGCTCGCGCGCATCATCGACGAGCGCTCGGGAGTCGCCACGCCGCAGGCCTGCTGGCGCAACTTCTACGCGCGCGACTTTGCCTGCCAGCCGATGGGCAAGGTGGGCGAGGACCAGTACGGCATCGAGGTGCCGGCCAAGGCGGTCAACGACGGCTTCGCCTATTACCTCGAGGCGTACGACAACAACGACAACGGCCCCGCGCGGTCCGGCGCTCCCGAGCTGCCGAACTCGGTGGTGGTCGAGGACGCGCCTGCGCCCAGGGCGGCGCCGGCCATCGTCAACGCCATCGCCACCGACCCGGGCCAGTTCCAGCTCGCAACGGCCACGACCGCGCCCAACGAGGCGCTGCAGAACGCCGACGCGAACTTCGCCGAGGGCAAGGGCCCGCTGGCGACGGCGCAGAAGCAGCAGAGCTCGAACCACCTGCTCTCGTGGATCTCCGTCGGCGGCGCCGCGGCGGCCGTGGGCACCTCGGGCGCGCTCTACTACCACGCGACCAACCTCTCGAACTCCCTGAACACGGTCCACAACGGCAACGACGTCGCCAGCATCAAGAAACAGATCAGCACCGAGCAGACGGTCGCGAACGTGCTGCTCGGCGTGACGCTCGCCTTCGGCGTCGGCGCGGTCGCCTTCTGGAACTTCTGAGCGAGGGTCTTGAGATCATGAACCTGCGAACCCTGCTGCTCTCTTTCGGCCTCGCGCTCTCCGCCTGCACCATCGCGGTCCCGACCGAGGTTCCTTGCAACAGCCCGTCCGATTGTCCCACCGGCCAGGTGTGCAGCGAGGACGGCCACTGCCGCGACAATAACGCTTGCCTCAAACCGGAATCAGAGCAGAAGCGCTGCCTCAACAACGGCAACGCCTGCACCGATCTCAACACCCGGCTCAACTGCGGCGATTGCGGCATCGACTGCAAGGACGGACAAGTCTGCCGGCTCGACCCCGCCACCAGCAAGTTCAGCTGCTCGCTCTACTGCATCGCCGGCCAGCAGAAGTGCGACGTGAGCGGCATCGGCGCGGTCTGCAAGGACCTCGCGAACGACCGCACCAACTGCGGCACTTGCGGCCACGGCTGTTTCGCAGGCGAGAACTGCGTGCCCGACGCGGCGCTCACCGGCCGCTGTGCACCGAGCTGCCTGAGTGGCGAGAAGCTCTGCGGCTCGGCCTGCGTGAACGAGACCAACGACCCGAACAACTGCGGCGCCTGTGGCAATACCTGCGGGCCACTGCAGAAGTGCCAGGCCGGGAACTGCATCACCACCTGCGTGGCGCCCGCCAAGGAGTGCACCGTCGGCTCGTGCACGGACATCAGCGTCGACGGCGCCAACTGCGGCGACTGCGGCCACAAGTGTGCCGCCGGCCTGGTGTGCTCGGGTGGCGCCTGCCAGTTCAACTGCCAAAACACCCAGCGCCTCTGCGGCTCGAGCTGCGTCGACGAGACCAGCGACCCGAACAACTGCGGAGGTTGCGGCCTCAAGTGCGCCACCGGCCTGGTCTGTAACTCCGGCGGCTGTGTTGCTCCCCCGTGCCAGACGACGCAGGTCCTCTGCGGCAACACCTGCACCGATGTGACCAGCGACTCGAACAACTGCGGCGCCTGTTCGGTCAACGGCGATCACGTCTGTGGCCAAGGCCTCACCTGCCAGCAGAGCCACTGCAAGCCATGGTGCCCCGTAGGCCAGCTGCTCTGCAACGCGGGCAACACCTGCGTCGACACCAGCCACGACCCCACCAACTGCGGCGGTTGCGGCATCGTCTGCGGGAGCGGCAAGACCTGCAGCGCCGGCGTCTGCGGCACCACCTGCCCAAGCTCGCAGACCAACTGCAGCGGCGCCTGCGTCAATCTCAAGACCGATCCCGCGAACTGCGGCACCTGCACCAACGCGGTCCCGGCCGGCTCGATCTGCTCGAACGGCGCGGCCTCGGTCTCGTGTCCGCAGGGCTCGATGAACTGCAACGGCATCTGCGTTGATCCCACCCACGACAACGCCCACTGCGGCAGCTGCCCCAACGGCTGCGTCGCCGGCACCACCTGCAAGCCCACCGCGGGCGCGGGCGGCGTCACCACGGGCACCTGCCAGACCGACTGCGCGACGAGCCTCTCTGCCTGCACCACCGGCTGCCGCGACACGCAGACCGACAACGCCAACTGCGGCAGCTGCGGCCACGCTTGCGTCGCGGGCTTCAACTGCGTCTCGGGCACCTGCACGGTGGCCTGCCAGGCCAACCTGTCGTCGTGCCCGCAGCCGGGCGGAACCCAGGCTTGCAAGGATCTGATGAACGATCCGACCAACTGCGGCCAGTGCGGCGGCATCGGCGGCACCAAGCCCTGCGACCCCGGTCAGATCTGCCAGGCCGGCAGTTGCGTACTCACCTGTCCGAGCACACTCGCGACCTGCGGCGGCACCTGCACCAACACGCAATATGACCCGGCCAACTGCGGCGGCTGCGGCAAGGGCTGCGGCCCGTACGCGCACGCCCAGGCTGCGTGCGGGGCGGGGAGCTGCGAGCTCGTCTGCAATGGCAACTTCGCCGACTGCGACCAGAGCGCCGTCAACGGCTGCGAGACCGACCTCTCCTCGGACCCGGCCCACTGCGGCGGTTGCCTCAACGCCTGCAAGATCGCCGACAACGCGGCCGGCACCTGCACGGCCAGCGCCTGCGGCCTCTCCTGCAAGCCCAACTTCGAGAACTGCGACGCCGACTCCAGCAACGGCTGCGAGGCGAGCCTCCTCTCCGATGCCGCGCACTGCGGCTCCTGCGGCATCTCCTGCAGCGGAGCCACCCCCTTCTGCAGCAATGGCCTCTGCGCTCCGGCGGCCACGGGCGTGCAGGAGAACATCTCCTACGCAGCCCTCACCGCCGGCGGCTGGACCCAGTGCTTTACCGACACCAGCGCGACCCGATCGCTGTCGGCCATCCAGACAACGTGCAGCAACGCCAACGTGCTCCTCGCCTGCCGCGTCGCAGGCTCGGATACGCTGATCGTCGCCGCGCCGGGCCTGCGCACCGACGTCTTCGGCAGCGACACGCCGCACAACGGCAGCGGCGTCACCTGGTACTTCGGCAGCGGCGCGGGCACCGGCTCGTGGGGCTTCGCCCCGGCGGGCGCCTCACTCGCCCGCAGCCCCTGCGACACCGCCGGCGGATCGCAGGACGGCTTTGCGGCGGGGTTCGGCAGCCAGCGTCTGTGCTGGCTCACCTCCGCGGGAAACCTTTCGACCGGCGCGCGCTGCGGCGATCACGAATCCACCGCCGTGGGCAGCAACTACGAGCGCTTGATTTTCCACAAGCCTTAAAGAGCGAGGCAGGACCATGAAGCGAGCATTCCTCTACGCATGTGCGGTCTCGCTGGCGGTCTCCGCCGCGGAGCCCGACGCCGAGCTCGAGCCGGGCACGCCAGGTGCCGACGTCTCGATCGGCAAGGGCGCGCCGCAGCAGCACCAGCGACTCGCCGCGGGCAAGTCGCTCGGTTTCAAGGTCGGGGGCCCGGTGGCGCTGCGGCTGGACGTACGGATCGAGGGCGCGGCGCCGGCAAAGGCGGCGAGCGCCGTCGTCGAGCTCGACGGCAAGCAGGTGTCGAAGACCCAGGTGCAGCCCGCCGCCGAAGAGGGCGCGAAGTCGAACCGCGACCTCGCGGTCACCAAGGCCGCCGTGATCGAGGTGAAGGTCCCGGCCGGAGTCCACGCCGTGACGCTGCGCTGGGCGGCCGAGGCCTCCGGTGATGCGCTCGTCTCCGTGCACGGCGTGAAGCTCGTTCCGGCGGGCACCATCACCGTGGCGCTCCCGCTCCCCGGCGGTCTGGCGCTGCCGGCGGGCAAGAAGGTCGCCGACGCGCTGCCGCTGCCGGGGCCGGGACTGTCGCTGCCGGGCGCCGTCGCCGCCAAACCCGTCGAGCCCCCGAAGGCCAAGACCGCCGTCGAGCCCGCGAAAGTGGAAGAGAAGAAGATCGTGAAGGCAGCGCCGCTTCCCAATGCGCCGGTTGGCGCGCCGGCCGCGAAGCCGGTGTCGAACAAGACCATCGTCGCGCAGCAGGTCAATGGGAAGCCGGCAGGTGCGCCCGCCGCCCCACAGGCGCTGTCGAACGCCGCGGTGCCCTCAGCCGACCTGAGCCTGCGCCCCAACGAGGGCTCGCTCTGGAGCCTGCGCGCGCTGGTCGGCGGCGAGCGCAGCACCGAGCAGGGGTACACCGAAGCGGTCACCACCAGCCATCTAGCGCTCGAGGGAACGCGCGCCTTCGCTGGACTCTGGCTCGCTCGCGCACAGCTCGACTTCCGCACCTCGCGCCAGAGCTACGTGCTCGACCACGTCACCACCTCCGCCCAGAAGGGCGTGCTGGTGGACGAGAACCGCATCGACTTCCTCGCAGGCGTCGGCTACGACGTCGGCGCGCGCCTGCTCAACAGCGGCCGCCTCGAGCTCACGCCGATGCTGGGCGTGCAGTACATGGCCATCCGGAACGACGCGTTCCCGCAGGACTTGATCGGTCCCAACCTCGCCGGGCGCGCGCGGTTCGCGCTCTCTTCGGCGGTCATCCTCCAGGCTACGGTCGGATACACCTACAACCTCAGCGTCCAGAGCTCGTCCAACGAGCACTCCGCGCTCAAGGCTCCGGTCGGCGACTTCGCCATGCGCGGCGGCATCGCGCTCCCGCTCGCGGGCGGCTACGCGCTCGAGCTCAACTACTCGGGCGACATCCTCGGTTTCCAGAACACCTATCGCGTCGCGCACGGCGCGGCGCTCGGCTTCGGCACCTCGTTTTAAGAAAGGGCATCATCAATGGCGCTCAACGCTCGACGCCTCTGTGGACTCGCAATCATCGCCGCCGCAATCGGCTGCCCAAAGCCCGTGTCCGCGCCCGTTGCCGGCATCGGCGGCCAGCCCGGCACCATCTACACGCTCAGCAACGTGAGCGTCGGGTCGGTGGTCAAGCTCGACGGCAGCGCGACGGGCGGGTCGAGCGACCCGCAGGGTCGTGACCTGACCTTCACCTGGTCCTTCACGCAGCTGCCCACCGGCAGCGCCGCGGCGCTCAACGACGCCCACTCGCAAACGCCCAGCTTCGTAGCGGACGTGGACGGCGAGTACGACGTGCAGCTGATCGTCGCCAACGCCTTCCTCTCCAGCACCCCCGCGACGGCGAAGATCACCGCCAGCAAATGCGGCGAGCGCGCGCCGGTCAACGGCACGCTCGCCGCCGGCCCGCTCGTCAGCGGCGCGGTCATCGGGGTCGGGACGCTCATCCAGGTCTCCGCGCCGGCCCTCGTCCAGCCCGACAACTCCATCACCGACGGCATCTGCGCCACGCCGCAGAACAAGACGCTCACCTACGCCTGGCGGATGATCTCGCAGCCGGCGTCCAGCACCGCGGCGCTCAACAACCCCAGCGCCGACAAGCCGAGCTTCACCCCCGACGTCGATGGCGACTACATGTTGCGCCTCGTCACCACCGACTCGACCAACCGCAGCAGCGCGCCCAGCGACACCAAGGTCACCGCCTCGAAGTGCGGCGCCAACATCCCGGTCGTCACCAGCATTACCCCGGACACCGAGCGGCCCGGCGTCGGCGTCAACATCCAGCTCTCGTCTCTCGTCACCGACGCGGACGCGAGCGACGCCTGCGGCAAGCAGAACGTCACCTACGCCTACGCCTGGTCGATGCCGCAGCTGCCCATCGGCAGCCACGCGCAGCTCAACAGCGCGGTCGCGCAGAACCCGAGCTTCGTGCCGGACGTGCAGGGAAACTACAGTGTCCGCCTCGTCGCCACCGCCTCCAACGGCCGCTCGAGCCTCCCGCTCGATCTTCCGCTCGCGATCAACGGCTGCGGCAGCTTCCGCCCGGCGGCCACCATCGCCGCGGTCCCCAACCAGAACCTCGGTTCGACCGTGCTGCTGCAGGCTTCGGTCACCGACGCCAATGCGACCACCGCCTGCAATCTCGCGGAGCTCTTCTCCTACGCCTGGGCCATCCGGGTCCTGCCTTCGGGCAGCCACGCCGCGCTCAACAACCCGGCCGGCTCGCAGCCGAGCTTCACGCCCGACCTCTCGGGCAAGTACACCGTCGAACTGGTGGTGACCGACTCGAGCGGTCTGACCAGCCCGCTCTGCAACGCTGCCAGCACCGCGTGCCCCGGCCGCCAGGACATCATCATCGACGACTGCGGCGCTTCGGCGCCGACCGTCACCACCACCACGCCGCACGTCGTCGGCGACGTCACCGCGACGGCCTTCAACGCCGGCTCCACCCTCACCGTCGGCGCGGTGGCCGCCAGCATCGACAACGGGGGCGCCTGCAACATGGGCAAGACCTTCACCTACGCGTGGCAGATGACCTCGCGCCCGAAGAGCTCGAACGCGTTCGTCACCAACCCGACCGACCCGAACGCCGTCTTCGTCGCAGACGTGGTCGGCAACTATCAGCTCTCCGTCGTCACCACCGACTCGCTGGGTCTGAAGAGCCAGCCGGTGTTTGTCAATCTATCGACGCGCGCCTGCGGAACCGCGGCGCCCACGCTGCTCACGTTCGGGGTGGACAATTCAAACCCGAACCCGGGCGTGCAAGTTCAACTGAGCGCGACGCAAGCCGACGCCGACAACCAGACGCCCTGCAGCCTGAACCAGTCCGAAAGCTTCACCTGGACGGTCGTCTCGCGCCCCGCCACCAGCGGCGCCACGCTGTCGAACCCCGGCAGCCGCACGCCGACCTTCAAGCCCGACGCGATCGGCTCGTACCTCTTCTCGGTGATCGTCACCGACTCGACCGGACTTGCTTCCGCAGCCGGCTACGTCCCGCTGACCACCACCACCTGCGGCGCCGCGGTCCCCACCGTCGCCGTCACCACCAGCTCGTTCAGCGTGAATCCGCTGACGGTGGTGCAGCTCGGCGCCACCGCCGACACGGCCGATAACCACGGCACCTGCCTGGCTGGCGAGCAGTTCACCTATGCCTGGCGCATCGTCTCGCGCCCGGCCGGATCGAGCGCGGTCCTCTCCGATCCGACCGTCCTCAACCCGACCTACAAGCCCGAGGTCTTCGGCAGCTACCAGCTGTCGGTCGTCGCTACCGCCACGAACGGCCTCAGCTCACTGCCCGCCTTCGTCAACGTCGCCGTGGACAACTGCGCGCTCCTCAGCCCGGTGGCTGCAGCTCCGACGGCCCCCGGCGGCGTGATCGGCTCGGCCCTCACGCTGACCCCGGGCGCCATCACCGACAACAACTGCCTCGCCACCCCGAACTTCCTCTACGCGTGGAAGTTCATCAGCAAGCCCGCGGGCAGCCAGAGCGTGCTCACCGACCCGACCTTGGGGCAGCCGCAGTTCACGCCTGACCAGCTCGGCAACTACCAGGTCAGCCTCGTCGTCACCGACTCGCAAGGCTTCAGCTCCACGCCGGTCTTCGTCAGCGTGGTCGCCGCAGGCTGCGGCGGCGCGGCGCTGGGCTGGGCTGCCACGCCCATCGACTTCACCTCGTTCTTTTCGGGAGACGGCAGCACGCTGAACACCGGCGCCCAGGTCACGCTCTCCGCGCACCCGACCGATCCCAACGTCGGCCCCTGCGGCACCGTGCTGCTTTCGCCGAACTACAGCTACAGCTGGGCGCTGGTCTCGGCGCCGCCCGGCAGCCGCGCGCAGCTCACCTCGACCACGATCGCAAACCCGACCTTCGTTCCCGACGTGCCCGGCAGCTACCAGATCTCGGCCATCGTCACCGACGCGCTCGGCAACACAACGCCGGTCAAGTTCAAGACCGTCACCACCACCTCGTGCGGTGCCAACGTCCCGCAAGCGAGCATCCTGGTCGGCGGCGCGCCGGTGACTACGCAGAGCGTGTCGAGCTATTCGCTCAACCCGCTGACCGCGAGCTCAAACGACGCCGATCTGAGCTGCCCGTCGCGCTTCTTCAACAATCCGGCTCTGACCTTCAGCTACCGCTGGTCCATCTCCGCGCAGCCCGTCGGCGGCAGCGCGGTGCTGAGCAGCACCAGCGGGCCCAACACCACCTTCGAGGCCTTCAGCGCCAGCAACGCCACCACTTACCGCGTGCAGCTCGTCGTCACCGCTTCGAACGGCCTCTCCAGCGCGCCGGCCTCGGTGGACTTCACCGTCGCCGCCTGCGGCTCACACGGGCCGTCGATCACCGGCGTCACCACCACGCTCGGCACCGCCATCGGCGCGGCGATCTCGAGGCCGAACGTGAACGACCTGGTGTTCCTCAACGCGAGCGTCGTGCTGCCCGACTCGGCCTGCACCGGCGGCGGCACGCTCGCCAGCGCGACATGGAGCGTGGTCTTGCTGCCCAGCGGCAGCAGCGTCAGCACGCCGGCGGCGAAGGTGACCTACGGCGTCCCCGTCGCTGGCGTCGAGGTCGCCTCGTTCAACTTCCAGCCTGACGTCGCCGGCACCTACCAATTCAGCGTCATCGCCACCGACAGCCACGGCCTCTCCTCGCAGCCAGTGCTGGTCACCGTCTCGACCGCGGCCTGCGGCCCGCAGCTGCTTGGCCTCACCTCGACCGTAGGCGCGGGCGCGGGCACCGTCTCTCCCAACGTCGCGCAATCGCTCATCGGCCAGACCTCGACGGTGAAGATCACCCCCTCCGCGACCGCGGGTGTGCCCGACGTCGTGGACCAATGCGTAACCACCTCGAGCCCGAGCTACGCCTATACTTGGGTGCTCTCCAGGCCGGCCGCCAGCCAAGCCACTCTTACGAGCGCGACGCAGCCGACCACCTCGCTGACGCCGGACGTGGCGGGCACCTACCAGCTGCAGCTTGCGGTGACCGATATCGCCGGCCTCACCTCGGCGCCCTCCACCATTACGCTGCAGGCCGTCATCTGCGGCAATGCCTCGCCGAAGCTGACCTCGGGTATCGTCCCGACCTGGATCGCAAGTCCGAGCCTGCCCAACACTGGCGATCTGGTTACGCTCTCGGTTCCCACGATCTCCGACGCGAACGCCGGCGGCCCGAACTCGAGCTGCAGCCTGACGCAGGTGACGCCGTACCAGTACCGCTGGTCGTTGATCGCGGCGCCCGCGGGAAGCCACGCCACGCTGACCTCCACCACTTCGGCCTCGCCGAGCTTCGTCCCCGACATCGCGGGCGGCAGCTACCAGCTCGCAGTCACCGTCACCGACGCGCTCGGCAACGTCTCTGCGCCGTCGTTCGTCATCGTCACCGCGTCGAAGTGCGGCGCGAACCAGCCCGGCCTCACCATTGTCCCGGCGACGCCAGTGTTAGTGAACGCGAACTTCGGCGTCGCGCTCACGGGCTCCGTTACCGACGCAGACAACACCTGCCCCGCCGCCTTCGCGATCGACCTGACCAAGACCACCTACGCGTGGTCGATCGTCTCCGTCCCGCTCGGCGGCAAGGGCTCGATCGTGTCCGGCAACGGCACTTCTGCCGTGAGCTTCGCTGCCTCGGTTCCGGGCGACTACCTCGTTCAGACCGTGGCCACCGCCGCGAACGGCCTCTTTTCCGCTCCGTCGCTGACCACCGTGCGTGTCTCGGCATGCGGCGCCAACCCTCCCATCGTCACCGGCGTCGCGGCCACCACCGGGGCCGGCGCCACCTCGCGTCCCCCGGTCGGCAGCGTCGTCACGCTGACCGCGTCCAGCTTTGACGCCGACGCCGTGCTGAACGGGGTCTGCGGGGCGACGCCGGTGCAGACCACGGCGCTCAAGCTCACCTGGAGCATCGTCTCCGAGCCGGCCGGCAGCGCCGTCTCGTTCGCAACCGCGATCATCGCCGGGAGCTCCTTCGGCTTCACGGCCGACATCGCCGGCACCTACCTCTTCAGCGTCTTCGCCACCGACTCGCAGGGCCTCACCTCGGCGCCGGTGCAGGTCACCGTGCCCACCGGCACCTGCGGCCCCACGCTCGCCACGCCCCCGGTGCCCAACAACCTCACGCCAACCGTGGGCACGCTCGTGACGCTCTCGGCCGGCATCGTCAGCGACGCCTGTGTGGCCGGCGGCACCGCCTCGCTGGCGTGGACGCTGACCTCGCGCCCCGCCGGCAGCAGCGCGGCGCTCTCCAGCGCAACCGCCGCCACGCCCACCATCCTCCCCGATTTCCCGGGCACGTACACGGCGCAGCTGGTGGTCACCGACAGCGGCGGCTTCTCCTCGGTGTTCACCGCCAGCTTCACCGCCGGCGGCTGCACCAGCACGCCCAGCATCGGCGCGCCCGCGCTTTCCGCGCTCTACAACGCCACCGAGCCGAACGGCAGCCCCTCCGACGCGACCGCCGGGCTGCAGAACATCTATGCGGGCGACCGCGTGCAGCTCACCATGCCGCTCGGCGCCCCCGGCCTCGTGCCCGGCAGCTGCGGCGGCGTCACCAGCACCGCCTTCACCTACCAATGGACGCTGGTCTCACGGCCCGCGCGCAGCCAGTCCACGCTCTCTTCGTCGTCGGACGTCGCACCGGTCTTCGTCGCTGACGTCCCGAACGGCAGCTACCAGTTCATGCTGACGGTGAAGGACGGACTGGGCAACACCTCGGCGCCGTTCTTCCAGACGTTGCCGGCAGTGCGTGACTGCGGCGCCCGCAAGCCGATCGCAGCGATCTCGACCGTCATCCCTGCGGGCATCAACGCCAACACCGCCTTCTCCATCAGCGCCACGACGCCGGCAGACCCCGAGGCGGCCGGCACGGCGTGCCCGGTCCGCTTCGACAACACCAGCTTCTCGTACGCCTGGACCCTCTCGACGGGAGCGCAGCTCAGCGCCGCGAGCGGACAGACCGTGACCGTCCAGTCGGCCACGCCCGGGACGTACGCGCTGTCGCTGGTCGTCACCGCGGCCGACGGCAACCAAAGCGCGCCCATCTCGACGCCCGTCGTGGTCGGCAACTGCGGCGCCAACCCGCCGATGACCACCTCGATGACGGCCTCGCAGCTCATCGGCGCGACCCCGACCAACTTCGTCAACGGTGGCGCTCTCTACACCAACATCCCGGCGCAGCTCAGCGCGGTCGTGGTGGACAACGACAGCGTCGCGCTCGGCAGCGGCGGCTGCGGTCTCCCGGCAGAGAGCGTGACCTATGCCTGGTCGCTCACCAACGTCCCGGCGGGCAGCCACGCTGCGCTCCTCAATCCGGCCACCGGCACGCCGAGCTTCACGCCCGACGTGGCCGGCGGCAACTACACGGTCCAGCTGATCACCACCGATCCGGCGAATTACTCGAGCACCCGTTCATTCACCTTCAGCGGATCGCTCTGCGGCACGCGCGCGCCGGTGGCCTCGGCCTTCTCCGCCACGCAGGCGATCCCGGGAGCTGCCGCCATCGTCTCGCCGGCGTCCATGGACCTGAACTTCCCCATCGCGCTCTCGGCGACCGTGACCAACGCGGACTCGCTCGTGGCGAACTGCAACCCTGCGATCCCCGAGAACGACACCTACGCCTGGGCCTTCACCTCTCTGCCTGCGGGCAGCCACGCCCGGCTCACCGGCGCGACCACGCAGACGCCCTCGTTCACGCCGGACCTGAAGGGTGGCTTCGCGCTGGTGCTCACGACCACCAGCTCGCTCGGCGTATCCGCGACCAGCGCGCCATTCACCATCAATACCGACTGCGGCTCGGCTGGCCCAACGGTGACGCAAGTCGGCGCGACCACCACGCCGTTCTTCTCGGCCACCCAGAGCGTGCCCAACCTCACGATCCAGGGCCTGCCGGGGACCAGCACAGTGACGATCGCGCACACGACCGACTCGACCAACTCGTCATTGAATGCCTTGCTGCCCTTCTACCTGGGCGTTCCCGTCCAGCTTGCGACGCAGGTTACCGATAGCCGGTCCGTCTGCGGCTATCCGGAGACCACGACCTACGCCTGGAGCCTGGCCTCGCAGCCGGCGGGCAGTCTCGCGACGCTCAACGCCCCCGGGTCGCAGAGCCCGAGCTTCACCCCCGACGTGGCTGGCGAGTACGACGTCCAGCTGATCCTTACGGACTCGCTGGGCCATTCGTCCACCAGCCTGATGAAGTTCCGCAGCGGTGGCACCACGCCGGCCATCGCGGTCGGCTCCTGCGGCGCGCAGTCTCCGCACCCGTCCATCACGGTCAGCGGCCCGGTCGCGTTCGCCGCCGGGGCCGCGTCGGCCACCGAGCCGGTCAACGCGGCTTCCTTCTTCGACGCGCTCGCCACCGTGGCGAGCGAGATCGCCAACGACTCCGACACGCTGCCGCTAAACACGGTGACGCTCACGGGCTGCGGCCTCACCCGCACGTTCAGCTACAGCTGGACGTTCACGGCCAAGCCTGCCGCCTCGACGGCGACCATCATCAACGCCACCCTGGCGTCGCCGAGCCTGACTCCCGACAAGAGCGGTGCCTACGCCGTGCAGGTGGCGGTTAGCGATGGCGCTGGCCACACCGGAACCGCCTCGGTCACCATCAACGCCACCTCGCGCTGGCTCGACAGCAACAACGCCGCAGCGCCAGTCACGAACACGCTCACCGTCAACCGGCTCCGCGTCGACACCAATTCGTCCAATGTCTGGGCCGCAACGAGCAGTGGCATATGGGAGTCGACCAACAGCGGCCAGAGCTGGGTGCAGGGTCCGAGCGGAGGTCCCACCACGCTGAGCTGGACCGGCCTGACGGTCGCTTACCGGTCCTCCGGCACACCGCTCGTCTATGCGTCGCAGAGCGGCACGTGCGTCACTCCGTTGGTCGGTCGATTCGATGGGTCGACCTGGACGGCGTTGACGCTGAATGGTGCTTGCTTCCCCTACGCGCTCTCCGCGGACCCGACGGACACGAACGGCCTGACGGTCGTGGTCGGATTCAAGAACGGGCCGGTCGGCGTCGGCGTCACGACCGACGGATTCAACACCTTCCCCTCGAACGGCCACAACACGGGAATGACGGAGACCAGTCCACAGATCTCGGCGGTGGCGGTGACGGCCAACGGCTCCGTGCTGGCCGGGACCGATGGAGCTACAACCAACGGCGGACGCATCTACCGCCTGCCGAACACCGCCTCGGTGATCGCGAACGCCGCGTGGACGAAGGTGCTCGACCTGAATGGCGGCGCGGGCGGGACCATCACGTCGCTGTACGCCGATGCCGCAACCGGCTCGGTGCTGGCCTCGGTCGCGGATGGCCGCGTCTACCAGTCCGGCGACCATGGCCAGAGCTGGGTGATGCGCATCGGCGTCGGCTCCGCGGCCAACGACGTGTCCTTCGACGGCGCCGGCAACGCGTACGCGGCAGTGGGACCCTTGGTGGAGCGCTCTACCAACAACGGCGCAAACTGGACCGTCATCAGCGCAGGGCTGCCGGCGGCGCAGATCCAGTCGGTGGCCTTCGACCCGACCAAGCCGGGCTGGGGGTTCGCGGGGCCCGTCGGGTTGGGCTTCTTCAAGACCTTCGGCTACGGCCAGTAGCCAGCGGCCATGAAAAGTGGCGGGCCGTTGACTTCGGAGTTGCCAAACATGCGTAAGAGCCTTCGACATCTCGCCGCCGCGACGCTCCTGGTCGCGGCGTGCGCGAAGCCGGGCAACCTTCCGGTCGCGTCCGTCGAGGCCACGGTCCCCGGCGGCACCGCGCCCTGGCTGCTGACGGTGGCCACCGGGTCGACCGTCCACCTCGACGCGGGGAAGAGCCAGGACTCCACCGGCAAGGTGGACGGCGCGCTCACCTACGAGTGGAGGATCCTGGAGGCGCCGCGCGGGAGCCAGGCGAAGATCGAGTCGCCCGCCAACAAGGTCACTCGCTTCACTCCCGACATCCCCAGCCGCGCGGGCGGCGAGGACTACAAACTCCAACTCGTGGTGCGAACGCAGTACTACGCCAGCGCTCCTGCGCTCCTCAAAATCATCGCGCTCGACTGCGGCGTGAACGCGCCCGTCACCGGAACGCTGGTGGGCACCCCGTCCAGCTCCTCTATCCAGCGGCCGGTCGCGCTTTCTGCGCCGGGGGTGGACGACAAGGACAACAGCCCGCAGTGCCAGCCGCAGCTGCACGGCCTCCAGACCCTCCGGTACGCGTGGTCCATCGTTGACCTTCCGGCCGGTAGCCAGACGCGCCTGAGCGATCCCCGGGCCGTGGCGCCCGCTTTCGTGCCCGACGTCGCTGGCACGTACACCGCGCAGCTCGTGGTCACCGACTCGACGGGCCGCTCGAGCGCGCCTGGACAAATCGCGATCGACGTCGCGCCGTGCGGCGGCGCGCTGCCGCTCATCGACGCCGTCGCCTTCACCAGCAGCCCGGTCTCCCCCAACCTCGGCCAGCCGACGCAGCTGCTCGCAAAGGTCGGCGACGCAGACAGCGGCGCGACCTGCAACATCGCCCATCGGTACTCGTACAAGTGGTCGATCGTGTCCCTGCCCAAGGGCAGCCAGATGGCGCTCAACAACAGCGCCGTCGTCGCGCCCAGCTTCACGCCCGACGTCGAGGGCGACTACCGCTTCCGCCTGGTGGTCACCAACGAGCGCGGCCTCGTCAGCGCGCCGTCCGATCACGGCGTCACCGCCAAGGCCTGCGGCAGCGCGGCCCCTCTGCCGACCCTCTCGTTCCAGCCGGCCTCCGTGGGCATCGGCACCCCGGTGCAGTTCGACGTCAAGGTAGACGACGCCGACGCGAGCTGCGGCATCAGCGAGACCTTCAGCTACCGCTGGAGCCTGGTCACAGTCCCGACGGGCAGCTTCGCGCAGCTCAACAACACCAGCGCCTCGCGACCCTCGTTCACCCCCGACCAGGGCGGAGACTACCTGGTCGGCCTCCAGGTCACCGACTCGAACGGAACCAGCGCCAGCGCCTCGGCGCACGTGACCGTCAAGACCTGCGGCAACAGCGTGCCCATCATTGTAAACCTGCAGGGCATTCCCGCCGCGCCGCTCGTCGGCAGCCCGGTCGCGCTGGTGCAGACCGTCAGCGACACCGTCAACAGCACCTGCCCCGGCTACGACGCGACGCAGACCTTCCGCTGGTCGATGGTCACGCGGCCTGCGGGCAGCGCGGCGTCCCTCGTCGATCCGACCGCGGCCAGCACCAGGTTCACGCCCGACGTCGCCGGCAGCTACCAGGTCCAGTTGGTGGTCACCAACGCCGCCGGAATCCAGAGCGCGCCGAGCATCGCGACCATCAGCACCGGCAAGTGCGGCGCCTCGCTGCCGACCATCACCGCCACCGCCGCCACACCCGCCAATCCGGACCCGGGCAGCGTGGTCAGCCTCTTCGCCAACCCCGACGACGTGGACAACTCCTGCGGTCTCCCGCAGGCGCTCTCGCTGCAGTGGGCGATGGTGTCGCGCCCGTTCGGCAGCAACGCGGCGCTCTCCAACCCGTCGGCCGCGCGCCCGACCTTCACGCCCGACAAGGTCGGCAGCTACCAGTTCACCGTGACCGCCCTCGCCGCCAACGGCCTGCGGTCCGCGCCGACCTGGCTCACGGTCGCAACTACCGCCTGCGGCACCGGCGTGCCCAGCGTCGCCGCCTCGCCCGCCAGCCTCGCCCTGCTGCCGCACGATTCGGTGACCTTCACCACCACGCCGGCCGAGAGCGCCTCCTGCGCGAACACGCTGCCGACCTTCAGCTACTCTTGGCAGATCGTCTCGGCCCCCACGATGAGCAGCGCGGTGCTGTCGAACCCCGCCAGCCCCGGGCCGAGCTTCTCTCCCGTCGCGGCCGGCGACTACGTGCTCCAGGTCGCCGTCACCGACGACAAGGGCGTCGTCTCGCTGCCCGCCTTCGTGCACCTCACCGTCAGCACCTGCGCCAGCCTGGGGCCCGCGGTGGACTACCTCACCTCCACGGCGGGAGGCATCGGACTGCCCGTGAGCTTGCAGGCGCACGCCGTCATCGATCGCAACTGCCTCGCGCAGGCGTCAGCGAACTTTCAGTACCTTTGGCAGCTCACCTCTCGCCCGCCCTCGAGCCAGGCGGTGGTGGCGAACCCTTCGGCCACGCAGACCGGGTTCACACCCGACGTCCCCGGAGCCTACCAGGTCCAGCTGGTGGTGACCGACGGGCTCGGCCTCGCCTCGCTGCCGGTCTACCGGACCGTGAGCATCGCGCCCTGCACCAGCTCGACCATCGCCTGGGATCCGGCCACTCCCATCACCGCCAGCTACGTCGAGCCCGACGGCTCCACCGGAACGCCGCTCGCGTACCAAGGCTCGGTGGTGACGCTCGGAACCAGGCTCACCGACTCGAGCCCCGCCTGCAACGCGCTCGCGACCGCTCCCTACTCGTACCGGTGGGCGCTGGTGGCGCGTCCTGCCGGCAGCGGCGCGAAGCTGAGCTCGGCCAGCGCCGCCGGGCCCGCCTTGGTGCCCGACGTGCCCGGCGATTACCAGGTCGCCGCAGTGGTCACCGACGCGCTCGGCACCGTCTCGGCGCCCGCGTTCTTTATCGTCCACACCGAAAGCTGCGGCGCGAACCTCCCCCAGGTTTCGGTGTCGCCAGCCGGCTCGCAGAGCGTCAACACGCTCTCGCTGCAGGCCGTGCAAGTGCTCGGACTCAGCGCCACCGACGCCGACAGCGTTCCGGCGAGCTGCCCAGCGCGCTTCGCGGTGAGTGGCTTTACCTACGCCTGGACTTTCACCTCAGCGACGACCGGCAGCCGCGCGCAACTCTCGAGCGCCACCGGCACCAACACCTCGTTCGAGGCGCTCACGCCCGGCACGTACAGCGTCCAGGTCGTCGCCACCGCCTCCAACGGCCGCAGCAGCGCTCCCGCCAGCGTCGACTTCGTCGCCGGCGCCTGCGGCTCGCACGCGCCGGTAGTGCTCGGCGTCAGCACGCTCGCAGGCGGCGTCGCCACCTCGCGCCCCGCCATCGGCCAGGCCGTCCGCCTGACCGCCGCCGCGAGCGACGCCGACATCACCACGGGCTGCACCGACAGCCTCACCTACCGATGGAGCCTCGTGTCCGAACCCGCCGGCAGCCTGGTCAACGGCCCTGCCGACAGCTCGACCAACGCCTTCTTCGACTTCACGCCCGATGTGGCCGGCACCTACGCGTTCACCGTCGTCGCCACCGACTCGACCGGCCTGTCGTCCGCGCCGTTCCCTGTTTCCGTCACCACTGGGACGTGCGGGCCGACCTTCGGAGGTGCGCTGAAGGCGACCAATTCGACTCCGGGCGTGGGCACCGCGACCACCGTGAGCGCCCCTGCCATTTCCGACGCGTGCGTGCAGAACGCGAGCTTCAGCTACGCTTGGTCCATCGCCACGCGGCCCGCGGGCAGCAGCGCAACCCTCGCCACTCCCGGAGCGGCCAGCACCGCCTTCATCCCCGGCCTGCAGGGCAGCTACGTGCTTCAGCTCGTCGTCACCGACGGCGGCGGCTTCTCCTCTGCGCCAGCACAGGTGACCCTCACCGCAGGCAGCTGCGGCGCGCTGCCGCCCGCGCTCGGCGCGGTCTCCTCGTCGATCGCGACGCCCGACATCGGCGACGCGGTCACGCTCTCTGTTCCGCTCACGGACCTCAACGCCGCCTGCGCCGCCGGCCGCACGCAGCCGTACGTCTGGCAGTGGGCGCTCATCTCCGCGCCGGCCCACAGCCACGCCGCGCTCTCGTCCACCACCGACGCGGCGCCCGCGCTGGTGCCCGACGCCGTCGGCGCCTACCAGCTCTCGGTGGTCGCGACCGACGCGCTCGGCAACATCTCCGCGCCACAGTTCCTCACGCTGGTCACCTCCAACTGCGGTGCCCAGCGGCCCACGGTCGCCATCGCCCCGCAGCCAGTCGGCCCGGCGACGCAGCTCCAGGTGAACGAGCTCGCGCCGCTCGCGCTCACCGCCACGGCCGCCGACGCCGACAACTCCTGCCCCCTGCGGTTTCATACCGGCTTCACCTATGCGTGGAGCGTGATCACAGCGCCCGCGGGCGCCTCCAGCGCGCTCAGCGCCCCGACTGCGCAGTCCACCAACTTCGCGGCCGCGACGGCCGGCAGCTACCTCGTGCAGGTGATCGCCGCCTCCTCGAGCGGCTTCGCCAGCGCGCCCGCCACCGTCGCCATCAGCACCCTCTGGTGCGGCGGCAACGCGCCGGCCGTCATGCAGGTCACCACGCAGGTCTCGGGCGTAGCCTCGTCGCGGCCCGCGGTGGGCTCGGCTGTCACCCTGACCGCTACCGCGCTCGACCCCGACAACGTCCCGGGCGGCGTCTGCAGCCCCGCGCTGACCCAAGCCATCAGCTACGCGTGGACGCTGGTCTCGACGCCCTCCGGCGCCAACCTCAGCGCCGCAGGAGCGAACGCCGCCGCCTTCAGCTTCACGCCCGCCGTCGCCGGCACCTACGTCTTCAGCGTGATCGCCACCGACTCGACCGGACTGTCGTCGCCGCCCTTCACCGTCACCGTCCCGACCGGGAGCTGCGGGCCGAACCTGACCGGCATCTCGGTCAACGCGGGCGCCGGCCAGACCGTCAACCTCGCGCACCTCCCGGCCACCCTCTCCGACGCCTGCGTCGCCGGCGGCAGCCTCTCCTACGCCTGGTCCGTCCTCTCGCGCCCCGCGACCAGCGGCGCCGGCCTCGCCGCTCCGTCGGCCGAGGCGCAGTCGTTCACGCCCGACGTCCCCGGCACCTACCAGCTGCAGCTGGTAGTCACCGACAGCGGCGGGTTCTCCACCGCGGCTACGACCGCCGTCACCGCAGGCGGGTGCGCGGCCGGACCAGCCCTGGTCGCGAGCTCCATCGTCGCGTCGCCCGCAGCGCCCTTCCGCGACGACGCCGTCCACCTCTCCATCCCCGCGGCCGCCATCACCGGCTCCTGCGGGAACGGCCAGCTCAGCTACGAGTGGGCCCTCGTCTCGCGCCCCGCTGCGAGCCAGGCACAGCTCGACGCCGCGAACGTCCCCTCGCCCAGCTTCACCGCCGACGTCGCGGGCGGCGTCTGGCAGGCGATGTTGATCGTGCGCGACTCGCTCGGCAACGCCTCCGCGCCACAGTTCGCCACCGTCACCGCCTCGTCCTGCGGAGCTGCGCTGCCGGTGCCTGTGGTCTCGGTCGCCCCGAGCTCGACGCCTTACACCTTCGCGCCGGTGAGGCTGACCGCGAGCACGCCGGACCCCAACGCCACCTGCCCGGTGCGCTTCCAGAGCGCAGGCTTCACCTACGCGTGGTCGATCGCAAGCCAGCCGCCCGGCGCACCCGCTCCGCAGCTCGTCTCCTCCGGCGCGACGGCCCAGCTCACCGCGCTCGCGCCCGGGGCCTACCAGGTCGCGGTGGTCGCCACCGGCACCTTCGGCTCCTCGAGCGCGAAGCTCCTGACCACCGTGACCGCGCAGCAGTGCGGCTACAACGCGCCCACCGTCGGGTCGTTCAGGGCGACGCAGGCAGGGTCGGGCCTCGCTGCTCCGGCCACGCTCGACGACAACCTCGACGTGGTGCTCGGCGCCACGGCCGTCGATGTCGACAATACCGTCTGCAACGTCTCGCCCGCCCAGACCGCGACGCTCGCGTGGACGCTCGTGGCCAAGCCCGCGGGCAGCGCCGCCCAGCTTCGCTTCCCCTCGGCCGCGGCCCCCGTGATCACCCCCGACCTGCCCGGCGCCTACTCGATGCAGTTGGTCGCGACCGACTCGACCGGCCTCACCGGCTCGGGCATCTTCTCCTTCACCGCCAGCGCGACCTGCGGGCTGGCCGCGCCCATCGCGCAGGCGTTCAGCGCGCTGCAGACGCTGCCCGCCGGCGCTCCCATCAGCATCACGGGCGCCAACAACACCACCACCTCGCTCGACCTCGGCTACCCGGTGCAGCTGGGCGCGACCGTCACCGATGGCGACGCCGCCTGCGGCCTGGTCGAGACCGTCTCCTACGCCTGGACGCTCGCAGCGCCCGCCGGCAGCCGCGCTACGCTCGCGGGCGCCGCCACGGCAGCGCCCGGGTTCGTCCCAGACGTGGTCGGCACTTACACGCTCGCGCTCACGCTGACCGACTCGACCGGCCTGCGCAGCACCTCGACCTTCGCGGTGAAGGCGAGCTGCGGAGCCGCGCCGCCCATGGCGCTCGACGGGGTCAACCCGGCCTTCAAGGCGCAGCAGTCCATGCCCTCCATCGTCACCACCAACCTGGGCACCGGGCCGCTGCAGATCACCAGCAGCACCCTTGGCTCGTCGGCGATCGCGTTCTACGCCGGCACCCCGGTTCAGCTCTCGGCGAACGTGGTCGACGCCGACGCCGCCTGCGGCTACCCCGCCGAGACCATCACCTACGCGTGGAGCTTCGCCAAGGCTCCGGCCGGCAGCATCGCGCGCTTCGTCAACGCGGCGGCCCCGGCGCCGACCTTCGTGCCCGACCTGGCCGGCGAGTACGACGTGCAGCTCACCCTCACCGATTCCACCGGCCGCTCCACCACGCAACTCTTCGCGCAGGCGAACGGCAACGCTCTGGTCGGCGTCTCGGGCTGCGGCGCGCAGCTGCCCACCGCGCAGATCGGCATCGACGGCCCCCGCACGCTGGCGGCGCCGGTCACCTCGACGCCGGTGCTCTTCACCGGGTCCACCGTGCTGCTCAACGGCGGCACGAGCTCGAGCCCCGACACGCAGCCGCTCGATGTGCTGACCGGCGCGGGCTGCGGCCTGGCGCCGACGCTCTCGTACGCGTGGTCGTTCGTCACCGCTGCTCCGGGTCACGGGGATTTCACCTCTCCGACCCTGTCGAATCCGGGGTTCATCCCGGGGGCGGACGGCCTCTTCACGGTGCAGCTGGTGGTCAGCGAGGGCGCGCACCAGAGCTTCCCCGCGCAAGTCGCCATCCGCGCCTCGTCACCCAGCGCAGCGAAATCCACCTTCACCGCCGTCCCCAACGACAACATCGTCGCCGACGGAGTGGCCACCTCGCTGCTCACCGCGACGGCGATCGACTCTGCGGGCAACCCGATCGCGGGCGTCCCCGGCACCATCAGCGCGGTCGGCAACGCCATCACGCTGGTTCAGGCCAACCCGGCCACCGACGTGACCGGCGCCATCACCGCGACCCTCGCCTCCACCCGCGCCAAGGATCTCAAGACGGCCAGCGCCCAACTCGGTGCGCTCGCGCTGCCCCCGGTGACCGTTCGCTTCGTGCCGGGCACCGCAACGCAGGTGGTCTGGACCCTCGAGCCCCGCGACTCGGTCCAGAACAAGACCATCGTCAACACTCCGGGCCCCTCGCCGGTTGCGCCGGCCGTGACCATCGAGGATGCGCAGGGCAACCCGATCCTGCCTGCGCAGGACGGCGCGGCCGCGACCCTCACCGTCGCGCTCGGCCCCAATCCTCCCGTCTCCAGTGCCCAGCTCAAGTACAACGGCGCCGCCTGCCCCTGCACTCTCGTCGCGACCAACGGCAAATTCGTCTTCGACACCACCCATGCGCTCACCATCACCAAGCTCGGCACCGGCTACACGGTGCTGGTCACCGGTGACTACGTCAACTCGACCACCCTCCAGAGCGTCAGCCTCGCGCAGGCGCTGAGCTTCGCGTTCAACATCATCCCTCCGCCGCCGCCGCCGACGGCGCCGACCGGCCTGGCAGCGGTGCCCGGGGTGCAGTCAGTGCAGCTGACCTGGACGCAGTACGGCGATCTCAACATCACGGGCTACAACCTGCTGCGCACCAACCCCGACTCGTCGACAACCCAGATCGGCGGGCTCATCAGCGGCACCACGTTCCCGGACACGAACCTTCTCGATGGATCGACCTACGGGTACCAGGTCCGAGCGGTGAACTCCGGCGGCCCCGGCCCCTACTCGACCCTCGTCGCAGCCACCACCGCGCCGCCTCCGCCGGTCCTCACCGGCCTGGCTCCCGGCGTGTCGTCGGCAATCGTCTCGTGGAACGCCGCGCCTGCGGCCACCCGCTACAACCTGCAGCGCTCCACCAGCCAGAACGGCACCTACGTCGTGGTCGCGGCCAACCTGGCCTCGGGCGCGGTCTGCAGCGCCGGCGCCTGCCAGGCCACCGACAGCGGCCTCACCAACGAGACCTCTTATTTCTACCAGGTGGACGCCAGCAACGCCGGCGGCACGCAGACGTCCGCAAGCGCAGGGCCAGTCATCCCCACGGCGGCGCCGGACGTGAATCACAGCGGGCTGACGCTCGCTGCCACCAGCCCGAACCCGGTCGTGGCCGACAACACCAACGGCGCGAAGCTGCTGGTCACCGCCCTCGACGGCGCCGGCCAGCCCATCGCCAACACGCCGGTCACCTTCCAGAGCTCGTCGATCGATCCGGGCGACTCCTTCAGCACCACCTCGGGTTTCACCAACGGCGCCGGCCAGTTCGCCACCACGCTGCAGTCGCAGGTCGCGGACGCCAAGACCTTCGTCGCCACCGTGGGCCCGAGCGGCGGCACGCTGAAGCTCACGCTGGTGGTCCAGTACGTCGGCGGCGCTGCCACACAGCTGGCATTCGTCGGCCAGCCCGGCGACACCTTCACCGGCCAGCAGTTCGGTGCCTCGGTGGCGGCGCTCGACGCCTTCAACAACCCCACCGGCCGGGCGGGCACCATCACGGTCGCGCTGGCGAACGGCGGCACGGCAACGCTCTCGGGCACCAACACCGTCGCGCTCCAGACCGGCGTCGCGAGCTTCGTCGATCTCTCCATCAACCAGGCGCTCCTCGCGGGCAAGCTCCACGCCACCAGCTCCATCGCCGGCGTCGGCACGGCGGACAGCGCGCCCTTCAACGTCGCCGCGGCGCCGGTGGCCAGTGTCTACGGTCCGCTCGCCGCCTCGCAGCACACCTGCAGCATCACCGCCGGCAAGCTCTCCTGCTGGGGCCCGAACGCCAGCGGCCAGCTCGGCAACGGCACGACCACGCCCAGCGCCTCGCCGGTGCGGGTCGGCATCGCCTCCGACTGGACCGCCATCGCCAACGGCAACACGTTCTCCTGCGGCCTGCGCGGCACCGCGCTCTTCTGCTGGGGCGACAACACCTATGGCCAGCTCGGCCTTGGCGGCACCGGCGCGCCCGCGCTCACCCCGCAGCAAGTGGCGCCAGCGACGGCCTGGACACGCATCACCGCCGGCGACTTCCACGCCTGCGCCACCGACAACTTCAACGCGCTGTACTGCTGGGGCAACAACCAGAGCTCGCAGCTCGGCATTGCGCCGGCGTCCACGATCAATCACAGCGTCGCCGCGCCGGCCGGCCCGGGCCCGACCACCGCCGACAACGCCGGGCCCGAGCTGGTCGGGCAGACGTTCAAGGCAACGCTCAACGGCAACCTGATAGAGACGGACATCGAGATCGAGGCGTCGAGCAACGCGCCGCCGCAGCCCGTCTTCATCGACATCTACGCAGCCATTGCGCGTGGCACACCCGTGGGCGGCGTGCTCGGGACGAGCGATCCGATCGCGATCAACTCATTGCCGCCTACCACCAGCGCAGCCTTCGTGCCCGGTGGGACGAAGTTCACCTTTTCGACACCGGTCGCGGTCACGGCCGGGAACACCTATGCGATGGTGCTGCGTACCGCGGCCCTAGCCAACGGCAGCGGCATCGTCTTCCATATCAACACCTCGAATCCCTATCCCGACGGAAGCTACGTCGACAACTTCCTCGGGGGCCCTACCTGGTTCACCCAACTCAGCTGGTCGCTTGCTACGACGACCATCATCAACGGCACGCCCCCGCAGGTCGCAGCGCCGACTCGCATCTCCGTCGCGAGCTGGACCGCGGTCAGCGCCGGCGGCCAGCACACCTGCGGCCTCCAGGGCAATTCGCTCTTTTGCTTCGGCCTGAACCTCAGCGGCCAGATCGGCATCGGCAACGTCGCCAGCCCCGTCCAGACTCCCGCCTTGGTCGGCGCCGCCGGTGAGTGGGCCTCGATCGCGTCCGGCTCCGAGTTCACCTGCGCTACCAAGACCTCGGGGGCCGCTTTCTGCTGGGGCCGCAACGACAACGGACAGCTCGGCTCGGCAGCGCCCGTCAATCAGAGCGCCCCGGTGCAGGTGGGCGCGCTCATCGACTGGACGCAGGTCAGCGCCGGCTTCAGCCACGCCTGCGGCCGCCACACCGACAACAGCATCTCGTGCTGGGGCGCCAACGCCAACGGAGAGCTCGGCGACGGCACGCTGGTGGGTCACCAGTCGCAGTCCACCGTGGCCGGCGGCCCGTGGAGCACGATGGCCGCCGGGTTCCAGTACACCTGCGCGGTCAGCACGGCCGGCGCGATCTCCTGCTGGGGCAACGACGCCGCCGACGCGCTCGGCACGGGCAGCGCCACGCAGAAGCCCGCGCCCGTCCGCGTGGACCCGCGCGACTTCCGCCAGGTGGTGGCAGGCTCGCTGCACACCTGCGCGCTGCGCACCGACGGCACCGCCTGGTGCAGCGGCAGCAACGCCCGCGGGCAGCTCGGCGACGGCACCCTCATCGATCGCAGCGCCTGGACCGCGGTCGCCGGCGGCCAATCGTTCTCGACCCTCACCGCCAGCGCCAACGACACCTGCGGTATCACCTCGGGCGGCGCGCTCTGGTGCTGGGGACAGAACGACCAGGGCCAGGTTGGCGACGGCACCTCGAGCGTCGATCGCAGCGCGCCCGTGCAGGTCGGCACCAGCATCGATTGGAAGCAGATCTCGACCGGCGGCACCCACGCCTGCGGCATGCGCGGCAACAACGGGCTGAACAGCATCTATTGCTGGGGCAGCAACGCCAGCGGGGACCTCGGCGACGCAACGGTCGCCTTCAACAGCTTCCGCAGCACGCCCGGACCGCTCGTCGACTCGGGCTACGCGCTTGCGGTGGCCGGCTCGGCGCACAGCTGCGGCGTCAAGGGTGGCGGGCTCTTCTGCTGGGGCGCCAACGATGTCGGCGAGCTGGCGCAGGCCGCTGCCGTGGCGCAGAGCACCTCGCCCGTGCAGGTCGGCGCACTCAACAACTGGACCGGCGTGGCCGCCGGCAGCCAGCATGGCTGCGCGCTGCAGGCCAACCAGCTCTCCTGCTGGGGCGGCGACTCGCGAGGCCAGGTCGGCAACGGCGGCTTCACCAGCGCCGTCTACGCACCGTCCGCCATCGCGGGCAGCTGGACCAGCGTCTCGCCTGGCCCGCTCAGCACCTGCGCCATCGGCACCGGCGGCACGCTCTCCTGCTGGGGCGCCAACGACCGCTCGCAGCTCGGCCTCGGCGACACCGCGGACCGCCCCTCGCCGGCGCAGGTCGGCACCGCCGCCAACTGGGCCTCGGTCGCGACCGGCCTCTCGCACAGCTGCGGCGTCCGGACCGACGGCTCGCTCTGGTGCTGGGGCCTAGGCGCCTCGGGCCAGTTGGGCGACGGCGGCCCCAGCCGCGTCAGCCCCACGCCGGTGTTCGATCCCTCCACCGCGCCCAATCCCACGGGCACCCCGAGCGCGAACAACTCCACCCTCAACCTGAGCCGCGGCGCGCTTCCGGCCGACGGCACCACCACCACCGCCATCACGGTCGTGGTCAAGGACCAGTTCGGGGCGGCGGTCGCGAACCAGCCGGTCACCGTCACCGTCGACGGCAGCAACAACACGCTGGTGGTTTCGGGCGCCGTCACCGACGGAGCGGGCACGCTGGTGGCCACGCTCGCCTCGACCACCGCGCAGCTGAAGACCATCACCGCCGCGGTGGGCAGCTTCAACCTCAACGCCGCCGCCCTGTTCCAGTCGCGGCCCGCTGGGACGGCCACCAGCACGCTCACGCTGGGCCAGACCCGCGCGCTCTCCGGCACCCTCGTCTCCGTCACGGTGCTGGCGCGCGACGTTTCCGGCAACCCGGTGGCCGGCCAGTCGGTGCTGCTCACCAGCGACGGCCCCGCGGCCACCTTCGCCGCGGCCAACGGCTTCACCGACGCGAACGGCTCCTATCTCACCACCATCTCCTCGCCCAGCGCCGAGAACGACAACCTCACCGCCACCATCGGCGCCGCCGCGCCGGTCGCGGCCATCTCCTTCTTCGGCCCGGCCTCGCAGGTCGTCTTCCTGCAATCCCCGGTCAACGCGACGCCCGGCACCACCATCGGCGCCTTCAGCGTCGCCATCGAGGACGCGCTCGGCAACGCGATGACCAACCTGAACACCAGCACCGGCGCGCCCCAGGTCGTCCTCGCCATCGGCAACAATCCAGGGGCGGCTTCGCTTACACCCGCGGCCAGCGCAAGCGCCAACGTCGTGAATGGCGTGGCCAGCTTCTCGGGCCTGTTCGTCAGCGCCGTCGGCCAGGGCTACACGCTCACCGCCTCGAGCGGGGCGCTCAGCCCGGGCACCAGCGCCAGCTTCAACATCAACGCGCCGTGGACGCTGACCAAGGCCCTCGGGGGCACGGTCAATGACGTCAAGATGGACCCGACGGTCACCTCGGCGCCCGCGGCTGGCTACGCGGCGACAACCCAGGGCGTCTTCAGCACCACCGACGGCGGCGCCACCTGGACGGCCTACACCACCGGCATGGGCGCCATCGTGGTCAACGCGCTGGCGGTCGACAAGAATGGCCTCGTCTACGCCGGCACCGTGAACGGTGTCTACGCGCGCGCCAAGGCCGGCGCCAGCTGGGCGGCGGTCAACGGCGCCGGACCGGACCTGAAGGGCTCGGTCAAGGCCATCGTGGTCGGCACCAACAACACCGCGCGGCTCTGGGCCATCACCACCACCGACGTCTATCTCTCCTCCGACTCCGCTGCCTCCTGGACCGCGGTGTCGAGCGGCCTGCCGGTGACCGCGACCAGCACCATGTCCGCGCTCACGGTGGACCCGACCACCGCTTCGCACGCATTCATCGCCTACAACGACGGCAACGGAGTCTGGCGGTCGAGCGTCGCCAATGGCACCGGGAACGTCAGCTGGGCCGACCGGGGCCTTCTCGCCAACACCCCGGTCAACGCTCTCGCCATCGACAGCACGGCCACCAATCTCTACGCAGCCACGCAGGGCAGGGACCTCTACATCCTCGCCGGCAACACCTGGACGCAGGCGAACACCGGAGCGCTGCCTTCGCCGGTCCGTGCCATGACCTCGCTCGTGCTGCAGGGCGCGCAGATCTTCGCCGGCTTCGCCGACGGTGAGGTCTTCTCCAGCACCGCCGCCACCGTCCTCGCCAGCGGCTGGTCCGCCGCGGGCACCGGCCTTCTTGCTCAGAGCATCACCGCGCTTGCAGCCGATCCGACCTCGACAGCGAGCCTCTTCAGCGTCCAGCCGAACGCGCTCATCTACCAGACCACGAACAGCGGCACCGCCTGGTCTGCCAGCTCGAACGGTATCGCCGCGCAGGTCAACGCCATCGCCATCGACCCGGCCACGCCCACGCGCGTCTACGCCGCAACCACCAGGCTCGGCGTGCAGATCTCCAACGACTCGAGCGCAACCTTCGCCGACGGCAACGCCGGCTTCGCCGGGGTCACCCAGGTGGTCGGCATCGCCTTCGACACGCAGAACAGCCTGGTCTGGGCCGCCACCAACGCCGGCCCCTACTCGTCGCCGCTCGGCGCCGCGCCGGCCTGGACCGCCAAGCCCATCACCGGCAACCCGCGCCCCACCGGCATCGCCGCCGATGCCTTCGGCAACATCTACGTCAGCACCGTGACCGGCCTGTACTCGGGCACCGGCGCCAGCTGGTCCGCGGTCCTGCTGCCGGCAAGCGCGGTCATGCCGCTCACCTCGGTCGCGGGCGATCCGAACGGGAAACTGGTCCTGGTGGGCGCGTCCAACGGCGCGTACCGCTTTTCCTTCGGCGGCGCCTTCCAGCTGGCGAACGGCACCCTGGTCCCCGGCGTGACCTCGTTCGTGCTCGACAGCGCCGCCCTCACCGTCTACGCCGCCGCGCCGACTGGCGTCTTCAAGAGCGCCAGCAAGGGCGACAACATGTTCGCCGTCACCCCGGCCGGCATTTCGTCGCCCTTCACCACCGTCGCCTTCCAGCCCGCCATTCCTAACTCGCTTTATGCTGCGTCCAATGGCGCGGGCGTGTTCCGCACCACCGACGGCGGCACCACCTGGACCGCGGCCAGCATCGGCCTCGACCTCGCCACCACCGGCCTCGCCGTCGATCCCACCACGCTGACCAGGGTCTACGCCGGGTCGGCGACCGGGGCCTTCTTCCAGACCAGCACGGGCGGCCTCTAGACCGCCCGGCTGGCCGGACTCCGACAAAACCGGATCCCCGGTCATCGGGAAGGTACACTGCTACCGACTTTTCTCGTCTGGAGGTCCGATGCTCCGCGCCCCCGCTCTAGCCGCTCTTTCGCTGTTCGCCCTGGCTTGCGGAAGCACCAGCGCTCCCAAGCCTCCCCTCACGGCTCCCGCCGCACCGGCGACGCTGACCGCCACCGCGTCCGTCACCACCATCACGCTCTCGTGGGCGGCCTCCGACACCGCCACCGGATACGCGGTGCTGCGCGGGACCACCGCCGGAGGACCCTATAATTCGGTCAGTACGCCAGCGACCACCAGCTATGCCGACAGCGGCCTCACAGCCGGCACGGCCTATTACTACGTGGTCGAGGCGACCAACGCCGCGGGCGCCAGCGCCAACTCGCACGAGGCCAGCGCCACCACCGCCGCCGCTCCGCCAGCAGCGCCTACGAACCTGAGCGCCAGCGGCGGCAAGGGCAAAGTGACGCTCACCTGGACCGTCTCGGCCGGGGCCACCAGCTACAAGATCTCGGGCGGTCTCGCGGCGGGAACGCACGCCGCGCTCGGGACCTCGACCGCCGCCAGCTACGTGGACCTCACCGCGCCCGCCGGCGTCACCTCGCATTACGTCGTGGTCGCGAGCAATGCAGCCGGAGACAGCCCCGCTTCCGTCGAGGCCTTGGCCATCACCGCGCCGCCTCCCCCGACGGGACTCCACGCCTCGGGCTTGAGCCAGATCGGGCTGACCGTGTCGTGGACCGCGGCCCCGGGCGCCGCGACCTATGCCGTCGCCCGCGGCACCACCGCCGGTGGCGAGGCCCCCCCCGGCGCGCAATCGGCCGCGCTCAGCCAGGTCGATACCGGCCTGTCGCCGGGCACCACCTACTATTACGTGGTCACCGCCACCAATGCGTCGGGCACCAGCGATCCCTCGGCCGAGTTCACCGCCCTCACCGTCCCCGCCAATCCCGCCAATCTGGTGGTGGTGCCGGGCAATGGCGTGGTCTCGCTGAGTTGGTCCCCGGTGTCGAGCGCCACCGGCTACGACGTGCTCCAGGCCGCCGCCAGCGGCGGTCCGTATAACGTCGTCACCACCGTCACAGCCCTCAAGCAGACCGTGACGAGCCTGACCAACGGAATGAAGTATTACTTCGTCATCGTCGCGCACAATGCGTCCGGCGGCAGCGGCTACTCCAACGAGGTCTTCGCCACGCCTGTCGCTGGGCTCCCCGACGCGCCGGTGCTCACGGCGGCCACCGCCGGCAACGGCCAGGTCTCGCTCACCTGGACCTCGGCGGCGACCAGCTTCAAGGTGTATGGCAGCACGGCGTCGGCCAACTATACCTATGGCAGCCCGCTCGCCACGCCCACGGCCAATGCCTATACCGATATCAGCGCGGTCAATGGCATCAAATACTATTACGTGATCCGCGCTCACAATGCGGTGGGCGACAGCATCGATTCCAACGAGCTCTTTGCCACTCCGTCGGTGCCGCTCACCGCGCCGGTCCTCTCGGCCATTGCGTTGAACGGCGGCGCCAGGCTGAGCTGGCCGGCCGTGGCCGGCGCCACGGGATACAACGTCTATAAAGGGAATACCGCGGGCGGAGAGAGCGCGACCCCGTTCGCGCAACCCGTCACCAATGCCTATCGCGATACCGGGCTGAGCAATGGAATCGCCGTCTATTACATCGTCAAGGCCACCAATGCGTCGGCGACTGGGCCGCAATCCAACGAGGTGACCGTCTCACCCGTGCGCGAGCTCTGCGTCGCAACCGACGGGCCCTCCGCGCTGGCGTTCGATGCCAACGCCAGCGGCCAGACCGAGGCGCGCCGCTTCTTCGGCAACGCCACGCGGCTGGTCGGCCCCTCGGCCATCGCGGTTGATTCCGTCAATCAGGAGATCGCCGCTCTCAACACCCTCGGCAGCGGCTCCATCACCGTGCACCCCACCACCGCCACGGGCAACGTCCTTCCTTCCCGGCTGATCGCCGGCCCCAACACGCTGTTCAACAATCCCGTCGGCGTGGCAATCGATTCCACCAGCAACAAGCTCTTCGTCGCCAACGCCGGACCCGGGGGCGTGCCCGGCTCGATCGCCGTCTTCGCGCGCACGGCCGACGGCGACGTCGCTCCCTCGAGCCGCTTCACCGTGACGACCGATCAGCCCACCGCCATCGCGGTCGATTCGGCGAACGCCCTGCTCTTCGTCGCCGGCGCCTATTCGGTGCAGGTCTTTCACCAGACCGATACCGGCTCGCCCACGCCGTTGCGGCGCTTCACGGTGGACGGCGCGGGCCTGACCCAGATCAACGCGCTGGCCTACGATCCCCTCAACAGCGAGCTCTACGTCGGAGTGCAGGCCACCACGAACGCCATCCTCGTCTACTCCAGCACGGCCGCGGACGTCGGCTCGGCGCATCCGATCCCGGCGCGCAGCACCTTCGGCGCGACCTCCGCCTTCTCCGTCAACTCGCTCCTCTACGATCCGCTCTCGAGCGAGATCGTGCGGTCCGGGGGCGGGGTTCTCTACGCCTACCCGCGGTCGTCGAACGGCGTCATCACCCCTTCCCGCACCATCACGACCCAAGGCTATCCCGGGGCCATCGCCTTCGACTCCGCGGGCCGCTACTGGTTCGCGGACGGGTTCTCCGGAAACCAGTACAGCACCGCGCTGCTCGGCTATGTCCCGCACGACGGCAACGGAGCGGTCAGTATCGCCGGCTCCATTGGCGCGCGCATCGCCCTCAACAACAACGTCCCGGCCTGGCTGGTGGCCGACCCCGCCCGGGACGATCTGTGGATGAACAGCCTGAGCAACGGCAACTTCGTCGGGGCGTTTTCACTCACCGCCTCGGTGATCTACGACGGCGTCCCGCTGCGGCAGTTCGGCGGCAACGATCCCAGCGCCGATTACAGCGCCATCGCGCTCAATCCCGGAAACTCCGAGGTCTACGTGGTCTCGACCTCGAACCTGACCGTCACCGCCTTCTCGTCCACGGCGGTGAGCGATCCGGCCGGCAGCCATGTGCTCGGCACCATCGGGCCGCTGCCCGCGGGGGATATCCCCAACAATGCCGTCTGGGACAGCATGAACAATGAGCTGGTGATCTCGCTGAACAACAACGGCATCGCGTTCTACCCGCGCACCGGCCCGGGCACCTGGGGGCCGCGCCGCCTGACCATCGCCGGACCGTCCACGTCGCTCAGCCAGCCGAACGCGCTCGCCGTGGACGGCACCAGCGTCTACGCGGTGAACCGCAACGGCACCATCGTCCGGCTCGATCGCGTCAGCGGCCCGTCGAACCGTTATCCCCTCGCCACGCTCACCCAGCAGGTCAGCTCCCTGAACTTGAACGGCGTCGGCGGCATCCTGCTGGACAACAACAACCTCTACGTCGCCAACAGCCGCAACAACACCCGCTTCCAGATCTCGGTGTACACCACCGCCAGCTTCGCCGGCTCCACCTTGGTTGCGCCCGCCCGCGCCATCGAGGTGCGCGGCGTCGGGCCTGCCGCGCAGGGCCTCGCTTTCTGCAACTAGGGGAAAGCAAGGTCTCCGGCTGGCCGAAACTCGCGTGGCGAACTCCGGTATGAGCCTTTGGCAATACCGGGCTCAGGTACGCCGCGAGCGGCCCCGTCTATTGGAATCAAAGCATCGCGGCGGCGATTCTCCGGGTAGAGGCAATGCCTCTGCCGGAGGAATCGCATGCTTCGCTCGCTCGCCCTGCTCACCGTCCTTGCGCTCGCTTGCGGGGGCGGCAAGAAGGCGCAGCCGCCTCCGGAGGCGCCCGGCGTTCTCGCTGCCCCGGCGGCGCTCTCCGCCACCGCCACGCTTGCAAGCGTCTCGCTGACCTGGAGCGCCGTCCCGAGCGCCAACGGCTATTCGGTCCTGCGCGGCATCGCATCCGGCGGGCCGTATCTGCTCGCCCAGACCTCGACGGCGACCAGCGCCACCGACCCGGGCCTCGACGCCGGCACCACCTTCTTCTACGTCGTGCAGGCGCTCAACGCGGCAGGAACGAGCGCAAGCTCCAACGAGGCGAGCGCACTGACGGCGCCGGGCGCGCCGACCGATCTGACCGCAACCGCAACGGGCGGTCAGGTCTTGCTCTCCTGGACGGCCGCGCGCGGCGCCACGAACTACGCGATACAGCGCGCCGATCTCGCGAGCGGGCCTTATGCCCAATTGACCCTCGCGACCGCGACCAGCACCGCCGACCAGACCGTGCACCCCGGCCTGACCTATTGGTATGAAGTCCGCGCCCTCAATCCCGCCGGCGCCAGCGCCGGCTCCGCATCGGCCAGCGCCTCGCTCCCCGCGCCTCCGGGTGCGCCTGATGGCCTGGTCGCGACCGGCGGCAAGGCACAAGTCCAGCTGAGTTGGATCGCGGCTCCGGACGCTATCAGCTATGCCATCCTGCGCGGCGAGGTGGCGCACGGTCCGTGGGGGCCGCTCGGCACCTCGCAAGCGCCGCAATATACCGATACAACCGTGCTGGCCGGCGCGACTTATTATTACGTCGTCGAAGCCGTGAGAGCCGCGGGCCCGGGCCCCGCCTCGGCCGAGGCCAGCGCGCTGACCATTCCGCCGGCGCCCACCGGCCTCGTCGCTACGGAGATCGGCGCGACCGGCCTGCTGCTCTCGTGGAATCCCGCGCCGGGCGCGACCGGCTATTCCATCCAGCGCAACGAGAGACCCGCCGGCGCAGCGGTCACCACGAGCGCGCAGCAAACCAATCTGATCGCCGGCACGCTCTATACCTGGCGCGTGGCCGCGACCAATGCTTCCGGCCTCAGCGACGCGTCGGCTGAGCTCAAAGTACCGACCGTGCCCGCGAGCCCCGGTTCGGTCACGGCGACGGGCGCCGACGGCAGCGTTTCGCTCGCGTGGCCCGCTGTGCCGGGCGCGACGGGATATGACGTCCTGCGCTCGCCGGCGAGCGGTGGTCCCTACAGCGCCGTTGCCACGAACCAGCCGCAGCTCTCCTATACGGAGAGCAGCACCGCTGCCGATTACTTCGTCGTGCTTGCGCGCAATGCCTCCGGCGCGAGCGACCCTTCCGCCGAGGTCTCGGCGACGCCGTCGAGCGGCGTGCTGGCCGCGCCGTCGCTGAGCGCAGTCTCGGGCAATGGTGTCGTCCAGCTCGACTGGCAGCCAATCGCCGGCGCCTCCGGATATCAGCTCTTCGGCAGCAACACCCCGGGTGGCTACGACTTCGGCGCGCCTCTCGCAGCGCCGACAGGCACTGTCTATGCCGATACCAGCCCCAATGGCACCGCGCGCTATTACCTGCTCCGCGCCGTCGGCCCCGGCGGCCCCGGGCCAGCTTCGAATGAGGTTTCCGCCACGCCCGTCCGCGAGCTCTGCGTCGCCACCGACGGTCCCTCGGTGGTCGCGCTCGACGCTGCCACTTCGGGCGAGACGGACGTGCGCCGCTTCTTCGGGACCAACACACGGCTGCTGGCGCCCACCGCGGTCGCGGTCGCGGGCGGACTCGTCGCCGCCGTCGAGAGCAACGGCGGCTTCGTCACCCTCCACTCGACCAGCGCCTCGGGCAACGCGCTGCCGTCGGGCCTGGTCGCAGGCGCCGCCGCGCAACTCGGGCAGCCTGCCGCGGTCGCCATCGACCCGGCTGCGGGCGAGCTGTTCGTCGGCATCGGCAATGCAACCGGTGCCGGGGCGGTGAACGTCTATTCGCTCGCGACCCTCGCCCTCAAGCGCAGCATCACCACGCTCTCGCCGGTCACCGCGCTCCTGCTCGACGGAAGCCACGTCTTTGCCGCCCAGCTCAACGGTGCCATCCAGGTCTTCAATACCGCGGGCGGCGCGGCGCAGTGGAGCCTGCAGTTCGCCAATGCGTCCAGCCTGAGCGCCCTCGCCTGGGATCCCGCGCGCGACGAGCTCTACGTCGGCGCAAATGATCAGCCCGCCACCATCCAGGTCATCCAGCGCCTGGATCGCTCGGGCACCCCCCTGCGCGCCATCACCGGACAGGGCAGCGACCTTCCCGCGGTGAACGGCCTCGCCTGGGACGCGCTGGCGAACGGCGGCGAGATCGTCGCCTCCACCGGCAATCGCTATCTCATTACTTATCTGCGGGCGGCCACCGGCGCCGCCGCACACAGCCGCCGCATCGATCTGGGCCTGGGCCGCGCGCTCGGCGGCCTCTCGCTGGACCTGGCCGCCAGCAAGCTCTGGGTGGCCTTCTCCACGGCTCCCGTCGGACAACTCGAATGGATCGCGCAATCGACCCCGACCGGCTCGCCCGGGAGCTTTGGCATCATCGGCGGACCGAATGCGCCCGACTCGGTCCAGCCGCAGCTCATCGCGGCCGATCCGGGCAATGGCGAGCTCTGGTTTGCCAGTCCGTTTGCCGCCATTCCCACCGCTGCCGCCTATCGCCGCGCGCCCGCCGCGCTCAATCCCGCGCCGCTTCGGCAATGGGAAACCGCGGGCAATGCCGTCGCCGTCGATTCCGCGCACGGGGTCGTCTTCATCGGCGATAACGGAAACCATATCTATGCCCTCCCGCGCGCGGCGGCAGGCCCAGCCACTGCGACGGTTACGCTGGGCGCCAGCGAGAGCTCGAACGGCCTCTGGTACGACCCCGCGCACGGTGAGCTGGTGGTGGCAATCACGGACAGCCTCAAGGGCGTCAGCGCCATCGACTTCTATCCCTTCGCCGGCAGCTTCGGGCCCTCGCGCCGCATCTCCGGCCCCGCCACCGGCCTGGTCTCTCCCTATGCGGTCTTCGTGGACACAACGCACGGCGCTGGACTCGTTTTCGCAGCCAACAGCGACGGCAGCATCGTCGCCCTGCCCCGCACCTCGACGGTCCCGAACGCACCGTGGATCACGCGGCTGCAGCAGAGCGTTCCCTCGCTTGCCTCCACCGGACAAATCCTGGTCGACGGCGATCTTCTGTACGTGGCCAATGCCCGCGGCTCTCAAGCCGGGTTCCAGATCGCGATCTATCCCTACAATGCCAACGGCGCCCTCGCCCCGTCGCGGGCCATCACCGCGCGCGGCACCGGCGGCGGCGCGAACGGGCTCGCCTTCTGCAACTAGAGACGCTAGCTTGCGCCGCCATGCTCCTTGCCATCCTGCTCGTCGCCCAGGCCGCAGCGCCGCAGAAAGAGCTCGTCCTCGTCAAAGCTGCGCACCTGATCGACGGCCGCTCCGACGGGCCCCGGGACGGGCTCGCGGTGCTGATCGAAGGCGACCGCATCAAGGAGGTCGGACCGGCCGCGCAGCTCGCTGGACGCGCGCAAAAAGTCATCGACCTCGGCGGCGCCACGCTCCTGCCCGGCCTGATCGACGCGCACACGCACGTCCTCCTGCAAGGCGACATCACCGCCGCCGATTACGACGACCAGCTGCTCAAGGAGTCGACAGCCTATCGCGCGCTGCGGGCCAGCGCGGCGGCGCGCACCGCGCTGATGAACGGCTTCACCGCCATCCGCGACGTCGAAACCGAAGGCGCCATGTATGCCGACGTCGACGTCAAGACCGCCATCGCGCGCGGCGTGATCCCGGGACCGCGCATGTTCGTGGCCACGCGCTCGATGGCGCCCACCGGCATGTATCCCCTGCTCGGCTATTCGTGGGAGCTGCGCCTGCCGGAAGGAGTGCAGATCGTGGACGGCCCCGACGCCATCCGCAAGGCGGTCCGCGAAGAGGTGAAGTATGGCGCCGACTGGATCAAGTTCTATTCGGACCGGCGCTATTACCGCACCAATGATCCGAAGAAGCCGCTGCGCTCGCTGGTCAACTTCACCGACGAGGAGCTGAAGGCGCTGGTGGACGAGGCGCACCGGCTGCGCAAGAAAGTCGCCGCGCATGCGATGGGCTGGGACGGCATCGACGCCGCGCTGCGGGCGGGCGTGGACTCCATCGAGCACGGCGACGGGCTCACCCCCGACCTGCTCGACCGCATGGCGCACCAGGGCGTCTCGTGGTGTCCCACGCTGTTCGTCGGCGTCTATGTCGCGCCGGGACGAGGCGGCATCTGGCCCGAGATGGTCGAGCTCGAGAAGGCGGCCTTCCAGAGCGCGTTGCAGCGCGGAGTCAAGATCGCCTACGGCACCGACGCTGGCGGGTATGCGTGGACGGAGAACCAGGCCAAGGAGCTCTCGATCATGGTGCGCTATGGAATGGCGCCGATGAAGGCCATTCAATCGGCCACCAGCGTGGCCGCCGCCCTGCTCGACCCGCTCTGCCCGCCGCAGGCACGCGACTGCGCGGGCTCCGATCTCGGCGCCGTCGCCGCCGGCAAGTTCGCCGATCTGATCGCGGTGGACGGCGATCCATTGAAAGACATCTCGCTGCTCGAGCACGTCCGTTTCGTGATGAAGGGTGGAGTCGTCTATAAGCAATGAAGATCGCCGCCCTCCTCAATGGCCGCGCCAAGCGCGTCACGCCGCGCGTCGAGCGCGACCTGCGCGAAGCGCTCCCGAACGCGCTGGTGCTGGTCTCGCACGATTTCGACGAGGCGAGCGCGCACGCCGACCGCATCGCCGCCGAGCGGCCCGACGTGGTGCTCTCGGGCGGCGGCGACGGCGCGGCGGTCAAGCTATTGAATCTGATGCACGAGCGCGGCCCGCTGCCCATCCTCGGCATGCTCAGGCTCGGCACCGGCAATGGCTGGGCGCGCGCGTCGGGGGCACCCGAGTTTCCCGCGCTCCTGCGCCGGCTCCCCGCCTTGCCGGGCGAGCTGCCCACGCAGACGTTCGATCTGGTCGAGGTGGACGGCCAGCTCTGCCACTTCGCCGGCGTGGGCTGGGACGCGCGGATCCTGAATGATTATTCGCGCAACCTCGGCAAGCGGGGCTCGCAGCTGCTGGGTTCGCGCGCGGCGACCTGGCTCAACAAGAGCGCGCTGGGCTACGTCTACAGCACGCTGCGCATCAGCGTTCCCGAGTTGGTGCGGGAGCAGCGCCTGCACGGGCAGGCCCGCGTGCTGCTGGAGAGCCTGGAAGGCACCGCCTTCGAGCTGGACCGGCGCGGCAACCCGCTGCCCATTCTCGATGCCGACGGCGGCGCCCCGTCGCGCAAGCTGTACGATGGCCCGGTGAGCGTGGGCGCGGCGAGCGGCACGCCCGAGTGGGGATATGGCTTCAAGGCCTTTCCGTACGCGCGCGCCAAGCCGGGACATATCAATCTGCGCATCTATGACCGGCCGGTCCTCGAAGCGGTGCGCAACGCGGTCAAGCTGTGGACCGGCCAGTTTCCCCAGCCCGGAATGTCCGACTTCTTCGTCAAGCGCGCCCGGCTGCGCTTCTCGCGGCCGATGCCGTTCCAGATCGGCGGCGACCCGGTGGGCTTCCGCGACGAGATCACCTTCGCCGTCGCTTCCGAGACGGTGCGGCTGGTGGACTGGCACGCCGCGCTCGCCGCCTGAGCGCCGCCGCGTTACAACAGCGGCATGACCCTGCAACGCCTGCTCGCGGCCACCCTGCTCTGCGCGGCCTGCTCCGGACCCGCCCGTGAAAACCGGCCGGCGCCAAAGCCGGTGCCGCGAGCAGCCGCCCCGCCCGCGCCGGTGCTGCCCGCTGACGACGGCATCGCCCGCGAATACCGCCCACAGCCTGAAGGCCGCACCCCGATCGAGGTCCGCAATTCCGCGATGACGCACGAGGAGTTCCGCCGGCTGCTGAATGCGATGGATATCGAAACAGGTGGCCAGGCGAAGCTGTCGATGCTGGAGACGGCGGCGCGCCACTCCTACTTCAGCACCGCGCAGGCGGGCGCGCTCATCGATCATGTCGTGTACCGCGACGACAAGCTGCTCGCGGTTCCGCTGCTGAAGGACCGCATTCTCGACCAGCAGAACGTTTATCTCCTTTACCAGCATTTCAACTATCGCGAAGACAAGGCGCGCGTGCAGGAACTGCTCGAGCGCTGATGCCGCCTCCCTCGACGGCGGCGGCCCGCCCCCCCTTTCGCGAGCGGGCCCGGCTGACGGTCAAATACCTGCGCTATCTGCCGCGCACCTTTGCGTTGGTGCGCGATTCGTCGCGCGGCTTTGCGGTGGGGATCGTCGCGCTGCTGCTCGGCCAGGCCTTCCTGCCCGCGACGCTGGCGTGGGTCGGAAAGCTCATCGTCGATGCGGTGGTGGTGGCGGCGCGCGGCGGCGACCGCTCGCGCGTGCTGCGGCTGGTGGTGCTCGAGCTGGGATTGATGGTGCTCTCGACCACGCTCTCCCGCGGGCAGTCGCTGCTGCGCGACCTGATGCGGACCTCGCTCGGCAATCACGTCAACACCCTGGTCCTGGAGAAGGCGACGCAGCTGGAGTTGAAGCACTTCGAGGACGCCGCCTTCTACGACCGGATGCAGAACGCGCGGCGCGAAGCGTCGTCGCGTCCACTCTCGCTGGTGCTCGAGATCGCCTCGCTCCTGCAGCAATTGATCATCCTGGCCACCTATGCCGTGCTGCTCGCCCGCCTCTCTCCCTGGTCGGTGCTGCTGATCGTCGCCGCCTCGCTGCCGGCCTTCATCGCCGAGGCAAAGCTTTCGGGCGAATCGTTTCGCCTCAACTCCTGGCGTGCGCCCGAGGGGCGGCGGCAGAACTACCTGGAGTGGATCCTGACGCGCGATTCGCACGTCAAGGAGGTGAAGCTCTTCGGGCTCGGCCCGCTGGTGCTGCAGCGATACAAGGATCTGTATGCGAAGTTCTATCGCGAAGACCGCACGCTCGCGCTGCGCAAGTCGATCTATGGGCTTTTCCTTGGCGCGCTGTCGCTGCTCGCCTTCTATGGCAGCTACGTCTATATGGCGCTGCGGGCCGCGGCGGGATTCATCTCCCTTGGGGATCTGACTCTTTATCTCGCCGTCTTCCGGCAGGGTCAATCGTCGATTCAATCGGCTCTGAGCTCGATCGGGTCCTTGTACGAAGACGGCCTGTTCGTCTCCAATCTCTATGAGTACCTCGACATAGAGACCACCGGGGAGGCGCCGCGCGTGCAGCCGCCGCTCTCGGCGCCGCGCGCCCGGTCGCAGTCCATCGAGTTCCGGGGCGTCTCTTTCCATTATCCCGGCAGCGACAAGCTGGTGCTGCGCGACGTCTCTTTGAAGCTGCGGCCGGGCGAGAAGCTCGCGCTGGTCGGCGACAACGGCGCGGGCAAGTCCACGCTGATCAAGCTGCTGCTCCGCTTGTACGACCCCACCGGCGGCGCCATCCTCTATGGCGGCGTGGACCTGCGCGACATGGACCCGCGCGACCTGCGCGACCGCGTCGGCGTGCTCTTCCAGGATTTCGTCAAGTATCAATTCAGCGCCGCCGAGAACATCGGGCTCGGCTGGGTGCCGTCCATCGGCGACCGCCCGCGCATCGAGCGCGCCGTGGACGAAGGCGGCGCGCGGCCGGTGATCGATCAGCTCCCGCACCAGCTCGACACCATGCTGGGCGGATGGTTCGAGGAGGGCCAGGAGCTGTCGGGTGGCCAGTGGCAGAAGATCGCGCTCGCGCGTGCGTTCATGCGCGAGTCGGAGGTGCTGATCCTCGACGAGCCCACCGCCGCGCTCGACGCCGAGGCCGAGCACGAGCTGTTCGTGCGCCTGCAGCAACTCGCGGCGGACCGCACCGCCATCTTGATCAGCCACCGCTTCTCGACCGTGCGGAAGGCGGACCGCATCGCGGTCCTGCGCGACGGCCGCGTCGCCGAGTTGGGAACGCATGACGAGCTGGTCCAGCAGGACGGCCGCTATGCGCACCTCTTCCGGCTCCAGGCCGCGGGATATGCCTGATGCGCATCCATCATTTGAGCTGCGGGACGTACTCGCGGTTGAGCAGCGCCGCGGCGTCGGGCTTGCCGCGAACGCGGGCCAGCTCTGCCGGAGTCTGGCCATCGTCGGAGCGCAGCGTGCGGCCGGCGCCGGCGCCGCGCTCCAGCAGGCGCGCAATCAATTGGATATCGGCTTCGGGCGCAGCGCTGGGCGACGCTCTGGACCTGATCGCGAGGCTGCGAGGCTAGAGAAACCGCGAGTCCGGCTGGCCCTGCGAGGCGGCGACCTGCTGGAGAATGCGGTCCAGCGCGCGCCGCAGCTTCTTCACCCGCCGCCGCGCCACGCCGCGCGAGATCAGCGCGGTCAGGGTCGCCCAACCGGCGACCACTGCCACCAGGGCCAGCGCCTGCTGCCCCGAGAAGCCCCACCGCAAGCCGAAGGCGAGCACGACCAGGATCGCGATGCCCGCAGGGAAACCCAGCAGCAGCCCGGTCACCATCGGTGAACGATAATCATCCGGGTCTGGGGCGTCTTGCCCAAGTCCAAGGGCACCGGGAGCGCCTCGCTCGGCATTGAAGGCGGATCGACGTTTTCGGTCCAACCGGTGAGCGGCGCCGAAGCGGACAGCCCGGCCACAAGCATCACAATCGCGAATGGCCGCCGGCAGAGCAGGTCAGCAAGGCCGTGTAGCTGCTGCCTGCGCGCTGCCATCGATGCCGCACGCGGTTGGTCGGCCGAGATGCCGAGCCCCAACGCATGCGCCCGCACGTCACGGAGCATGAGCGAGGCCTCGGCCGCGCCGGTCGAGGAAGCACGCCAGTCCATGGGCGACCAGCCGGTGGTGCATGCCGACGCGACCGGCTGGCGCGAGAACAAAGGCCGTGGTCGACCGCCGGGCCGCTTACGAGTGGGCCCGTCGCGGCAACTCTGCTGGTTGCAACTATTGCGCGATTTCCGGGGATTCACCGATCGGGGCGGCGTGGGCGATTCGCTTGGCACGAGCTCCATCCGGCGCCTCGCCTGAAAGGCGGCATTGCGCGCCGAGCCCAGGGCCACCTGAATGAAACGCGAATACTCGACCAGGCTGACTACCTCGGGGGAACCATGATGTTGACTTCTGCCTTCGCTTGACATATGCTATTCAAGATGAGGAGATCACGCCGCCCGAAGCAGCTGACTCTCGCGCGCAAAGCCGGATGGGGCGGCGCGCGCAAGGGCGCGGGGCGCGGGCGCAAGGACGGGCAGGCGGGTCCGGGCGTTCCACACTTGAGGCGGCCGCCACTCGACTCGCGCAACCCGGTCCACGTGACGCTGAAGGTGCGCCGCGAGGTGTGGAGCCTGCGGCGCGGCCGCTCGGTGAGGGCCCTGAAGAGCGCTTTCACGGCGGTGAAAGCCAACTGCGCGGTGGCGGGCGTAGCCCACCTGCGGGTGGTGCACTTCGCCATCCTGTCCAATCACCTCCACCTGATTGTCGAGGCCGGAGACCGTCTCGCGCTCTCACGCGGGCTGCAGTCGCTGCAAATCCGGATGGCGCTCGCGCTCAATCGCTCGATGAAGCGGAAGGGGCGTGTCTTCGCCGATCGGTTTCACGCGCACATCCTCAAGACGCCCACCGAGGTTGGCCGCGCGCGGCGGTTGGTACTCGAGAACGCGGCCATTCACGCGGAGCGCGCGCGGCTGCAGCCGACAGGACCCGACGGACTGACCTCCATCACCATGCCGGACTGCACCTCTCCGCCGGGCACCTGGCTGCTCGCGACCGGATGGCGCCGCGAGTATCATCGGCGGCGACTTGGGGCGCGTACCGGCGATTAGGGACGAATTCATCGACGAGGCTGGAGGGCGCGCGCTCGCTCTACGGGCGGCATCGCTGGCTGCCTAAACGCGGCCGAGCTGACAATCAGCTTGGTCTCGCGCGAGTGCCACGGCTCGCGACGCATCGCCGCGGGGCTCCGCCTGTTTAGAACAGCTCGACCGCGTGGACTACGAGCGCCTCACTTTCGCGCAATCTCGCCACGGGCGAGGTGATGCTCGACCTCGAGCGCGCAGGCACCGTCGGTCTGCGCCGCGTGCTCGTAGTGCTCGCGCGCGTGGACGTCGTCCTTGAGCGCCGCCCAGAAATGCGCGGCGACGAGCCGGCGCGCCTCCATCTCGGCATCGTCGTAGCCGTCCTCGAGAAATCGCTCCGGCGCGACCTCGCCCAGCAGGAAGCCCGCGACCGGCCCTGGCCAGACGCGCGCGACCTTCGGCTTCCACAGCTTGCCGAGCAGGCGAGTGCCGCGCAGGACATAGCGCTCGTCGCCCAGACGCTTGCCTGCATAGACGAGCAGCGCTGGCGGCTTCACTGGGCCGGACGGCGAGTCGTAGCCTCCGTCCAGGGCAGAGACCCAACGCTCGATGGCCGCCTCGCGATCCCCGGCCAGCCAGCGCGCCGCACCCGCGAGCTCCATCATCGTTCCGCTCGCCTTGGCGTCAGGCGCGTCCTCGAAGATGCGGCTCGCCTCTAGATAGCGGCGCAGTTCGAGCAGGGCGAGGCCTCGCCAAAGGGGATGGTCATCGTGGGCCAGTTCGTCGAAGCGGCCCGCTTCGAGAAGCTCGCGCGGATCGTCCATTGCACCGGGAAGATGATGCTTGCCCGCCCACCGCGCACGAGCTCGATGGCGCGGTGTCATCGCGCCAACACCTCACCCGGAAAAAACTCGACGAACGAAGCGCTCGCCTGTTGCAAACGAAAGAGGTGGGACGATACGCAACCTACGCGGCAAATTGCCGCGCCGAGAGGCGGGGGTCTCATGTCATCGAAACGGGTCCGAGTGGCGTTCGCGCGCTGCGCTACGGCGCTCTTCCTCAACACCCTTCTCACCGGCTGCGGCGGCACCGACCGGCCGCGCGGTCAGGACGGACCGCGGCTCGTCCCGCGCACAACCGTCAGCAGCGCCGCGCACGAGCTGCTCACAGCGCCTAATCCCACCGGCACGGCGGCGACGTTCTCGACGGCCGGAGCGGTCGCGACCGATGGCCTCTTCTTTCAGAGCCTCGGCACCAACGGCCGCTCCTGCGCCAGCTGCCACGTGGCGACCGACGGGTGGACCGTCACTCCCGGCAGCCTGCAGCACGCTTCAATGCCACAGGCGGCACCGATCCAATCTTCCGCACCAACGACGGCTCCAACGCGCCAGAGGCCGACGTCTCGACCGTGGCCGCGCGCCGCGCCGCCTATTTTCGATGCTCCTGAACAAGGGCGTCATCCGCGTCGGCATCGGCATCCCCGCAGGGGCGGACTTCGAGCTCATCGCGGTCGACGATCCGTACCACCACGCGAGCGCCGGCGAGCTTTCGCTCTTCCGGCGGCTGCCGCCATCCACCAACCTCGCCTTCCTCTCGGCCGTGATGTGGGACGGTCGCGAGACCTTCCACGGCCAGACCATTCACTTCGATCTCGATCACCAGGCGAACGACGCCACCACGGGCCATGCGCAGGGCTCGCCGCTGACCGCCGCGCAGCAAGAGGAGATCGAGGCGTTCGAGATCGGGCTCTACACCGCTCAGATCCGCGACAACGCGGCCGGCAATCTGACGGCGAAGCAGGCCCGCGGAGGACCGGAGGCGCTCTCGACCGTTCCCTTCTTCCTCGGCATCAACGATCCACTCGGGCCGCCCGGCGGGTTCGATCCGGTCGCGATGACGATGTTCGCGAGTTGGGTCAAGACGGGCGAGGGCAGCGACGAAGAGGGCCGGGCCGCGGCGCGCGCGGCGGTGGCGCGCGGCGAGACGCTCTTCAATACCAAAGCGATCTCAATCAATGGCGTGCGGGGGCTGAACCCGGACGGGCCCACGATCGCCGGCACCTGCACCACCTGCCACAACTCTCCCGAGGTGGGGAACCACTCTGTCTCCTTGCCGCTCGACATCGGCCTCGCCTTCCTGCGCACGCTGTAAGCTTCGCGGTGCGATTGCGCCCGGCGGCGCGCGGCCGGTATGGGAGCCGCGTGAGCTCCCTCATCGAGCGGCTGCGCGGCGTCCCGTGGGAGGCGCTGCGGGTGGACCTGGCGCTGCCCGCCATCGAGCGCACGCTCCACGGCGCCGCGGCGGAGCGTGAGGTGGATCGCGCGCTGCGCTCGGCGCGCGACCTCGACCGGGGCGGTCGCGCGGCGCTGGCCGAAGCCATCTTTGGCGTCGCGCTCTGGCGGCGGCGGCTCGCCTTCCACTCGGGCTCGTCCGATCCGCGGCTGCTCCTCTTCGCGCTGCTGCGCGACCTCGCCGGGCGGGACGACGCCGCCACGCTCTGCGCAGTCACGCACCCACCGCCGGCCCGGGAGGCGCCCGAAGCGCTCGCCGATCGCTTCTCGCTCCCCGACTGGCTGGCAGCGCTCTTCGTCCGCGAGCTTGGCGAGACCGGCGCCGCCGCCTTCGCTGAAGCAATCTGCGCTCCGGGGCCCGTCTGCCTGCGCGCCAACACGCTCCGCTGCACGCGCGAGAAGCTTGCGGCTCACCTGGCGGCGGAAGGCCTCGCGACGCGGCCCACCCGACTGGCGCCCGACGGCCTCGTGGTCGAGACGCCCCGACCGAACCTGCTCGGCCTCGAGAGCGCACGCGCCGGCCGCTTCGAGGCGCAGGACGAGGGCAGCCAGTTGTTGGGCGCGCTGGTGCAGGCGCAGCCAGGCGACACCGTGCTCGACCTCTGCGCGGGCGCGGGCGGGAAGTCGCTGCAGCTCGCGGCGCAGCTGCAGAACCGCGGCACAGTGATCGCGCACGACCTCGACGGGGAGCGCCTGCAGCGGCTCGCGCGGCGGGCGGCGAGAGCAGGCGCGACCTGCGTGGAGATCTCGGCTCCCCGCGCCGCCGACCGCGTGCTGGTCGATGCGCCCTGCTCCGAGCTGGGCACGCTGCGCCGCGGTCCCGATGCACGCTGGCGAACCAGCGAGACCTCCGCCGCGCAGCTGCCCGCGCTGCAGCGCGAGCTGCTCGAGCGCGCCGCGCCGCTGGCGCGCAAGCGGCTCGTCTATGCGACCTGCACGCTGCGAAGAGAAGAGAACGAGGCCGTCGCGCTCGCCTTCGAGCACGCGCACCCGGAATTCCTCCGCCGCGCACCCGCTCTCTGCGCGACGGGCGACGGCTTCTTCCGCTGCCTCCCGCACCTCCACGACACCGACGCCTTCTTCGCCGCCATCTGGGAGCGCCGCTGATCCGCACCCGGGGAACCCCCACGCCCCCGACCGCAACCATCAGCGCAGGTGCGGGCGCAGCAGCGCTATGAGCGCGGAGACCCAGGCCGGCGAGACATTGAGGGACGGCACCAGCGCCAGCGCTTCACCGCCCAGCCCGAGCCACTGATCGCGCAAGCGCAGGCCGATCTCTTCCAGGGTCTCGAGGCAATCGGCCACGAAGGCGGGGCAGAAGACCGCGATGCGCTTCACCCCGCGCGCCACCAGCCCGGGCAACAGGAGATCGGTGTACGGCTTGATCCACGGCGTCCGCCCCAGCCGGCTCTGGAAGCAGACGGTCCACCCGCCCTGCGGCAGCGCGAGCCGCGCCGCCAGCGCCCGCGCGGTCGCGAAGCATTGCGCACGATAGCAGTCGCGATTGGCATCGACGATTGAATCGCAGCAACCCGCCGATTGCAGGCAATGCAGCTTGGTCGGATCGGTGCGCAGCACGTGCCGCTCCGGCAGGCCGTGAAAGCTGAACAGCACGTGGTCGGGCTTCTCGCGCGCCAGCACCGGCTCGCCCTGCAACGCGAACGCCTCGATGAAGCCCGGGTCGTCGTAGAACGGCGGCAGGGTGGAGAGATTGGGGACCACCTCGAGCTTGCCCGCCTGCCGGAACACCTCCTCGAGCGAGGAGCCGGTCGCGGCCGACGAGTATTGCGGATAGAGCGGCGCTACCGCGATCCGATCGACGCGCGCGTCCACCAGCTTGCGCAGCGCGGACGCGACCGAAGGATTGCCATAACGCATGCCGAGCTCGACCGGGATACCGAGCCCCGCGCGCACGCGCTCGGTCAGCGCCAGGCTCTCGACCAGCAGCGGCGAGCCGCTTTCAGTCCAGACCTTGCGATACGCCTCGGCGCTCTTCGCTGGCCGCAGCGGCAGGATGACCGCCTCGAGCAAGAGCTTGCGCCCGACGGGATTGATATCAAGGACGCGCTTGTCGCTGAGGAACTCGCGCAGGTAGGTGCGCACCGGTCCGCTCTGCGGAGCGTCCGGCGTGCCGAGGTTGATGAGCAAGGCTCCATTCATGCCCCAGCCTTTAACACCGGGGCGCCGCGCGCACGATAGAGTCGTCGCATGTCGGATCCGTTCAACAACCCGTTCGGCAAGCTGCAAGAGGCACGCGAGGCGCTGCCCGAGGGGCCGAAGCGCATCGAGCCCAAAGCAGCCGAAGCGAAGGGACCGGCGCGCGCAGTGGTGCGCATGGAGCGCAAGGGCCGCGGCGGCAAGGAGGTCACCGTCGTCGAGCAGCTCGGCCTCCCGGCAAAGCAGCTGGACCTCTGGCTCAAGGCCCTCCAGCAGTCGCTCGGGTGCGGCGGCACGGTGGACGGCGCCACGCTGGTGCTGCAGGGCGACCAGCGCGATCGGCTGCCTGCGCTGCTCGAGCGCCGCGGCGTCCGCAGGGTCACCGTGGGGTAGATCGAAGCCCTCATGATATCGTTCCGGGCATCGCAGGGGGAGAACATGCCGGAGCAATCGCGCGTTCTGTTGGTGCAGTCGGATGACGCGGAGCGGCTCTTCCAGCGCGCGCTGTTCGCCGACGCGGGGATGTCGGTGCGGGAGGCGGCCAGCGGCGCCGAGGCGCTGGAGCAGGTCGATCTCGAGCCGCCCGATCTCGTCATCCTCGGCCGCACGCTGCCGGACCTGGACGGGCTCGACCTGCTGCCGCACCTCAAGGGCAGCGAGCTCGACTTCTTGCCGGTGCTGGTGGTGAGCCACCTCAGCGCAACGGCCGAGCGGGTGCGCGGGCTGCAGCTCGGGGCGGACGACTACCTGGCGCGGCCGTTCGATCCGTCCGAGCTTCTGGCGCGTGCCCGCGCCCTCCTGCGCGCCAAGCAGACGCACGATCGCATCCGCAAGCTGCAGCAGAGCCTCGAGCAGCTGGTGGTCAGCGATCCGCTCACCGGCCTGCACAACCGCCGCTTCCTGATGGATCGGCTGACGCAGGAGATGCAGCGCTGCGATCGGCACCAGGAGCCGCTGGCGTTCGCCCTGCTCGATCTCGACGGGTTCAAGCCGATCAACGATCAGTTCGGGCACCTGGTCGGCGACAAGGTGCTGCGCGCGGTGGGCAACGCGCTGTCGCGCTGCGTGCGCGTCTCGGACGTGGCGGCGCGCTACGGCGGCGACGAGTTTGGCATCATCCTGCCGCAGACGCCGCCGGAGGGCGCGATGCGCGTCTGCGAGCGCGTGCTGCGCGCCATCAACGAGCTGACGCTCGAGGACGACCAGGGCGGGTTCACCAAGGTGACCGCGAGCCTGGGACTCGCCTATTACCCCGGGGACGATCTCGAGACGCCTGAGGACGTGGTCTCGTCGGCGGACGGCGCGCTGTACGGCGCCAAGCGCTCGGGCAAAAACCGCTACAGCGCGGTCCGCGCCACGACGCGGTTCGCCTCGGCGTAAGCCTTCTGGGCCGCCAGAGCTCCGGCGCCGCGTCTTGCACCAGCAGCAGGTGTAGCGGGGGCTTCTGCTTCAGCGCGTGGTGCGTCCCTAGAGCGTGAACTTCGCGGTCTCGATGATCTCCCGCACGCGGTGCAGGAACGCGTTGCCGGTCACGCCGTCGATGACGCGGTGATCGTACGAGAGCGTCAGGTACATCATCTGGCGCACCACGATGTGGTCCTCGTCGTCGATCTCGCGCACCACCGGCCGCTTGACGATCTCGCCCATGCGCAGGATGCCGACCTGCGGCTGGTTGATGATGGCGGCGCCGAAGAGGTTGCCCTTGAGCCCGGGATTGCTGACGGTAAACGACCCGCCCGACAGCTCGTCGGCGGTGACCTTCATGGTTCGCGCGCGCGCGGCGAGGTCGTCGAGCGCCCGCGCCAGCCCGAGCAGGCTCTTCTCCGACGCCTTGCGGATGACCGGGACCAGCAGGCCCTTGTCGGTCTCGACCGCGACGCCGAGGTTGATGTCGCGCCGCAGGATCAGGCTCTCGTCCTGCACCACCGCGTTCATGCGCGGAAACTCGGACAGTGCCTGGATGGTGGCGCGACAGACTGCGACGAGAAAGCTGGGGGCCTTGCCGCCCGTCTCCTTGGCCTTCTTCCACTCCCCGCGCAGCCGCGAGAGCCTGCTCATGTCCACCTCTGCTGTGCAGGGCACGTGCGGGCTGGTGGCCTTCGAATAGACCATGTGCTCGGCGATCAGCCGGCGGCGCTGATCGAACGGCACGGCCTGATCGCCGTCCTTGAGCGTGTACCGGGGCGGCTTGTAGGCTCGCAGCGAGAGCGAAATCGGGCCTGCGCTCGACTGCACCGGCGGCGGGAACGACCAGCTTTGCGCGGGCGGCGGCAGGCTCGTTTGCGAGGGCGGCGGCGCGCTTTGCGGTGCCGGCGGCGGCTGCGAGGGTGCTCGCTGGCCGGGGAAGGTGGAGAGCGGCGGCTGCAGCTCGGACTGCGTCGCGCTGGTCGCGCCCGCGTCGAGCATGCCGAGCACGTCGGCCTTGACGATGCGGCCGCCCGAGCCCGAGCCCTGCACCTGCGCCAGATCGACGCCGTGCTCCTCGGCGACCTTGCGGCCCACGGGACTCGCGCGCACCGCGGCGTTGTTCCCGTCCTGCGCGGCTGCTGGCGGCCTGGCGCCGGCGGGGGGCGCGCTCTGCGCGACGGCCGGGGCTTTCGCGGCGGGGGGACTGTCGGACGCAGCCGCCGAGTCGTCGAGCCGCGCCAGCGGCTGGCCGACCGCGACGACCGCGCCCTCGCTCGCGAGCTGCTCCACCAGCACGCCCGCGACTGGCGAAGGCACCTCGGTGTTCGCCTTGTCGGTCGAGACCTCGACGAGCGGCTCGTCGCGCCCCACGCGCTGGCCGGGCTTTGCGATCCACCGCACCACCGTCCCCTCGACCACGGACTCGCCGAGCTGCGGCATCATCACTGTCGTTACGGGCATAAGTGCGCTGCGAGATAGCGCCCGACGCCCAGCGTGTCAAACCAGCGCCGGGGAGATGCCTCCCGCACCGCGGCGCTCCCTGGTGGCGGAGGGAAACCCTCTCTGCTCAGGAGCGCGCCGGGCCCCAGGATGAAATCTTCGCTGGCGCAGGTTGCCTCGCGCCGCGATGATGCCCCGCGTGAGCTTCCGGGAGCGGGTGCAGCACGCCGGCGAGGCGCTGTCGAAGCAGCCGCACCTGAACTGCGTCCGCGACGGCGTGGTCAGCTCGCTGCCGCTGATTCTGCTGGGCAGCCTCTTTCTCCTGCTCGGCCAGCCGCCCTTCCCCGCGCTCGCGCGCTTCCTTCCTCCTGCGCCGCTGATGCTGGGCGCCGCGCGCGCGCTCACCGGCGTGGTGTCGCTCTTCGCCTGCGCCGCCACCGCGCTGTCGCTCGCGCGCCGCCGCGAGGCCGATCCCGCCGCGAGCGTCACGGTCTCGCTCGCGGTGTTCCTGCTCGGCCAGCACCAGGCGCCGCTCGCCGCCGGCGGCCAGGGACTGCCTCTGGCGGGGCTGGGCGCGGGCGGCCTCTTCTTCGGCTTCCTCTCCGCCATCTTCTGCGTCGAGACGATCGCCTTCTTCAAGCGGCGCGGCTGGGGCATCCAGCTCGGCGGCGGCGCGCCCGACGTGATCGTGCGCAGCTTCGCCGCGCTCCTGCCCACCGCCGCGTGCGTGATCGCGATCTGGTTTCTCGTCTATGTTCTGGACATCGACGTGGCGCAAGGGATCGCCAACGCCTTCCGCCCGCTGGTGCGCGGTTCCGACGCGCTGCCCGCGCTGCTCCTGATCGTGCTGATCGACAGCAGCCTCTACCTGATCGGCGTCCATCCATTAAGTGTATTATCAGCCGCCAAGCCGCTCTGGCTCGCCGCGCTCGCGGAGAACATGCAGGCGGTGCTCGCCGGCCAGCATCCGCCGCACCTCGCGACGCAGGAGTTCTTCATCTGGTTCACCTGGCAGGGTGGCTCGGGCACCACGCTCGCCCTGGCGCTGCTGCTGCTGGGGGCGCGTTCCCAGCAGCTGAAGCTGGTGGGCCGCGCCGGGTTCCTGCCCGCCCTCTTCAACATCAATGAGCCGCTGCTCTTCGGCGCGCCGGTGGTGATGAACGGAAAGCTCGCGGTGCCGTTCATCCTGACGCCGGTGGTGCTGGTGACGATGGCCTGGGGCGCGATGCGGCTCGGGCTGGTGCGACCACCGTATATCGAAGTGGTGTGGACCCTGCCCGCTCCCGTCGGCGCCTACCTCAGCACCGGCGGGGACGTGCGCGCGTTGGCGTTGCAGGCCGCGAACCTGCTCGTCGCGCTCTTGATCTGGTGGCCGTTCGTACGCCGCTATGACCGCGCGCTGCTCGAGCGCGAGGCGGCGGCGGAGCCCCCGGCTAAAGGCGGGGTCTAGGGACTCACCGGCGGTCGCGTTGCGTATTGTAGCCACGCAAACGGCGAGACTCAGAGCGAGGGGAAAGGATTCCGCCGCGTGGTACGCTTTAAGAGGAGAGGAGAGGAGAGGAGAGGAAATGGATTTCGCAAAGGTGCTCGCCGAAATCGCGCGCTTTTTCGAGCACGAAGGCGCGCGGTTCAGCCTGGCCGGCGCCTTTGCGCTGCGGGCCCACGGCCTCGGGCGCCTGACGAGCGATCTGGATCTGGCGGTGGAGGCGAAGGTCCAGCCTGCGCTGCTGCTGTTTCTCGACTCCCTGGGGTACGAGCGGCTCCACGTGTCGGAGGGATATTCCAACCATCTGCATCCGGACGCGGCGTGGGGCCGGCTCGACTTCATCTACCTCGACCTCGGGACCGCCGACGCAATGTTCCGCGGCGCCCTGCGCACGAACATTTTTCCGGGAGTCGAAGTGCTGGTTCCTCGCGCCGAGCATCTCGCGGCAATGAAGATCCATGCCATCAAGATGGATCCCGTGCGTACGTTCAAGGAGCTGGCGGACATTCAGTTTCTTTGCGGGCTGCCGGGCGTTGACGAGCGGGAGATCCGCGGCTACTTCGAGAAGCAGGGGCTACTTGGGAGATTCGATGAGATCAAGAAAAACCTCGCTGGCGATTGAGATCGTGACCACGCCCGGTGACGTTGCAGCGCTTCGGCGCGCCAGCCGGGCGTCGGCGGCAAACAACGGGGACTATCTCGAGTTTCTGGCGCGCTTTCCGCCGGCGACCGCGGCTGAGCTGCGCAGGCGCACCGGGCCGCGCGGCGAGCCATTCCGCCTCTGACTTACGAGCCCACGTGCCTCATCAGTGGCGCTTCTTGCCGTCGTCGGGAGCGGCGACGGTCTGCAGCGGCGCGCGATAGGTGAGCAGGTCGCTGGCATACTCGACCGCGGGGCCCTTGAGCAGCGCCTGCTTGTCGAAGACCGCGAGCGGCCGGCTGAGCACGGCGGGCGCGTGCGTGCCGGTGTCCATGCGGATGGCGTCCTTCGGGCAGGCCTCGACGCAGAAGCCGCAGACGATGCAGCGCAGCTCGTCGATCTCGAAGCGGAGCGGATACTTCTCGATCGCCTGGTCTTCATATTCGGCGGCTTCGATATAGATGCATTGCGCCGGGCACGCCGTGGCGCACATATAGCAAGCCACGCAGCGCGGGCGGCCGTCCATGCGCGGCACCAGCCGGTGCATGCCGCGATATCCCGGCGGATAGGCCTTGCGCTCCTCGGGATAGTTGATGGTCGAGACCAGGTTCACGCCTGGTCCCTTGCGGGCCATGATGTCCGGATTGGGGTCGCGAAAGCCGAGCAGGTTGCGCCAGAAGTGCTTCGCGACCACGGCCATCCCTTTGATGACCTCGCGCAGATAGAGGCGCTCGCCGAACTCGAGCTCCCCCTCCGGCCCCGGGCTCGCCCGCTCATCCCTGACGTTATCCATTCAGATATCCCTCTTCAGGCGACCGCGAAGACGCGAAGGCGCAAAGTACTTTTCCCTTCGCGGTTGCCGTCGGCATTTAGTGGTGGGCGGCGGAGGGGGCGGGAGAAGGAGTGCGGGAGGAGAAGGTGACGAAGGCGATGATTGCCACCCACTCAATGCCGCCCATCCACGCCAGCCCCTCGCGGCCTCCCCAGAGGAAGATGCCGCCGCTGATGGCCACGTTGGCGAGCGAGAGAGGCAGCATGATCTTCCAGCCCAGCCGCATGGTCTGGTCGTATCGGAATCGCGGAAAAGCCCAGCGGATGAGGAACTGCAGCCAGATGATGGCGAGCAGCTTCACGATGAAGGTGAAGACCTGGATCACCGCGAGCCAGGCGAAGCCCGAAATATTGAACAAGCCGTCGAAGGCGCGGAACAGCGTCGGCTCGATCCAGGGAAGGTGATAGCCGCCGAGGAAGATCGAGACGACGATCCCCGAGACCACCACCGTCTCGGCATATTCGGAGATCAGGAACAGGCCGCTCTTCAATCCCGAGTATTCGAGGAAGTATCCGATGATCTCGCTCTCACCCTCCGGCGCGTCGAACGGAGCGCGCTTGATCTCGGCCAGCGCGGCGGTGAGAAAGAGGATGGCGCCGAGCGGCTGGAAGACGATGCCCCACGACGGCAGCCAGCCGAACAGCAGCGAGTCGTCGCTGACCAGCAGCCGCCCTTCGCTCGCGGCGAGCTGCGCGGCGGTGCGCAGGGAGGTCTCCATCATTCCCTGCAGCTTCACCATCTCGTCGAGGCGCAGCGTGCCGAAGACGATGAAGGTGCCGACCAGCGTCAGGCCCAGCGTCACCTCGTAGGAGACCAGTTGCGCGCTGGCGCGCAGGCCGCCGAGCAGGGCGAGCTTGTTGTTCGAGGTCCAGCCGGCGAGCGCGGTTCCGAAGACTCCCAATGACGCCAATGCGAAAACATACAGGATCCCCCAATCGACGTGCGCCACCTGCAAGGCGACGCGGCGGCCCCAGAGGGTCACGTCGGGGCCGACCGGCACGATGGCGAAGAGGCAGAGCGCGGGCGCGAAGGCCATCAGCGGAGCGAGGTTGAACAGGAAGCTGTTTGCCCACGCCCCTTCGGGAATGAAGTCCTCCTTGAAGAGCATCTTCAGGACGTCCGCGAGGATGTGCGGCGTTCCCTTGAGTGGCATGTCGGCGAGCGGCCCCGGAAGGAAGGAGAACCGCGCGCGGTTGGGGCCGACCCGGTCCTGCATCAGCGCGGACCACTTGCGATCGGCCATGGTGAGCAGCGTCGCGGTGATCATCACCAGCAGCAGGACGAAGGAGAAGATGGCCCCGATGGCCTGGCCGATCCCGGTCGCGCTGTTGGGGTTGGAATCGAGCGAGGCGAAGAGGCGGACGATGGCGATGAGCCCAAAGCTCAGCGCCAGCAGAAAGCCGACGAACGCGGCCCACCCGGCGACGGCGCCGAAGAGCCACGCGCGATAAGCCGGCCGGCGCGCAGTGCCCGGGCCGTAATCCTCCGACGCGAGCCGCGCGGACGGAGTCTGCACCGCCGGCACCGGCAGGACCATGCCGGCCTGCGGCACCGCGGCCGAGTGGTGCTTGCTGTCGGGGGCGGTGCCTTCAGGGCGGGTGTCCATCAGCGCGACCCTCCCGAAGCTTCGTCGCCGACCTTCATGCCCGCGGGCGTGGTCTGCGGATGCTGCATCGACGGCCCGCCGGGCACCGGCCGTGGCGCGCGCGCCGGCCACTCTTTCGGCAGGAGCGGCTCGAGCACGACGCCGTCGTCGGGGATCTGCTCGAGGGCAAGGCCGCGAAGCTCGTCGCTGCGGCCGGCCAGCTCGGCGAACGCGGCGCCCGCGCTCTTGAGCCCGTGCGCGAAGCCCAGATCGCTCAGCAGACGCTCGGCCCACAGCCAGGCCGGCGCGGCCTCGCCCTTGCGCGCGGGAACGCCGGGATAGACGCGCTGCAGGCGGCCATACCAATTGACCAGCGAGCCATCCTGCTCATAGACGCTCATGCACGGCAGGGTGACGTGGGCCTGTTGCGCGATTGCATCTTCATTCTGCGCAATCGCGATGAACACCTCGAGGCGCTCGGCAAAAACCGCGTCGATACCGTCGGTGCGGAACGCGACCAGCGCTTTGGTGGCGTCGCCAAAGTCATTCGACAGCTTGACGCCAAAGGCGCGCGCGGCCAGCTCGATTCCCCTGCGGTTGGGGTTCTTGTCGGCGCGGATGAGGAAGTCGTCTGCGGGACCGCCGGGCGTTCCGGTCAGGACATAGCGATCGGCGCCGAAGTCCTTGCCGAAGAGGAACGCCGCGGCCGCTTCTTCCAGGGTGCACTGCGCGCTGACCGCCACCGTGACGCCCTTGCTGCCCGCGAGCGGGCGCAGCATTTCGGCGGCCTTCTGCACTGCGAGCGCCGGTCCCACCAGCGCCGCCGCCTCCCCGCGGCCGCTGCGCGCCCACTCGACGCGCGCGTCGTTGGTGGCGTGATACGAGACCCGGCCGTCGTCGCACATCCAGACCTGGTTCACCTCTTCGTTGCGGCGTGGCAGCAATCGATAGACGACGTCGCCGCGGCTCTCCAGATAGATATTGCAACCATTCGAGCAGCCGGTGCAGACGGAGGGGCTCTTGTTGACGAACCAGACGCGCGTCGAGAAGCGGAAATCCCGGTTGAGCAGCGCGCCCACCGGGCAGATATCGACGGTATTACCCGAATACTTCGAATCGAGCGGCTGCCCCGGGAAGGTGGAGATCAGGGAGTGGTCGCCACGATTGACCACCGCGAGCTGCGGCTCCTGCGCGATCTCGTCCATGAAGCGGACGCAGCGAGTGCACATGATGCAGCGCTCCGCGTCGTAGACCACCAGCGGCCCGAAGACCTCGCGCTTGGGCTTGTTCAGCTTGTACGTGCGGATGCGCGTGGGCTGGTGGTCGTACTCCATGTAATAGTCCTGGAGTTTGCATTCGCCCGATTGATCGCAGATGGCGCAATCGACCGGGTGATTGAGCAGATGAAACTCCATGCTGCCGCGCTGGTTGTCCTTCACCGCCGGGCTGGTGGTGTTGATCTTGAGGCCTTCCTTGACCCGCACCTGACAGCCCGGCACCAGGCGGCCGGGAGCGTCGCTGGTCTCCACCAGGCACATGCGGCACTGGCCGGCGATGGAGAGCCGCGGGTGATAGCAGAAGTAGGGAATGGCCACGCCGATGCGGCGCGCAGCCTCGATCAGGTTGTCGCGCGAGTCGGCCGAGACCAGCTGGCCGTCCACCTCGACATTGACGAACTTTGCTGCAGCGGGGGCTTCGCTCATTGCTCGACCTCGCCACCAATCATGTTGATGCTGTCGAAGATCGGGACCAGGTCGGCGACCGCGTGCCCCCTGATGAGCCTGGGCAGCGCACCGAGGATGGGAAAGCCAGGGCCGCGCACCGAGATGGCATAAGGCTTTCCCTTTCCATTGCTGACCAGGTGGAAGCCCAATTCGCCATTGGCGCCTTCGGTATAGACGTACACCTCGCCGGCAGGCACCTGGATCCCCTCCATGATCAGCTTGAAGTGCGCCATCACGCCTTCGATGGAACCGAAGACCTCCTTCTTCGGCGGGAGCGCGTAGCGCCAGTCGTCGATGATGATGGGCCCGGGCGGAAGCTGCTCGAGGCACTGCTCGATGATCCGGTGCGACTGGCGGATCTCCTCGAGGCGCATCATGTAGCGATCATAGGTGTCGCCGCGAGAGCCGAGCGGGACCTCGAAGTCCATCCGGTCATAGACGAGATAAGGGTGCGCCTTGCGCACGTCGTAGTTCACGCCGGAGGCGCGCAGGCAGGGGCCGGTGAAGCCCCAGTCCAGCGCCTCCGCGCCGCTGATCACGCCGATATCGCGCGTACGGTCGACGAAGATGCGGTTGCGCGACAGGAGCACGTCGATCTCGTTGGTCAGCTCGATCACGCGCGGCAGGCACTCGCGCAGCTTCTCCACCCAGCCGGGCGGCAGGTCGCTGGCGACGCCGCCGACGCGGGTCCAGCTCACCGTCACGCGGGCCCCGCACAGCTCGGAGATGCGGTCCCAGAGCAGCTCCCGCGCCTCGATGGCGTAGAGGAAGACGGTGAACGCGCCCAGTTCGAGCCCGATGGCGCCGACGCAGGTGAGGTGGTCGGTGATGCGCGAGATCTCGCCGGCGAGCACGCGCAAGTATTGGCTGCGCTCGGTGTCCTTGATGCCGAGCAGTTTTTCGACGCCGAGGATATAGCCGACGTTGTTCAAGACCGGCGAGACGTAGTTCAACCGGTCGGTATAGGGCAATACCTGATGCCAGGTGGCGTTCTCCGAGGACTTGGAAAACCCGCGGTGGAGAAAGCCGATCTCGGGGACGGCCTCGACGATCTTCTCGCCGTCGAGCGTGACGGTGAGGCGCACGGTGCCGTGCATGGCTGGGTGCGACGGACCCAGGTTGACCGTCATCAGCGACGACGGCAGCTCCGCCTCGACCGCGAGCGGATCATCGACCATCGATCGATCAGTCATAGGTATTGGGATCCACGTTCTTGCGGCCGACGTGCGTCTGGCTCATCGGAACGCCCGCGCCGCCGGGGCCGGGGCCGGGGCCACGCACGAGATCGGGGAAGTCCAGCTCGGGCACCAGCGGCTGCCGCTTGCGGACCGGGTAATCCTTGCGCAGCGGGTGACCGACGAACTCGGGATAGAGGAGAATCCGCTTCAGATTCGGATGGCCGGTGAATTCGATCCCCATCATGTCGAAGCAATACCGCTCCCACCAGTCGGCGGTGCGATAGAGCGAGGTGATCGAAGGTACTTTCAAGTCGTCGCTGCGCAATTGAACATGCAGCCGCAGGCGCTTCTTCTGCGTCACCGAATAGAGGTTATAGGCGACATAGAAGCGCGGCTCGACCGTCTGCGTTTTCTGCAGATCGTAGGCGGGCGCTTCAATCGAGGCGATCGATCCGCCGCCGGTCATCTCCGACCGGTAGGTCAGCAGATCGACGGCGACGATCTGTGAGAGCAGCTTCATCTCGGCTGCGGGATCGTTGCGGAGGAAGCCGACCACCCGGACGAGGTGCTCGCGCTTGACCACCACCACCTCGTCGCCGCGACAGCTGTGCGAGGAGACCACCGCATCCGGATGCTTCTCCCGGACCAGATCGACCAGCGCCTGGGACATAATTATCTCCCTACCAACTTTCCGAGAAAGCTCTTCTTGCGGGAGTGCGCGTCGGCGTCGCGCTCGATGGTGGCGACGGCATGCCGCTGCGCCTGGATCTTTTCCTGCAGGATCTTCAGGCCGTCGAGCACCTGCTCCGGCCGCGGCGGGCAGCCGGGCACATAGACGTCTACCGGAATCACCCGGTCGGCGCCCTGCAGCGTGGCGTAATTGTCATAGAAGCCGCCCGAGCTGGCGCAGACGCCGAACGCCATCACCCACTTGGGCTCGCACATCTGTTCGTAGACGCGCTTGAGGACAGGCGACTGCTTCACGTTGATGGTGCCGACGATCATCAACAGATCGGCCTGGCGCGGAGTGAAGCGCGGGAACTCGGCGCCGAAGCGCGCGATGTCGTAGCGGCCCGACATTGCGCTCATGTACTCCATGCCGCAGCAGGCGGTGACGAACGGATACTGGAAGATCGAGTTGGCCCGCGCCCAGCCGAGCGCGTCGGAGATGTTCTTCTCGAAGAAGCCAATCGCGTCCTCGCGCCGCGTGAGCAGCGCCGGAATGACGTTCTCGTCGCCGTACAACGCGCCCTCGGGGACGTTGCCCTCGGGCCGCCGCACGATGGGCAGGCTGCTCATGTCCACTCCAGGGCGCCCTTGCGCCACACATAGATCAGGCCGAGCGCGAGGGTCGCCATGAACGACATCATCTCGAAGTAGGCGAACCAGCCCAGGCCGTCGCCGTTGAGATCGCGCAGCAGCGCGCCCCACGGGTAGATGAAGACGCTCTCGACGTCGAAGACGATGAAGAGCAGCGCGACCAGGAAGAACTTCACCGAGTGACGCGAGTGAGGTTCGCCGGTGGTGGGGGAGCCGCACTCGAACGCGGCCTCCTTGATGTTGGTGATGCGGCGCGGGCCCAGCACGGTCGCGAAGTACGAGATCGCGACGCACATGACGCCGGCAAGCAGCAGCAGGATCAGGATCGGAAGGTAGGGAGTCAGGTACGAATCCATGCGATGCCTTGGCCGCCGGGCGAGGATAAACCGGCTCCTCCGGGTGGGTGGTCCGTTCAGGGGCGCGGAAAATAGCCGCCGATCCCCGGGGTGTCAACGCGGCGCATTGACTCTTTTCGCAGCAGGACGAAGAGCAGAAGTACGGCGAGCAGCGCGATCCCGCAGCCGGGGAGAAGCCGGTCCGGAAAGTACCCGAGCTCGAGCGTGTGCAGGCCCGCTTTCATCGGCACCGCCTCGAAGGCGAAGTTGGCGCGGAGCAGCGGCGCTGGCGCCCCGTCCACGCGCGCGGTCCAGCCCGGGAAGAAGGGGTCGAGCACTACCGCGAGGCCGTCGCGCGGCGCCCGCACCGTCGCGCGCAGGCGGTTGGTGTGCACCTCGACGTCCAGGGCATCGAGCGGGCCGGCCGGCTCGCCGCTTGGCCAGTCGAGCGGCTCGGCCAGCACCGCCTGGTTCCCGAGCGCGGCGCGGTGAAGCGCGGCGGTGACGTGCTGGTCGTCCGCGGTCTCGAACGCGCCGACCCAGTAGACGCGCGGCAGAGCGCGCGTTCCGCGCAGGCGCACCTTCTCGTTCGGCTCGTCGCTCTTGAGCACCGCGAACGGGCTGGCGAAGAAGCCAGCGAGGTCAGAGTCGACGTTGAGCCGGGGAAAGTTCGCATCGTCGTCGAGCGGCAGCGGGGGCAGGATGCGGCCCGTGTACGTCGCGTGCAGCAGCGTGAGCACGCGCTGGATGGGCATCGGGCCATAGCCGGTCACGCCCTCGAGGCCGGCGAGGTAGGTCGCGTTGTTGCCCTCGCCCCAGTCGAGCAGCACGGTGACGCGGCGAGGCCTGGGCGGGCGCGGGGTCGAGCGGAGGATCTCGTCGAGCAGGTGGCCTTCTTTGGCGGCGGGCCCGATCTCGGGGGAGTCCCAGGTCTGCACGGCGAGGTCGGCCAGGAGAAGAGGCACGAGCAGCCACGCGGCGTGTTTGTGCTTCACCAGGAAGACGCAGGCCGCGCCCGCGGCGAGGAAAAGCGCGGCCCAGAGCGCATCTGCCCGCAGCTCGGCGAGCTGCGCGCGCGGCGGCGGTTGCAAGGCATAGAACGCGACCGCGACGGCCAGCGCGGCGAGGCCGCCCAGCGCGGGCCAGCGCGCGCGGGGCTCGCGGCGCAGGCGCGCGAGGCCTTCGGCCGCGAGCAGGGCGATGCAGAACATGCTCAGCATCAGCGCGCGCGTGGGGTTGCGAAAGCCGCCATAGCCCGGCAGCACCCCGACGGCCAGGCGGTGCAGGCCGAGCCAGGCGTGATCGCCCCAGGAAAACCACAGGCCGAGGACCGCCACGGCGGCGAAGAGCCACAGCCGGCGACGTCTCAGCGGCGCCGCGAGAGCGAGCGCCATCGGCAGCAGGCCGAAGTAGCCCTGCAGCTCCCAGTAGTTCATCGGCCCGGTGAAGTCGGGCCGGCCGCCCCAGACGCGCGGCAGCACCATCGCGGCCCACACGCTCCGATCGGGCCAGCTCCACGAGGCGGCGAAGTTGTAGGTGATGCCGGCGCCGCGCGGGCCCAGCGCCGACAGCTCCGCGACCGGCAGCAGCAGCGGAGCGGCGAGCGCGACGCCGAGCGGCACGGCGGCCAGGATGCGCCAACCCGCGCCGCGCACCAGCGTGAGCGAGTAGGCGCCCGCGAGCGCGCAGCCGAAGTACGCCATCTGCGGCGAGGCGCCGATCCAGCTCGCGCAGCTCGCGAGCGCCGCCAGCACGAAGAAGCGGCGCTGGCGGGTGGCCGCGTAGCCGTCGAGGCCCGCCAGCATCCACGGCCAGGCGCAGGTCGAGCTGGCGAAGGTCCAGTGGTGGAGATGGACGGTCTCTTTGAGACTGAGCGCGAAGGCAACCGCCGCGAAGAGGCTCTCGAGCCTTTGCAGCCCGCGCTGCCGCATCCAGAACGCCATGCCGACCGCGCAGAGGCACAGCTCGAGCAGCGACTGGACGGTGACGCCGCGCGCCGCGTCGAGTGGCATCGTCAGCCAGGTGAGCGGGTTGAACAGCTGCGGCTGGATGTCGCCGAGGATCGGATAGCCGACGAAGATGCCGCGCTGCCAGAAAGGGAATTCACCGGCGCGCAGCGTCTGCTGGAGGCCGCCGCGCAAAGCGATGAAGAGCGCACGGAAGTCGTTGGCCACCAGCGCGCGGCCGGGGAGCGCGAGGCGGAAGTGAAAGGCGAGGACGAGCGCGGCGCAGAAGACATAAAGCGGGAGGTCAGACCCCGCTGCTTCCCCACGGGCGGCAGAGGGCGCTCCCGGGAGAGAGGAGCCGGCGCTCAAGCGAGCAGCCTCGCCAGCTGCGCGGGCCCCAGCTTCTCCTCGCCGCGCTCGATCGCGTGCACCCGCGCGCAGAGCCGCTCGTTCAGCGGCGTCGGCACGCCCGCCTCGCGGCCCGCGGCCACCACTGCCCCGTTGAGGTCGTCCACCTGCCCCGCCGTTCGCCCCTCGAGCAGCCGCACCAGCATCCCCGACCGCTGCCGAGGCCGGCGCCGCGCGCCCAGCCAGAGCAGCGCGTGCGGCAGCAGGCCATCTCCTTGGAGCCACGACGGATCGAGCCCCGCGATGCGCGTCAGCCGCACGCCGCGCGCGCGCGCCACCTGCACCGCCTCCCCGACCACGCGTAGCGCGAGCGTGCGCGCGTCCCGCCGGGCCGCGAGCTCCCCCAGGTCGAGCCCCGACACCGCGCCCAGCGTGGACATGGCGCAGTTGATCGCAAGCTTGCTCCACCGCGCGCCCGCGAGGTTGTGGGTCACCTGCACCGGGAAGGCGCGCTCCAGGACCTCGCTCGCAGCAGGCATATTCCGCTCCCCCTCGCGAGTGAGGGCTCCGAGGTTGAACTTCCCGCCGCCGGTGATCCACCAGCGCGGGCGCGGATCGAACGACGCGCTCGCCGACCAGCCGATCACCGCGCCCAGCACCCGCGCAGGTCCGACGATGCGCGCCGCGCGCTCCTCCGGCAGCCCGTTCTGCAGGCAGACCACGGCGCCCCCGGGAGCGAGCAGCGTAGCGGCGGGGAGCAAAGCCTCTTCGATGGCGTCGGTGCGCGTGCACATCAAGATCAGGTCATATGGCTCGCCCAGCTCCGGCAGCACCGCGCCGAGGTGCGGCGCGCTCACTCCTTCGCCGAGCCCATGCGCGGCGATCGCCCCGGTGTGCCGCCCTGCCGCGAGCGCGATCACATCGCCGCACGGCCGCGCGAGGAGCCGGCGGGCCACGACGCCGCCGATGGCTCCGAGTCCGATCACGCCGATCCGCACGCGCCGCGGTTAGCAGACTTCGCGCGCCGCCGGCAAGCGCCCGCGCGCCCGGAGGCCTCGCGCGCTGACCGGCCATGCGATATACGCCGCCCTCGCGGGGAGGTCTGCAAGCGATGCCGAAGGACTTCGAGAACAAGGTCGCGCTCATCACCGGCGGTACGCGCGGCATCGGGCGCGCCACCGCGCTGCTGCTCGCGGAGGGCGGCGCCAGGCTCGCTCTCACCTACTCCGGCAACGACGCCGCCGCGCAGGAGGCGAAGGCCGCGGCGGAAGCGGCGGGCGCGCCGGTGGTCATTCTGATGAAGTTCGACGTCGGCGACCCGGCCGCCTGCAAGCGCGCCGTCGAGGAGTGCGTCGAGAAGCTGGGCTTTGTCCACGTGCTCGTCAACAACGCCGGCATCAGCATCGACGGCCTGATCATGCGCT
>JAYWBT010000142.1:0-32015 GCA_043781235.1 Deltaproteobacteria bacterium
GAGTTGAAGAAGAACTTCAGCTCGTAGATGCCCTGCGGCGTGTGCACGTACTTGTTGGTGGTGACGCGCGAGACGGTGCTCTCGTGCATGCCGATGTCCTCGGCCACGTCGCGCAGGATGAGCGGTTTCAGGTAAGCGATGCCCTTGTCGAGGAACTCGCGCTGGAACTTGATGATCGAGTCGGCGACCTTGATGATGGTGCGCTGCCGCTGGTGGATGCTGCGGATGAGCCACACCGCCGAGCGCATCTTCTCCTGGATGTACTCTTTGGCCTTGGCGCCTTGGCCGTTGCGGAGCGCGTTCTTGTAATGGTTCGAGATGCGCAGCTTCGACAGGCCGTCATCGTTGAGCACGGTGCAGTACGTGTCACCGATCTTGTGGATGTAGACGTCGGGCGTGATGTATTGCGCCTCCTCGCCGTGGAAGAGGCGGCCCGGCTTGGGCTCGAGGTTGCTGAAGAGCTTGATGGCTGCGACGACCTCGTCGAGCTCGACGTGCAGGTCGCGCGCGATCACCTGGTAACGCTTGGTCTCGACGTTGCGCAGGTGCTTCTGGATGATGGCCGGAAGCAGCTCGCCGTCGGGATCGTCCTTGCCCTCGCCCTCGGTGATGTAGTGCTGGGCCTGCACGCGCAGGCACTCGCGCAGGTCGCGCGACCCGCAGCCCAGGGGGTCGAAGTGCTGGATGCGCTTGAGCACCTTCTCGGCTGTCGCTGCCGAGACGCCCGCCTCGAGCGCGAGCGGGATGATCGGATCGCACTCGCTGCGCGGCGTGCGCACGCGCGACTCGGCGCGGATGGCCTCCATCGCCTCGGGGGTCACCGCCGGCACTTCAGCGGGAACCGGGGCTCCCTCGTCGTCGAGCAGCGCCGGCACCGTCGGGGTCAGGTCCGGGTCGATGACCAGGTAGCCGTCGCGGTTGAGGTTGCCGATGATCATCGCGCCGATGCGCTCCTCCTCGTCGGAGAAGCCGGCCATGCGCAGCTGCTCGAGGAGATGCTCCGAAAGGCTGGTCGCCTTGGTGAGCATGTCCTGGTACGAGGGAAGATCTTCCGACGAGATGCCGCCGGACGGCCCAGACGTGTGCTGCGTCTGGTAGTTATCGAGATATTGCTCCCAGTCGATGTCGCTGCGCTGGACGTCGCCGTCGGCGGCGGCCTTGGCGTCGGGCTCGGAGTCGCGCGGCTTGTCGGCGATCTGCTCGCTCGCCTCGATGGACTCGTTGAGCGTCGAGCGCAGCTCGGGAGACGCCTCGTCCAGCTCGGTCTCGGCGCCTTCTCCCGGCTCCTCGAGCAGCGGGTTCTGCTCGATCTCGGTGCGGATGAGATCGACCAACTCCAGCCGCGAGAGCTGCAACAGCTTGATGGCTTGCTGCAGCTGGGGCGTCATCACCAGCTGCTGGCTGAGCTTGAGGTTCTGCCGTAGCTCCAGACCCATGGCCCCGACCCTCCCCTATTCCAGCTTGAAGCGTTCGCCCAGGTAAACGGCCCGGGCACGGGTGGATCCGGCGATCTGCGCCGGCGTCCCCGATTCGAGAAGCTTGCCTTCAACCAACAGGACGGCGCGATCGCAAATGCCCAGCGTCTCGCGAACGGCGTGATCGGTGATCAGAACGCCGAGCCCGCGCTCCCGCAGCCGCGCGATCAGCCGCTGCAGGTCGTGGACAGCGATCGGATCGACACCGGCGAACGGCTCGTCGAAGAGGATGAAGCTCGGGTCGGTGAGGAGCGACCGCGCGATCTCGGCGCGGCGGCGCTCGCCGCCCGACAGCGTCTCCCCCAACGACTCCGCCACGCGCAGCAGGTCGAACTCGCTCAGCAGCGCGTCGGTCCGCTCGGCCTGGGACTTGCGCGAAATCTCCGAGCCTTCCAGCACCAGCAAGAGATTTTGCCGCACGGTCAGCTTGCGGAAGATCGAGGGCTCCTGCGGCAGGTAGCCGATCCCCAGCCGCGCCCGCGCATGGAGCGGCAGGCCCGAGAGGTCGCGGCCGCCCAGCAACACCTCGCCTGCGTCGGGGACCAGCAGGCCCACGACACAATGGAAGCTCGTCGTCTTGCCCGCGCCGTTGGGGCCGAGCAGCCCGACGACTTCGCCCGGCTTGACGTCGAAGGAGACGTCGTCCACGACGCGGCGCCCGCGGAAGCTCTTGCGCAGCCCGCGCGCCTGGAGGACGGGAGCGGCGGTCATGGCGTCTCCGCCTTCGGCTGCGCTTCGTCCCGGTGGATTTCCGGCCGGACGCTGCCGCGCGCTTTGTCGATCTTCACTTCCTTCGAGTCGAGCCCCAGGCCGATGCGGTCGCCTTCGAGCATGTCGCCGCGATCGTAGAGGCGCGGCTCACCGGTCATCACCACCTCGCGCGTCTGCGCGTCGTAGTCCGCGTTCTTGCTCGTCCCGCGGCGATCTCCCTGGCGCAGATCGACGCCGCCGCGCATCTCCAGCCGCGTCACCTGCCCCGAGGCGTCGTAGCGCGCGTCCATGCGCGGGCTGCGGACGATGGCGTCGCCGCGGTGGACCACCACGTCGTCGGAGAAGCGGGCGACGTGGCGGACCTGATCGAGGAAGAGCTTGAGGGCCTCGACGCGCACGGGGACAGGGCGCGCCTTGGCGCCTTCCTCCGGCAGCGAGCGCCGCAGCACCAGCTTGGGCCGCACCACGTCCACGTCATCGTTGTCGAGGTGGAGCAGGACGCGCTCGCCCCGCAGCGTCTCCAATCCGTCCTTGAGCACCGGCTCCTTGTCGGGGCTGCCGGTCAGCACCAGCGTCTGCGTCGAAAGATCAACCACGCCGTGCGTGCCGTCCGCGGTGCGCTGCCCGCGCTCCACGTGGACGTGCCCGTCGATGGTGAAGCGCTGGAGCTGCTGGCCCCCCACCGTGCCGGAGGGCGGCGCCGCCTTCGCCTTCTTCTTTTGGCGCGCCGGCACGTCGGCGATCTGCCGCTGGGTGAACTCGGCGATGGCGTGGTCGCCCGTGACGGTGAGGTCGCCGCGCCTGAGGCGGACCTTGCCGTCGAGCAGGGTGCGGTGATCGCGCGGCTCCAGCGTTGCCTGATCGGCGTCGAAGTCTACCGGTCCCGCCGGCATGGATCGCTGCACGATGGCCGCCAGCGCGAGGGCGATCATTGCTGCGCTCCCCCTTCGAGCGTGCCGCTGACGTGGTGCGTGAGGTGCACGGAGCTGCCGTCGGTGCGGGCCAAGAGGCCGTTCGAGTGCACGGTGTAGCCGGGGCCGCTGCCGTCCACCGGGCTTTCGGTGCGCACGACGGGGCCCTCGTAGTCGAGCCGGTCAGTGCGCGCGCGGTCGCCGCGGGCCGCGTCGAAGCGGACGTCGCCCCGGGCGCTGCCGCGCTTGCCGGTGACCTCGCCGTCGATCTGCCGCGCCTGCAGCTGCATGGTGCCGAAGGAGGCGAATCCGGCGTCGGGGGCTGGCTCGAGCGCCACGGCACCGTCGCTCGCCTCCAGCCGACCGCCCTGCCGCCGGTAGTCAAGCGTGCGGGCAGTACCCCGGGCGACCACGCGCCCATCGGACAGCCTCGCGAACGCCACCGCCTGCAGGGTCAGGTCGGGGGCGTCGCCAGGTGGCGAAATCACCGACCCTACCGACCCTCCGCCCTGCCCACAGGCGAGTGAAGTCGTAAGAAGAAATAGAGCTGTGATGCGATGGCTCCACATTTGCAGGGTAACGCTAGCACTGCGGTCGTCTGGAGTCGAGGCGTACAGCTGCGTTTTTCCGTTCGCTACTCGACGGAGGGAGGCGACGTAACCCCTGTAGTCACGGGCTCTTGCGTTCGCCAACGGCGGTGCATCCAGACCCATTCGTCGGGCCGGGCGCGGATCTCGTTCTCAATGGCGCGCGTCGCCGCGGCCGTGAGCGCGCGGGAGTCCTGCTCGCGGTCGCCGGTGCGCGGAGCCTCGACACGACGAATCGTCACCCGATGCACGGACGGGGCCAGCCGGTGCACGCAGCCGAAGAGCATCGGCGCTCCGGTACGAGCCGCGAGGTCGCCGGCGGCACGCGGCGTGAATGCAGGACGCCCGAAGAAGGGGACAAAGTAGCCCTGCACGTCGGTGTCCTGATCGATCAGGAGCCCGACGAAGCCGCCCTGCCGCAAGAGCCGCAGCAGCTCCCTGGCCAACCCCGGGCTGCCGCGCCAGAGCACCCGCACGCCCGCGGCCCGCCGGGACCTGTCGAGCAGCGCAGTCAGCCGCGGGTCCTGCGCCTCGCGCGCCACCGTCCCGCACGGGTAGCCCTCGAGCCCGATGCGGCGCGCGAGGAGCTCCCAGTTCCCGACGTGGCAGGAGACGAACACCACGCCCTTGCCTTCGTCGTGCGCGTCTTTCAGCAGCGCCGCGTCGCCAGGCGAGAGCTCGACGATGCGCGCGAGCCTATCCTGGTAGCCGTCGGCGCAGGCGAGCTCCAGCGCCGAGCGGCCGAGGTTCACGAACGAGGCCCGGCCAACGCGCCGGAGGAAGGCCTCGTCGCGGTCCGGAAAAGCGAGCGCGAGGTTCTCGAGCGCGAGTCGCCTCTCGCGGGGCACCAGGTACCAGCCGAGAAAGCCGAGCAAAGCGCCGATGGCCACGGCGAGCCGCAGCGGCAAGCGCGCGAAGAGCGGCAGCGCCACCAGCAGCGCCCGCACCCGCAGCTCGCGGCGAAAGCGCTTGCGCCAGGGGATCACGAAGGCTCGGGCTCGGGCGGCGGCCACCCCACCGTGGCGGCGAGCAGGAGCTCGCAGACCTCGCGCACCGCGCCCCGGCCGGCCGCGCGCGCCGTGACGTAGTCGACCGCTTCGAGCACCTCGACCGCCGCGTCGGCCGGGGCGAGCGAGAGCGCCACCCGCTGCAGCGCCGGAAGGTCGTTCACGTCGTCGCCCATAAAGGCGGTCTGCTCGAGCGGAATGCCGAGAGAGAGCGCGAGCTCCCCGATGGCCTTGCCCTTGGCGCGCGCCGACCCGACCACGTGCTCGATGGACAGCTCCCGGCAGCGGGCCATCACCAGATCCGCGCGGCGGCCGGTCAGCACCGCGAGCTTCACGCCGCCGTACATCGAGAGCAGCCGCAGCCCGTGGCCGTCGCGCACGTCGAACGCCTTGAGCGCCTCGCCGTCCTTGCCGTAGTAGAGGCGCCCGTCCGTCAGGGTGCCGTCCACGTCCAGCACCAGCAGGCGGATGCGCGCGAGCAGCGACTTGGAAGGGTGGCGCACGCTCAGAAGTGCCAGGCGACGCCGGCCGAGCCGACCGGCGCGCGGGCGCGCGAGCCCTGCAGCACCCCGCCGCGGGCGAGCAGCGAAAGCGAGCCTTGCGGGAACCACTCGAGCCCGCCCAGAGCCTGGGCGAAGGCGGCGCTGTGCTCGACCTTGCCATCCGTCTCGCCCAGCGCCGACAGCTCGGCGAAGGCCCACAACCTGGGCGCGAGCTTCCAGTCCAGGTTGAGCCCCAGCTCGCCGTCGCCGGTCCGCGCGATGGGGCGCGGGCCGAAGCCGCCCGACCGCATCACGGGCAGCACCACCGCGGCGGCGGCGCGCAAGGACAAGCGCACCGAGTCGCTCGCCCAGAGGCGCATGCGCGACCGGAGCATCGGCCGCACGAAGCCGCTCGCGGAGACGTCGAGCCCGGCGCCCGCGTCGAAGCGATCCGAGATGCCGTGATCGAGGCGCACCGAGTAAAAGGGCTGCCCCGCGGTGACGGTCAGCGCGGTATCCCCGCCTGTCAGCGGACCCGCGGTAGCCACCGCGAGGAGGAGCGCCAGCACTACCCACCCTCGGTGGTGTAGCCGGTGGCCCAGCTCTCGCCGAGCAGGTCGCGGAAGTCGCTCAGGGTGAGGCTGCCGCGGATGGTGATCCGTTGCAGCTCGAGCCGATCGGCGCCGCCGCGCGGACCCACCAGCGCCGCGCGATAGCCGGCGTGCTGCACCGCCTGGCGGACGCGGATGTGCTGGCGGGTAAAGGGATAGGCGAAGATGTCGATCGGCATCTTCAGCTCGCGCTCGAGGTCGGCCCTCGACTGCTCCAGCTCGACCTGCAGCGCCGCGTGCTTGAGACCAACCAGGCTGCCGTGCGTGACGGTGTGCGAGCCGATCTCCATCCCTGCATCGCGCAGCGCACGGACCTCGTTCCAGGTCAGGTGCGGCCGGTGGACCTGCGGGTCGATCTTCCGGTGCGCGGGATCGTCCGCGGTCCAGCCCGAGACGATGAAGAAGGTCGCTTTCTGTTTCCGCTTCTGCAGCAGCGGAAGGACCGTGGCGTAGTGCTCGGCGAAGCCGTCGTCAAAGGTGAGGACGATGGGATGGTCGGGGAGCTCGCGGTGCCCATCCTGCGCCTCGAGAACCTCTTTGACCGAAACGGTGGTGAAGCCGCCGCGGCTCAGGTAATCGAGCTGCGCGTCGAGCTGGGTGACCGAGACGGTCAGCGGGTCGCCCGACGGCGCAACCGAGTGATACATGAGGATGGGAACGCCACCCCCGCAGGCAGCGCTCCAGGCGACTGTAAAAATGAATAAGCGCTTGAACACGGGGAGGCAGGGTAGGTGATCCCGCCACCCGCGGTCAATCTGCCACGCCGCGCGGATCAGCGGCCCGACAACGAGGCGCGGATGGCAACGACGTCTCGCAGGAGCTCGTCCCACATCGCGAAGGTAAGCGAGTTCGGGCCGTCCGACAATGCCCGATCGGGATCTTCATGGACTTCGCAGAAGAGGGCATCGATGCCCACCGCCGCTGCCGCCCGCGCGAGCGGCGGCGCCAGCAGCCGGTCTCCGCCCGTCTTGTCGCCGAGGCCGCCGGGCCGCTGCACCGAGTGGGTGGCGTCGAAGCACACCGGCGCGTATTCGCGCATGGCGATCAGCCCGCGGAAGTCCACCACCAGGTCGTGGTAGCCGAACGAGGCGCCGCGCTCGGTGAGCAGCACGTCGGTGCAGCCCGCCTCGAAAAGCTTGGCGACCACGTTCTTCATGTCCTCGGGCGCGAGGAACTGGCCCTTCTTGACGTTCACCGCGCGTCCGGTCCTACCGGCGGCGGCGAGGAGGTCCGTCTGGCGGCAGAGGAAGGCGGGGATCTGCAGGATGTCGATCACCTCGGCGGCTGGCGCGCAGTGCCCCTCCTCGTGAACGTCGGTCAACAAAGGAAGCCCGGTCTCGCGTTTTACTTTCGACAGGATTCGCAAACCTTCGCTGATCCCCACGCCCCGGAAGGCGCGCGCGCTGGTCCGATTCGCTTTATCGAAAGAGCATTTGAAGACGGCGGGCAGCCCGTGCTTCTGCGCCAGGTCCGCCACGCGCCGCGCGGCCGCGACCGTGGCCGCCTCGCTTTCAATGACGCAAGGACCGGCGATCAACAATAAAGGGTTGCCGCGGCCGACCTCGACCTGCCCGATCTTCAAGCCTGCGCCCCCGGCTTCCCCGACGGCAGCAGCATCTCGGGCGTTTGCGGTGCGGGCGCAGCGGCGGGCCGGTCGCCCTTGCGCGCGCGCTGCTCGATGGCGGCGCGGACGAAACCCGCAAAGAGCGGATGCGGCTGGAACGGCTTGCTCTGGAACTCGGGGTGATACTGGCAGCCGATGAAGTAAGGGTGCCCCGCGAGCTCGATCACCTCGACCAGCCCGAGCTGATCATTGAGCCCGCTCATCACCAGGCCCTTCTCCTCGAGCTGCGCCCGATAGGCGTTATTGATTTCATAGCGATGGCGGTGCCGTTCGCTGATTTCCGCCTTGCCGTAGATGCGCGACGCGAGCGTGCCGGGCCGCAGCGAGCAGGCATAGGCGCCCAGCCGCATGGTGCCCCCTTTGGCGCTTACCTGCTTCTGGTCCGCCATCAGTGAGACCACTGGATAAGGCGTCTGCTCGTCGAATTCGTGCGAGTTGGCGTTCTCGAGACCGAGCACGTTGCGCGCGAACTCGATGGCTGCCATCTGCAGCCCGAGGCAGATGCCGAAGAAGGGGATCTTCCGTTCGCGCGCATAGCGAACGGCATCGATCTTTCCTTCGGTACCGCGCACGCCGAATCCGCCGGGCACCAGGATGGCATCGGCGTGCTGCAAGAGCTCGTTCGCCCCCAACTCTTCAATCTGGGTCGAATCGATGTAATCAATCGAAACCTTGCAATCGTTGGCGATGCCGCCGTGCACCAGCGCCTCATTGAGCGACTTGTACGACTCCGTCTGGTCGACGTACTTGCCGACGATGGCGATGCGCACCTCGCGCGACGGCTCCTTGATCGCCTTGACGATCTTCTCCCACCTCTCCAGCTTGGGCGCGCGGCTCCAGATGTTGAGCAATTCGGCCACGCGATCGTCGAGGCCTTCCTCGTGCAGCGCGACCGGCAATTCATAGATGGTCGAGACGTCGGCGCAGGTGAAGACGCTGCCGGGCTCGACCGAGCAGAAGAGCGCGATCTTGTCCTTGATCTCCTTCGACAGCGGCCGGTCGGTGCGGCAGAGCAGGATATCCGGCTGGATACCAATCTCGCGCAGCTTCATCACCGAATGCTGCGTCGGCTTGGTCTTCACCTCGTGCGCAGTGGCGATATACGGCACCAGCGTCAGATGAATGTAAATGGCGTTCTCGGAGCCGACCTCGTATCGCATCTGCCGGATGGCCTCGAGGAAGGGCAGCGACTCGATGTCACCGACGGTGCCGCCCACCTCGACGATGATGATATCGTTTCCCTCGGCGGCATTGAGGATGAAGCGCTTGATCTCGTCGGTGATGTGCGGAATCACCTGCACGGTCTTGCCGAGATATTCGCCCTGCCGTTCCTTGTTGATCACGTTCTGATAGATGCGGCCGGTGGTGGCGTTGTTGTTGCGCGACATCTTCGCCGTCGAGAAGCGCTCGTAATGGCCGAGGTCGAGATCGGTCTCGCCGCCGTCGTCGGTGACGTACACCTCGCCGTGCTGGAACGGGCTCATCGTGCCCGGGTCTACATTGATATACGGGTCGAGCTTCAGGTGCGTGATCTTGAGTCCGCGGTTCTCGAGCAAGGCGCCGAGCGACGCGCTCGACAGGCCCTTGCCCAGCGACGACACCACGCCGCCGGTGACGAAGATGTACTTCGTCCGCTTGCCGGGGCGTCCGTCCTGGGCACGTCCACTACGATGCGCGCTCATGCGGTGGTCCTCTCGCTCGCTTTGCCTGGCTGGCTTAGCTGGCTCAACTGGCTCAAATAGACGCCGCGCACCCGCTCGAGATCCTCGGGCGTGTCGACGGCGATGGAAGTCCAGTGGCCCACGCTCACGCTGACGCGCATGCCGTGCCAGAGCGCGCGCAGCTGCTCGAGCCCCTCGGCGCGCTCCAGGTCGGTCTCGGGCAGATTCGCGAACCGCTGCAGCGCCTCGGCGGAGAAGCCGTAGAGGCCGATGTGCGCGAGCGGGACGATCTCGCCGGGGCTGCGCGGGAAGGGGATCAGCGAGCGCGAGAAGTAGAGCGCAAAGCCCTTGCGATCGAGCACCACCTTGACGACCCCTGCCTGCTGCGCCTCGTCGGGCTGCAGCGGCCGCGCCAGCGTGGCCATCTCGGCACCGCCGCGCACCAGCTGGCCGAGCGCGGTGATCGCGTCGGGATCGATCAGCGGCTCGTCTCCCTGGACGTTGAGGTAGCCGTCGGCGGGCAGCCCGCGGGCGGCCTGCGCGATGCGCTCGGTGCCGTTGCGGCAACCCGGGTCCGTCATCAGCGCGCGGAAGCCCGCCTGCCTGACCGCCCGCGCGATCCGCTCGTCGTCGGTGGCGACCGCGACCTCGTCGATGCCTTCGGCGCGCGAGGCCCGCTGCGCGACCCGCACCACCATGGGCGCGCCGTCGATGTCGGCGAGCGGCTTTCCAGGGAGGCGCTGCGCGCCGAAACGAGCCGGGATGAGGGCAGCGAGGCGCACGTCGCGTTCTACGTCGCCGGCCCCCGCGGGCGCAACCGGATCGTGATAACTCCTCGCCGCCCATGAGCGACCCGCTGGACGAGATCCGCCGCGCCGCCTTCGAGCTGCGCCAGACCGACCCCCAGGAGGCCGTGCGCGTGCTGCGACGCGCGGCCGCAGCCGGCGGCGACGCAGAGGTGCTGGCGCGCGGCGCGTTGGGCGAGATCTATCTCGAGGAGTTCGCCGATCTCGACGGCGCCGAGCACGAATTCCGCAAGGTGCTCGAGCTCGCCCCCGGCCTCTCTGCCGCCGAGCTGGGGCTCGCACGCGTGCTGCGCGAGCAGGGAGACGTGCGCAAGGCGGATGCGGGCTTCGAGCGCGCGCTGCTCGGCATCGCGAGAGACGTGCAGGGCTTCCGCGACTCCGAGGAGCCCCTGCCGCCCGGCGCGGAGGAGGTGGTGCTGACGCTGCTCGAGGTCGCCAACGAGCTGGGCGATCTGCGCGCGGCGCACGGCAACGACAACGCGGTGAAGGTCCCGCTCGACGAGTCGCTGTTGGTCTGGGCCGAAAGCGAGCGGCTCCTCGACGCCACCGAGGACGCGGACGATTGGGTGCGCTTCTACTCGCTCTGGACGCAGCTGCGCCTGCTGACCGGCCGCGGGGAAGAGGCGGTGGCCGCCATCGCCGCCGCGCACCTGCCGGAGGCGGACCGCAAAGGCCTGCTCGCCGAGGTGCGCGCCGAACTGGGCCTCCCGGTGCTGGTGGCGCTCGGCAAGCCGTGACCCGGGTGCGCCGATGGCGCTGCGCACGCGCCGCAAGCTTTCGGTATCCTGAGCGCCGTGCCCACCGCGAGCGACGAGCTGAAGGCGACCGTCGTCGCCGAGGTTCCGTCGCCGCACCGGAACGTCTTCTTCGACGCAGTGGCGCGGCTGGGCGAGGTCGATCTCGAGGTGCTCTTCTGCCGGCGCGTGATGCCGGGCCGCGCCTGGAGCGGCGAAGGCCCGCAGTTCGCGCGCCACCGCTTCCTGCGCAAGGCGTCGGTGCGCGGCGTGCCGACCAACCCGACGCTCGTGCCCGAGCTGCTCGCGTCGCCCGAGCGCCTGCCATTCTTGATTGGCTACCATCTGCCGGCGACGCTGTCGGCCGGGCTCGCGCTGGGCGCGCTGCGGCGGCCGTGGGTCTTCTGGACCGACACGCTGCCGCCCGCCTCGCGCGACGACCCCCTCTACCGGCGCGCGACGCGGCGCTGGTTTCTCGCCCGTTCGACCTTGTGCCTCACCACCGGCGAAGCGGGGCGCGCGGCGCTGCTCGGGCACGGCGTGTCGCGCGAGCGGACGCAGGTGCTGCCCTTGGTGGTGGACCACGCCTTCATCACGCGCGAGGTCGATCGGCTGGACCGCGCCGCGCTGCGCACCGCATTGGGCATCACAAGGGACGTGCGCGTGCTGCTTTTCGTCGGGCAAATGGTCCGGCGCAAGGGCATCGACGTGCTGCTCGACGCGCTGACGCTGTTGCAGAAGATGCCGGGCCCGCGGCCGCTGTTGCTCGCGGTCGGCGATGGCGCGGAGCTGGCCGACTTCCGCGCGCAGGCCACCCGGCTCGGCATCGACGATTCGGTGCGCTTCATTCCTTCGATGGACAACAGCGCGCTGCCGCGCCTCTGGGCGGCGGCCGATGCCTTGGTGCTTCCCTCGCGCTTCGACGCCTGGCCGGTGGTGGTGGTCGAGGCGCTGGTGGCGGGGCTGCCGGTGATCGGCACCGACGCGTGCGGCTCGGTGCGCGATCTGGTCACGCCCGCGACGGGCTTCGTCGCGCGCGCGGGCGACGTCCTCTCGCTGGCCGAAGCGCTGCGCGCCGCCATGTCCGCAGACCTCGCCGCGATGCGGCCGCTTGCGCGAGCGTCGGTATCGACCCTTTCGCCCGAGGCGGTCGCGCGCGATTTCACCCGGGTGGTCGAGGCCGCACAGCGCCGGCACGCGCCGTGAAAATTCTGCTCTGCGGTTGAGGCTGGATTGGCGATCGCCTGGCTAGAGACCGCGCCGGCGAGGCTGGCGCGGATCCCAGCGCTCGTCGTCGCCCGGCCGGCGCAAGAGCGCGGTCATTCCGTGGCGCGGCAGGAACGCCTGGCAGCGCGGGCACTGCGCGGATTTCAGATTTCGCACCATGCGACCGCAGGCTGGGCAGAAACGCGTGGTGTAGAGGTAGCCGACCTCGACGGTGAGCAGCGCCAGCAGGAGCGCGATGCGGAAGCCGAGCGTGCTGCGGGCGAAGAGCCCGCGCGCGTTCGCGGCGTAGACGAGGCCGGCCGCGACGGCGAGCAAGCTGAAGCGCAGCGCGAGCCGCTTGACGCCGCCACGCGCGCGGCCGAGCGCGAGGAAATAAAGCCACGAGACGACGGCGACCGCCGCGAGCGCCCAGCGCATCCGCGACGTTCTACCGGCGCAGCGGCTCGCTCGCCAGCGTCTTCGGCAGCGGCGTGACCGTGCGGGCGCTCAACAGAGTCTGCAGCGGTCGCGCGCGTTTTAGAGCCCGGCGCCGATCGCGCGCGCGGTCAGCAGAGCCTGCCGCGCAGGCGGCGATTGCGGCAGAACCGGCGGCGCGCGCGGCGGCTCATTTGGCGCGCTCGCTGCTGGCGTGGTCGCTGCAAAATGCGATCAGGATCGCGGCGATGCGGTCGGCGGCGTGGCCGTCCCAAAGCTCGGGGATCTTGCCCTGCTTGCCGCGGCCCTCGAGCACCGCGAGCGCCGCCGGCACCACCTGCAGCGGGTCGGTGCCGACGAGCGTGTTGGTCCCGATCTCGCAGGTCACGGGCCGCTCGGTGTTCTCGCGCATGGTGAGGCACGGAACGCCCAGCGCGGTGGTCTCCTCCTGGATGCCGCCCGAGTCGGTCATCACCACGCGCGCGCCGTTGGTCAGCGCGAGAAAGTCGAGGTAGCCGAGCGGCTCGATCAGCTTGAGCGACGCTGCCTGCTGCTGGAGCGCCGGGTCCGCCTCGAGCCGCGCCCGCGTGCGCGGATGGATCGGGAACACCACCGGCAGCTTCGCCGCGATCTGCGCCAGCGCGCCGAGCACCCGCGCGAGCGACTTCGGGTCGTCCACGTTGGCCGGCCGGTGCAGCGTGGCGAGCGCGTAGGACCTGGGCGACAGCTCGAGCTGCTGGTGGATCTTGCTCTCGAGCGCGCGGGGCAGCGCGGCGCGCAGGCTGTCGATCATCACGTTGCCGACGAAGTGCACGCGCTTCGGATCGATGCCCTCCGCCGCCAGATTCACGTCGCCGTCGCGCGAAGGCGTGAAGAGCAGGTCGCTCAGGCGATCGGTCAGGACGCGGTTGACCTCTTCCGGCATCGACCAGTCGCGCGAGCGCAGGCCCGACTCGACGTGGGCGATGCCGATGCCGAGCTTCGCCGCCACCAGCGCGACCGCGATGGTGGAGTTCACGTCGCCCGCGACCACCACGACGTCCGGCTTCTCGCGCAGCAGGACCGGCTCGATCTCGGTCATCACCTTGGCGGTCTGCTGCGCGTGCGAGCCGCTGCCGACGCCGAGGTGGACGTCGGGCGCCGGCATGCCGAGGTCCTGGAAAAAGACGTCCGACATCCTGGCGTCGTAGTGCTGGCCGGTGTGGACGAGAATCTGGGTGACGCCCGCGTGGCTGCGGAGCGAGGCGAGGATGGGCGCCACCTTCATGAAGTTGGGGCGCGCGCCGACGACGTGAAGAATCTTCATGACCGGGAGCGTGGGCACGGCCGGCGGCCGCGTCAACGGCAGCTGTCCAGCACGTTACACTGCAATTCACATGGACCCTGCGATCGTCGAGTTCGTGGTCGAGCCCAACTACGCCGGATGGACGCTCGCGGCCTATGTCGCGGAAAAGCTCAAGCGGCCGCTCGCGCCCGAGAAGCTCGACCGATTGCTGCGCGGTAAGTCGCTGGTGCACGCCGAGCCTGAGCTGCTGCCCGGGACGTTGGTCTGGCCGGGCCTGCGCTTCGGGCTCAGAAAACGCTCGCCGGGTGACGAGGGGGGGGAGCCGCCGCCCCTCTCCATCGTGTTCCAGGATGAGGCGCTGCTGGTGGTCGAGAAGCCCGCGGGCCTCGCGCTGCACCCGACGGCGCGCTACCACGTCTCGACGCTCACGCACGCGCTGGAGACGCACCACCGCAACGCCGCGGGGCAGAAGCCCGACCCCGCCCACCGGCTCGATCGCGAGACCAGCGGCCTGGTCGCCTGCGGACGCGAGCCGCGCTGGACGCGGCGCCTCAAGGCGGCGTTCGCGGCGCGGCAGGTCTTCAAAGCCTACCTCGCGCTCGTCGAGGGCTTACCGGCGAGCGATGCATTCGAGATCGATCTGCCGCTCGCGGTCGGCACCGAGCGCATCAAAGTCAAGGTGCGCGTCGAGCCGGCGGGCGCGGCGTCGGTGACGGCGTGCACGGTGGTGCGGCGGCTGCGGGACGCGGCGGGCGCGCCGCTCGCGCTCTTGCGCTGCGTGCCGAAGACCGGGAGACAGCACCAGATCCGCGCGCACCTGCTGGCGACGGGGCTGCCCATCGTCGGGGACAAGTTGTACGGGCCCGACGAGAACATCTTTCTGCGGCTCGCCGAAAGCAACGGCCGGCCCGCGCCGCAGGGGCAGTTCGACGACCTGATCACGGCCGACGAGCGTGCGCGGCTGCGGATGGGGCGGCAGGCGCTGCACGCGAGCGAGCTCGAGCTGCCGCACCCCGAGACCAGCGAGCGGATGCGGTTCGAGTCGCCGCTGCCTGCGGACATCCAGTCGCTGCTGGAGACGCTCGAAGACCGCTAGTCCATCCGCGCGCCCGACTGGTTCCATCCGCGCGCGCGGCGATCAACCCGCGCGCGCTTCAGCCGCCGGTGCTGCACAGGATCAGCTCGACGGTCTCTGCGGGCTGGTCCCACTGGGGGAAGTTGCGGACAGCTGCGAGAGCAGCATGGTGCGCCCCACCGCGTTGCCGGTGAGGGCCGGCATGACCGGCTGGAGCAGCCGCACCAGCCGAATCGAGGCCTGCAGCGACGCGTTCTGGCGGTGGACATACGCCCTCCGCCCCTCCCGGACATCGAAGGCGGTCTAGCGCTCTGCGGCGGCCGGAGCGGCGGCGGCGGGGCTGTACGAAAGTCCGCAGCCCACCTTGCCCTCCGGGGTTCCCAGCCTGGTGCAGTCACAGGCGTGGCTGTCGAGCTGCTTCTGACAGAATGTCTGGTCCTGCGACCGCACCGGGAAATTCGCCTCCTGCGCCTTCGCCCGCGCATTGCATGAAGATCTGGTTCCGTCGTCTGGCAGACAACCGCAGATCTGGCCGGCGAGGCTCAGGCAGGCATCCCCGCAGCCGGCGGCGAGCGTCAGGGTGAGCACACAGGCGACCAGCCGCAAGGCTCGGGCCGGGGCGGCGAGGGGGCTGGCGCGAATCATCGCGCGCGATCTAGCACGACAAGTCGCGGTCGCGCTTGCAAAATACGCCATGCCCTTTCCCCGCTTCATCTGGCTGCACGGCTTCGCCAGCGGTCCGCAATCGCGCAAGGGGCTCTACCTTCGCGAGCGGCTCGAGGAGCGCGGCGCCCACCTGGTCATCCCCAATCTCAACCTGCCCGCCTTCTTCGACCTCACCGTCTCGCGGACGTTGGCGCAAATCGACGAGCTCGCGCAGGGCGACGGGCCGGTGGTGCTGCTCGGCTCGTCGCTGGGTGGATTCACCGCTGCGACCTGGGCGGCCACCCGGCCGGCCCGCACCGCAGCGCTGGTGCTGCTGGCGCCTGCGTTCGGGCTCGGCCCTCGCTGGAGCGCGAGGATGGAGCCCGAGGACCTCTCGCGCTGGCGCCGCCACGGCCGCATCGAGTTCGACCATTACGTCACGGGCAAGAAGGAATTCCTCGGCATCGGCTTCCTCGACGACGCGCTCGCGCACGACCCGTTCCCGCTGCCGCGGGCGCCCACGCTGGTGTTGCAGGGGCTGCGCGACGATGTGGTCGAGCCGCAGCTGGCCCGCGAGTTCACCGCGCTGATGCAGGGCCGGGCGAAGCTGGTGGAGCTGGACCAAGGCCACGACCTGGCCGGCGACCTCCCACGTCTGTGGCGCGAGATCGAGCCGCACCTCGAGCCGCACCTGCCTCAGGTGCCGCGGCCGACGCCGAAGTAGGTGAAGCCCAGGCTGCGCACCCGCGCCGCGTTCCAGATGTTGCGGCCGTCGAACACCACCGGCTGCTTCATCGCCTTGCGGATGCGCGCGAAGTCGGGCTGGCGGAATTCATTCCACTCGGTCATCAGGAAGAGCGCCTCGGCCCCCTCGCATGCGGCGTAGGGGTTGGTCGAATAGCTGACGCGGTCGCCGAGCTGGCGGCGCGAGGTCTCCATCGCCACCGGGTCGTGCACGGTGATCACCGCGCCGTCGGCGATCAGCTCTTCGCAGAGCGCCAGCGCGGGCGCCGCGCGCACGTCGTCGGTCTTGGGCTTGAAGGCGAGGCCCCACACCGCGACCTTCTTGCCGCGCAGCTGGCCGGCGCCGAAGTGGGCGCGCGCCTTCTGTGCGAGCAGGCGCTTCTGCCGATCGTTCACCGCGTCCACCGCTGCCAACAGCGCGAAGTCGAGCCCGTGGTTGCGCGCGGTGGCGACGAGCGCCTTGACGTCCTTGGGGAAGCAGGACCCGCCGTAGCCCGCGCCCGGGAAGAGGAACGATTGACCGATGCGGCGGTCGGAGCCCATCGCCTTGCGGACCGAGTCCACGTCGGCAGAGACGCGCTCGCAGAGCATCGCCACCTCGTTCATGAAGCTGATGCGCATCGCGAGCATGGCGTTGGCGGCGTACTTGGTCAGCTCGGCCGAGCGCGGGTCCATGAAGTAGATCGGGCTCTCGGTGCGCACGAACGGAGCGTAGAGCTCGGCGATGATGTTGCGCGCGCGCTCGCTGGGCGCGCCGATGACGATGCGGTCGGGCCGCTGGAAGTCGTCGATCGCGGCGCCCTCTTTGAGGAACTCGGGGTTGGAGACGACGTCGATCTCCACCTGCGTGCGCGCGGCGATCTCAGCCTGCATGCGCGTTGCGGTCCCCACCGGCACGGTGCTCTTGTTGACGATGACCGTGTAGCGCTCGGCGGCGTCGGCGATCTCGTGCGCGACCTTCATCGCCACGCGCAGGTCGGCGTTGCCGTCTTCGCCCATCGGCGTGCCGACGGCGATGAAGACCACCTCGCTCTCGCGCACCGTGGCCCTGAGCTCGGTGGTGAAGAAGAGGCGCTCGGCCTTGAGGTTCTTCTCCAGCAGCTCCTCGAGGCCGGGCTCGTAGATGGGCGTCTTGCCGGCCTTGAGCTGCTCCACCTTGGCAGCGTCGATGTCCACGCAGACGACGGTGTGACCCGAATCGGCGAAGCAGGTGCCCGCCACGAGCCCGACGTATCCAGTTCCGATCACCGCGATGCGCATCCACTGCTCCAAGAGTTGAAGGGCGCGGACCTTATCCGCGCGCCCGGCGAGCCGCAACCTGCGCCGGACCTCGGCAGGGGCGACGCGGAAAAGACTTCTGTCGCGCCCCGGGCCGGGCGCGTGTCTCGACCGGCAGGAGGATTCACCCATGAAGAAGAACTCGTCTGGATTGCTCGTGGCCGTTCTGTTCCTCGCAGGCGCCTGCGCTCGCGGCAGCGGGCCGCCGGTGTCGGCCAACGCCACCATCGACGGCACCGTCACTTCGGGCGCCGCCAACCTGCGCGTCTCCGTGGCCGGCAGCTCGCTGTCGTCACCCATCGACGCGAAAGGAAGCTTCGTGTTCGTGGGCGTGCCCCCCGGGGCTACCGCGCTCCACTTCAGCGGCACCGGCGTGGACGCGACCTTGTCCCTCGGCGGGCTGGCGGACGGAGAGCACCGCCACCTCGCCGTCTCGGTCTCCGGCTCCGACGCACACGAGGAGGCTGAGCAGGGCGAGACGCGCTTCGACGGCACCGTCGAGAGCATCGCCTCTCCCGCAATCATCGTCTCCGGCCGCACCGTGATCACCACCAGCGCAACGCAGTTCGAGCGCGGCGGGGCCGCGATCACGCTGGTGGACGTGCAGATCGGCGACCGCGTCGAGGTCGAAGGCACGCCGCAGGCAGACCGAAGCGTCCTCGCCCGCACCATCAGCGTCGAAGAGAGCGAATCCGCAGCCGACGGCGGCGCTGCGCCCGTGGACGATCCGGCGAAGGTCGAGTTCGAGGGCGCGTTGACCGCCATCGCGGGCTCACAGCTCACCGTGGACGGAGTCACCGTCTCCATCTCGACCACCACCGTCATCGAGAACGGCGACGCCCGGGCCGACGCCTCGGCGCTGGCGGTCGGGCAGCGCCTCAAGATCGAGGGCGAGCTGCAGACCGACAAGAGCGTCGCTGCCACGAAGATCGAGATCCACACCGCCAGCAAGCCGGAGGACACCCACGTCACCGGCGCCGTCGCCGCCATCGACACCGCCGCCGGCACGCTCACCATCGGAGACAGCACCGTGCATGTAAATGGCAACACCCGCTTCGAGGGCGGCGACCACCAGGTCAACGGCCTTACCGACCTCAAGGTCGGAGACAAGGTCGACGTCGAGGCCACCGTCGCGGCAAACGGAGCGCTGCTCGCCCGCGAGATCCACCGGCTCGACGCGCCGCCGCTGCCGGAGCAGGTCGAGGTGCGCGGCACCATCACCGCCCTCGACACGGCCGCCCTGACGGTCCAGGCGAAAATGTTCGCGGTGGACTCCGGCACCCGCATGGACAGCAACGGCAACACCTTCAAGCTCTCCGACCTCAAGCTGGGCGACGTGGTCGACGTGCGCGGCGTGGCACGGGCGAATGGCTCGCTGCTGGCCACGCGCATCCAGCGCGAGCACTGAGCGTGGGACTGGACGGGCGGTGCCGGACTCCATCCCGGCGCCGCCTCTCCCCCGGGACCCCTTGCCGTGACCCTCAATCATCTGTCACTTGCTCCACCGCGCGAGGGTCAACACAGCGGGAGGGTTCGAGTGGAAGAGCGCGCCAGCGTGGCGCAGCTGTACCAGCGGTTCGGGCCCGTCGTGTACCGGCGGTGCCTGGTGCTGCTGCGCGACAGCGAGGCCGCGCGGGACGCGACGCAGGAGATCTTCCGCAAGCTCTTGCACGACCAGGAGAAGCTCGCCGCACGAGAGACGGTGCTGCCCTGGATCTACCGCGTGGCGACCAACCATTGCCTCAACGAGCGGCGCAACCAGCGCAAGCGGGGCGAGGAGGAGCTGGAGCCGGACCTGCCGCTTTCGGACCAGGCGCCGCACGACCTGTTTCCCGAGCGGCAGCTGGCGCAGCAAGTGCTGGCGAGGTTCGACGCGGAGACGCAAGCGGTGGCGGTGGCGGTGTTCGTGGACGGCATGGAACACGAGGAAGTGGCGGCGGCGCTCGGCATCTCCCGCCGCACGGTGGCACGCAAGCTGGACCGATTCGTCGAGAACGCGCGCAAGTTTCTCCTCCGGAGCACAGAATGACCTGTCCGTCCGATCTGAAGCTGGAGGCGCACCTGCTCGAAGGGGAGCGCTCGGCGGTTGCGCCGCACGTCGCAGGGTGCGACCGCTGTCAAGCGCGCCTGCAGCGCATGGAGCGCGAAGGCGAGAACTTCCGCCGCTTCGTTTATCCGGCAACGCTGGAGGGGCTGGAGCGTCCGCCTCGCCGGAGCTTTTCCTGGACGTGGCTGGGGCTCGGACTCGGCGCGCCGGTGGCCGCGCTGGCCACCGCGGCGGTCATACTCCTGGTGCGCACCGGGCCGGCCGACGATTACACGGGCATCAAGGGCGGGGCGCTTCGGCTGGACGTCTATGCCGCGCTCGGTGCGGGCGCGCGCTCTCTCGGTGATCGAGACGTCGTTCCGGCGAGCGCGTCGCTGCGCTTTCGCGTGCAGCCGTCGAGCCCCTGCCACCTGGCCATCGTCTCGTTGGATGATCTGGGCCAGGTCTCGCGGCTCTTTCCGCTGGCGGGCGAGGCGGGCACCCGCGTGACGGGACGGCAGGAGCTGCCCGGCGGCGCGGTGCTGGACGGCCGCGCCGGGCCCGAGCGCATTTACGCCGTGTGCACGGCGGCGCCCCTTTTGCTCGCGCGCATCGAGGAGGCGACCCGAACCGCCAGTCCGGGTGCCGCGGCGGTGCGTAAGGCCGGTCCGCTCCGCGGCTTGCCCGCAGGCAGCCTGCAGGCCACGCTGCTGCTCGAGAAGAAGCCGTGAGGCTTGCCGCCCTCATCGCCTGCGCTTGCGTCACACTGCCCGCCCACGCGGCGGCGCGGTTCGCGGTCATCGCGGGCAACAACCGCGGCGCCACCGGCCGCGCGCAACTCTGGTTCGCCGAGCGCGACGCCGAGCGCTTCGCGCGCACCCTCCACGAGCTGGGCGACTTCGCCGACGACCACGTCACCATCCTGCGCGGTGCCAGCGCCTCCGAGCTCCGCGCCGCGCTCGCCGCGACCGAGGAGCAGATGGTCCGCGCGCACGCTGCCGGCGAGCGGGCGCTCCTCGTCTTCTACTTCTCCGGCCACGCGGGCAGCGCGGGCCTGGAGCTCGCCGATGAGCACCTGAGCTACGCCGAAATCCGCGCCGATCTCGCGCGCTCCTCCGCCGACACCAAGGTGGCCATCGTCGATGCCTGCGAGGCCGGCGAGCTGACCCAGGTCAAGGGTGCGCGGCCCTCGGTGGCGGTGGACTTCGCGCTGCCCGCCGACGAGCTGGTCCAGGGCACCGCGCTCATCGCCTCGACCGCGGTCGGCGAATCGGCGCAGGAGTCGGCGGCCATCGGCGGCAGCTTCTTCACTCATCATCTCGAGGTGGCGCTGCGCGGCGCGGGCGATGCCGACGGCGACGGGCGCGTCACGCTGGCGGAAGCCTTCCGCTACACGGCCGCGCGCACGCTCGCGGGCACGGCTTCTACGCAGGCCGGTCCGCAGCACCCGACCTACGACTTCAAGATGTCCGGGCGCGGAGACATCGTGCTGGCCGACCTGCGCCGCGCTCACTCCAGCCTGAAGCTGCCGCGCGACGAAGGCGCAACCTACGTCATCCGCGGCCCGCGCGAGTTGCTCGCCGAGGTGCCCGCCTCGGCCAACGGGACCACGCTGGCGCTGCCGGCAGGCCGCTACACCATCGAGCGGCGCGGAGCCGATGCGCTGGCCAGCACCACCATCCGGCTCGAAGAAGGCGAGACGCTCTCGCTGCCGCCCCTGCGGCCGACCACCTACGAGCTGGCGCGGGCCAAGGGTGGTGCACGCCCGACGCTGGTCTTCGCGGGTGCCGGGATCGCCACGCATCCGCTGCCCGGAGTTGGCATCGCGCCGCTCTTTCGCGTCGGGGCCCGGCAGGAGCTGGGCTCGCTCGGGCTCCGGCTCCGGCTCGACTACGCGCGGAGAGAAGCCACCGACGTGACGCTGCGCTACGCGTTCACCTTTCTGGGAGCGGGCGCGGCGCTGCTCGCGCCGTTCTCGCTGGGGCCGGTGCTGCTCGAGGTGGGCCCTGAGGCTGCCCTGGGCCTGGCGCTGCAGCAGGTCGACGGCGGCAAGTCCTTTTCGGCGCCCGACCTCGGCGCGTCGCTCGTCTCGATGGCGAGCTTCCGCGCCGGGCCGGTGCGGCTGGGCCTCGATCTCGGCCAGGGCGTGCACGTCTTCCGCCTCGACGGCAGCGTCACCGTACGGCCCGCAGCCTCGGCCGCCCTCGTCGTCTTCTACGGGCTCTGACCATGCGCGCTCTCCTTCTCTGTTTGCTGCTGGTTGGCTGCGGCGACTCGTTGGTCGATCATCTCGCGGTGCTGCCCGCGCGGAGCGGCTGCGCGATCGAGAGCGCCGATGCGTGCGGGCCCACCTGCGCGGCGTGTCCCGCGGCGCCTGCCAACGGCACCGCGTCCTGCGTCAGCCACGCCTGCGTTTACGAGTGCAGCGCGCCGTCTCTCCGCTGCGACTCCGGCTGCTGCCTCGCGACCGCGGTGGCCGCGGGCGGCGACACCACCTGCGCGGTGGTGCAAGGAGCGGTGCGCTGCTGGGGCGCGGCGCTCGGGTCCGACGCTTCGCCCTCGCCGGTGCCCGCGCAGGTCGCAGAGCTCAAGTCGATCGCGGTGGTCGCCGTCGGCGCTGCGCACGCGTGCGCCATCGTCTCGGGGACCGTTCGCTGCTGGGGCGACAACGCGGCCGGACAGCTTGGCCAGGCGGCGCCGGCGCGAAGCGCGACGCCGCTCGATCCTGTCCCGGGCGTCTCCGGCGCGACCGCGCTTGCGCTCGGCGACCGCCACAGCTGCGCGAGCACGCCGGGCGGTGTGCTGTGCTGGGGCGCGAACGATCTTGGGCAACTCGGCGACGGCACGCAGGCGCCGCGCACCGGCGCGGTCAGCGTCGCGGGGACTTCCGGTGCCGACGCCATCGCCGCGGGCCTCGCGCACACCTGCGCTGTGCTGGGCGGCGGAGTCAGCTGCTGGGGCGCCGGCGAGAGCGGGCAGATCGGCGATGGCAACACCCTCGCCGCGCAGCCCGAGCCCGCGTCGGTGAAGTTCAGCGGCGGGTCGGTGGCGGCGCGATCGGTCGCCGCCGGAGAACATCACAGCTGCGCGCTGCTCTCGTCGTCGATCGAGTGCTGGGGGCAGGCCGGCTTTGGACAACTGGGCGACGGCTCCACCAGCGACCGCAACGCTCCGCGCCAGGTCAGTCTGATCAACGTGAGCGCCATCGCCGCCGGTCGGGCGCACACCTGCGCCGCCGCGGGCACCGGCGGTCAAGAGCTCCACTGCTGGGGCACCAACGACAGCGGCCAGCTGGCCACCGGCGACAAGGTCTCGCACGCGCAGCCGTTTGCGACCTCCCTGCTCCAGGTTCTGTCGCTCGCGTCGGGCGCCGACCATGCGTGCGCGCTTCAGACATCGGGCGCGCTGCTCTGCTGGGGCCGCAACGACAAGGGCCAGACTGGCGTGGCCTCGGCGGGGGCTTCGGTGCTGGCGCCCACCGCCGTCACGGGCCGCTGATTTTTTTCGTGCCGCGCGCCCGGTGTCTCCCGTTGCACGGCGAGGAATCGCCGCCATGGCGGGAGCGACACAAGCGATCGCCATCTCTTCAGCTTTCCTTCTGGTTGCCGCGTGCGGCTCCGGGCGCAGCGCGCGGTCAGGGCGGGGCCGACGGCGGCCACTGACCGCAGCTTCCGCCCGCCTTGTTGGACCTGAACTCGAGCCTTAGCGGTTGTTGCAGGCAGACCGCGAAAGCATCCAGTGAGCAGCTACTCGACCGTGACGGACTTGGCGAGGTTGCGCGGCTGGTCGACGTCGGTCCCGCGGTGGTCGGCGACGTGGTAGCTGAACAGCTGCGTCGGAATGACCGAGATGATCGGCATGAGCAGCGGGTTGGTCTGCGGACAGGGAATCGACGCCTCGGCCAGCTTGGGCACCAGGGTGTCGCCCTCGCTGTGGATGGCGATGACCCGCCCGCCGCGCGCCTTCACCTCCTGCAGGTTGCCGAGGATCTTCTCGTAGTTCACGCCCGCCTCGGCGGCCGAGTCGCGCACCGCCAGCACCATCACCGGCATGTTCTCGTCGATCAGCGCGATGGGGCCGTGCTTCATCTCGCCGGCCGCGTACCCCTCGGCGTGGATGTATGAGATCTCCTTCAGCTTGAGCGCGCCCTCGAGCGCCACCGGGTACTGCGGGCCGCGGCCCAGGAACAGCAGGTCGCGCGCCGAGGAAAATTTATAGGCAGCGGCCTTGATCACGTCCTCGTACTTGAGGACCCTCTCGACCAGCATGGGCAGCTCGCGGAGGTGCTCCAGGTGCTTGCGGCCCTGATCGGCAGACAGGGTCCCGCGCAGTCGGCCGAGGCGCACCGCCAGCAGGAAGAACGCCGCCAGCTGGGTGGTGAACGCCTTGGTGGAGGCGACGCCGATCTCCGGCCCCGCGTGCGTGTAGAGCACGTCGTCCGCCTCGCGCGCGATGGCCGAGCCGACCACGTTGCAGATGGCCAACCCGCGAGCCCCGCGCAGCTTGGCCTCGCGGAACGAGCCGAGCGTGTCCGCGGTCTCGCCCGACTGCGAAACCGCGATGCAGAGGGTGTTCTTGTCGACCAGCGGATCGCGGTAGCGGAACTCGGACGCGAGGTCCACCTCGACCGGGATCTTCGCGATGGTCTCGATCATCAGCTTGCCGGTCAGCGAGGCGTGCCACGAGGTGCCGCAGGCGACGATCTGGATCTTGTTGAGCCCCTGCACGAGCTTCGCGTCGAGGTGACAGCCGTCGAGGAAGACGTCGCCCTCTTCGATGGAGGCGCGGCCGCGGATGGTGTCGGTCAGAGCGCGCGCCTGCTCGTGGATCTCCTTGTGCATGAAGTGCTTGTGGCCGTTCTTCTCGGCCATGGTGGGCGTCCAGTCGATGCGGCGCACCTCGGCTTTTCGGATCTGTCCGTTCGCGCCCGTCAGCTCGATGCCCTTCTTGGTGATGACGGCGAAGTCGCCCTCCTCGAGGTAAACCACATTGCGGGTGTGCGCGAGAATCGCGGGCACGTCGGAGGCGACGTAGTTGGCGCCCTCCCCGATGCCGAGCACCAGCGGCGAGGCGTTTTTCGAGACGACCAGCATGTCGGGCTGCTTCTCGCTAATCGCCGCGAGCGCGTAGGTGCCCCTCACCTTCTTGAGCGCCGCGCGCACCGCCTTCGGCAGGTCGAGGCCGCGCTCGATCTCGTCGTCGATCAGGTGCGCGAAGATCTCGGTGTCGGTCTCGCTGGTGAACTTGTGGCCGGCCTTCTGCAGCTCTTCCTTGAGCTCGAGATGGTTCTCGATGATGCCGTTGTGGACCACCGCGACGCCGCCGTACTGGTGCGGGTGCGCGTTCTCGTCGCTCGGCTTGCCGTGCGTGGCCCAGCGCGTGTGGCCGATGCCGGTCGTGCCCTGCGGCATCTCGCCGACGAGCTTGGCCTCCAGATTCTTGAGCTTCCCCTTGGCGCGAACGACATGCAGCCCGCCCTTGCCCATGACGGCAACGCCGGCCGAGTCATAGCCGCGGTACTCCAGCTTCCGCAGGCCATCCACCAATAGACTCGCGCACTCCTCGTCGCCCACATACCCAACGATGCCGCACATGATTGATTCTCCTTAGCTGCCCAGACTTGCTTAAGCCTTCGACGCCTTCTTCGGCGCTCTCTTCTCGACCCAACCCTCGATATTGCGCTGCTTGCCGGCGCTCACCGCCAGGCTCCCCGCAGGGACGTCCTCCCGCACGGTCGTCCCCGTGCCGACGTACGCGCCACGCCCTACGGTCAGCGGCGCCACCAGCTGCGTGTCGGAGCCGATGAACGCTCCGTCTTCGATGGTGGTGGTGTGCTTGTTCACGCCGTCGTAGTTGCAGGTGATGGTGCCCGCTCCGATGTTGCAGCCCTCTCCGATCACGGCGTCGCCGAGGTAGGCGAGGTGGTTCGCCTTGCTGCCTTTGCCGAGGATTGTCTTTTTGAGCTCCACGAAGTTTCCGACATGCGCCTGCTCGGCAAGCTGTGCACCGGGCCGCAGGCGTGCAAACGGTCCCACGATCGCCGAGGGGCCGACCTTGGCTCCCTCAATGTGGCTGTAAGGAAGCAGACGGGCGCCGTCGGCGATTTCGCTGTTCACGATCACGCAGCCTTGGCCGATCTCGACCCCACGGCCGACGCGCGTCGCGCCGCGCAGTGAGACCATCGGCTCGAGCACCGTGTCGCCGCCGACCTCCACGGCTTCGTCCACGTAGGTGACGAGCGGGTCGATCATCACCACCCCGTCGTGCATGAGCTGGGCGTTGCGCCGCTCGCGCAGCTGCGCAGAGCTCCAGGCCAGCTGCGCCTGGTCGTTCACGCCCGAGACCTCCCTTTCGTCCGCCTCGACCGCGACGGGCCCTGCCGCGTTGTCCGCGCGCGCCCCCGCCGCAGCCACGCCGACGATGTCGGTCAGATAGAACTCCCCCTGCGCGTTCGAGCGGGTGACGCCCGCGAGCGCTTTCCAGAGAAACCCCGCGTCCGCAAGATAGATGCTGGCGTTCACCTCGCCGATCTGTCGCTCGCTTTCGCTGGCGTCCTTCTCCTCGACGATCCGCAGCACCTCGCCGCGCGAGTGGCGCACTATGCGGCCGTAACCCTTGGGGCTGGCGGGCCGCGTGGTCAACAGCGCGAGCTGCGCGCCCGTGCGCGCCTTGGCCTCGACGAGCTTCTGCAGCGTTTCGCTCGTCAAGAGCGGCACGTCCCCCGCGAGGATCAGGATGCTGCCCGTCTCGGGGAAATCAACCAGCGCCGGCTTCGCGCTGAGCACCGCGTGCCCCGTGCCTAGCTGCTCCTTTTGCTCCGCGAACCGGAGCTGGGGGCCGAAGAGCGCGCCCAGTTGCCGCCGCACGGTCTCGGCTTGGTGGCCGACAACCACCACCGCGGGCGCGCAGTCGAGTGAGAACGCGGCGCGCACTGGATAGAAGGCGAGCGGCCGGCCGCAGACCTCGTGGAGCACCTTCGCCCGATCCGACTTCATCCGCGTGCCCTTGCCTGCGCAGAGGATCACCGCGGCGATGGGGCTCTTCGGCTTATCCATTTCCAAACCTTTCGAGCAACGGCGGCCAGCACGCCGTCCGGTGTTGGTAGTTACCGATCCTGCCATCGTCAAGCGGCCATGCGAGCGTCGTGCCGCATGGTAGCGTCTCGAAATGGACCCCCCGCCGTTCGTGGACCTTCATCTCCACGCGGAGGGCATCGCCGATCCGGACCTGCGAACGCTTGCGCTCTTCGGGCTGAAGGCGGCGGTCACCTGTTCCAATGACGCCGTCGATCTGCGGAAGCATTGGGACGAACTGGTCACGGTGCAGACCCAGCGGCTCAAGGCTGCGGGCATTCGGCCACTCGTCGCGCTCGCCGTCCATCCCTCGCGCATCCCTTGGCATGGAGTCGACGAGCTTCTCAACCGGCTACCGCACTACTTCGACGACCCGCGGGTGGTGGCGCTCGGCGAGCTTGGGCTGCACCAGGGCGGCGAGCGGGAGGAGGAGATCCTTGCGCGCCAGCTGCAGCTCGCGAGCACGCTAGGCCGACCGGTCATCCTCCATACGCCGGCGAAGGAGAAGCTGGCGCGCACCAAACGGCTGCTCGCCATCGTGCGCGAATCGCGCCTGCCGCCCGATCGGGTGCTGGTCGATCACGTCAACGACGAGACCTTCGCCCTCGTCCATGCCTACGGCCACTGGACCGGACTCACCATGCAGCCCGGCGCGCTCGGCACCGCCGAAGCCAGCACCCTCCTCTCGAAGCACGGCGCCGAGCGCATCGTGCTGACGAGCGACATCGGCGAGGGCGCCAGCGATCTACTCGCCCTCCCGCGCGCTGCGGAGGCCCTGCGCAAGGCGGGCCTCTCTCTCGAGCTGTCGCATCGCGCGCTCTACGAGGGACCGCTCGCCTTCCTGGGGCAGGGGTAAGTAGGGCCTTTCTTACATTGTTTCAAAGCCTCGAACTGACTTACTAATCTACCAACCCGGGCGTTGTTTGCCTGCCGGGGAAGCAGTCGGGCCCCGCCCCTGTTGTGGGGGAAGCGCCAAGACAACTGGACGGACGAACAACCAAGGGCCTTTACGCCCTGAAGGAGCTCTATTGCTCGCGCTCATCGCTACGCTGCTCGTCGGCTCTGCTCATCCGCACCTGTTCTTCAATGCGAACGACACCGCTGCGCTCCGCACCTCAGCGCAAACGACGCACCAGGAAATCGCGCAGCACATCGTCTCCGTACTTGGGAGCCACCTCGGCGATCCGGCTCCCGTGCCGTCGGTCTACGACGACCCGCGCTTCTTCGGACAGGCGGTCGCGGTCTGGGCGTTCGCGTACCAGATGACGGGCGACACCCGCTACGCGGAGAAGGCGCGCGTGTCGCTGATGACCTACCTGAGCTGGAGCGACTGGGGCTTCGGCGAGATCCAGTCGCTGGGTGAGCCCGACCTCAACACCGGCCACTTCCTGCTCGGCGTCGCCTGCGCCTACGACTGGGTCTACGACTACCTCTCGGCCGACGAGCGCGCGCAGGTCGCAGCGCGGCTCGGGACCGAGGCGGACCGGATGGCGCAGGGCCTGCCCAACGCCTGGTACCTCACTCAGTACATGCAGAACCACAACTGGATCGACACCGCGGGCCTCGGCCTCGCCGCGCTCGCGCTGCAGGGCGAGGACGCGCGATCCGCGGGCTGGCTCTCTCTCGCCGAGGGCAACCTCCAGAAGGTCTCGTCGGCGCTGAACACCATCTCCGACGGCACCTGGCACGAGGGCTTCGGCTACGAGGTCTACGGGATCGGCATCTCGCTGCCCTTCTGGAGCGCGCTCGCCCGCACCGGCGCGGACTACACCAACATCGGCATCCTCAAAGGCTTCGGCCGCATGTTTGCGAACGTCCAGCTCCCCGACGCCAGCAAGCAGACGCTGATCGTCCACGGCGACTTCAGCGGCTGGCCCGACCAGTCGGTGGTGGAGATCCTTCGCTTCGGCGCCGGCAAGTTCAAGGACGGCCTCGCCGAGACCGCCGCGCAGCGCTGGGTGGCCTCGGGCCGCACGCACTACGTCTTCGACCTCTTCTACGAGGTCTTCGAGTTCCTCTACTTCGACCCGACCGTCAAGGCGGCGGACATGCACGCGCAGCCACTCGACGCGGAGTTCACCGATCTCGGCGCCTCCACGCTGCACAGCTCGTTCGATCCGGGCGACCTGCAGGTGGGCTTCAAGGCCGGTCCCTACGGCGGCCGCTCGAACTTCGCCCGCATGAGCAAGGGCGGCGCGCCCGGCGGCCTGCTCTCGTGGGGCCACGACCACAACGACGACATGTCCTTCTGGATCTTCGGCAAGGGCGTCTGGCTCGCACCGGAAGCCGCCGGCTACGACGCGGGCAACACCAGCGCCGGCCAGTGGCAGTACCTGGCCAACCAGACGAGCTACCACAACGGGCTGCTGGTGGACGGCAACGGCGGGCTCGGCGAAATCCGCGCCAATGACGACAACTCGGGCCTGCCCTGGTTCTTCAACCGCGACGCGCAGGAGCTGACCCCGACCACCGGCACCGCCGACTACTCGCTGGCTGGGGGCCGCGGCGCCACGCTGTTCGACGCCTCGGTGGGCATCACCCGCTGGGACCGCATGGTCCTGCTCGCTCGCCACCGCTACGTGCTCGTGCGCGACGACATCGCCGCCGCTGCGGCGCACAACTTCGACTGGATCTGCCACTTCCAGCAGGGCGCGAACGTGGACACCAGCACGGGCTGGGTGCAGGGGCTCGACAACGGCGGACAGTCGCTCGGCGTGCGCGTCGTGGCGCCGGCCTCCTGGAGCGCAAACACCGGGACGCAGACCGCGAGCCTGATGAACCTCTTCGATCCCTCGAACCAGACCGCTTACGTCCAGGTGCGACCGACGTCCCAGGCGGCACAGGTGCAGTTCCTCACCGCGCTGGTGCCGGTCGCGACCGCTTCGTGGGCCTCGCGGCCCCGCATCGATCCGCTCGCCGCGGGCGATGAAGGCGCGGGCGCCGTGGTCGCCCCGGGCAGCGCGCTCGAGGAGCGCTGGATCTTCAATCGCCTCGGCGCCGCCGCGAAGGGCGCTGGCGATCTGGTGCTGCAGGGCCTCGCCGGCGTCGCTGTCCGCAGCGCTAGCGGCGCGCCCATCCGGGCCGCGCTCTTCGGCCAAGGCTCGATCGCCGATCAGAGCGGCGCCCGCATCCTGCTCGCCACGCAGAGCGCGCGATCCATCGAGGCCGACCTGCAGGGCACCACGCTGGTCGTGACCGGCGACGGCATCGCCGACTTCCAGGCCTTCTCGCCGCTCGCCACCGCGGCCACGGTCAACGGCCAGGCTGTGCCGGTCTCTTTCGCGAGCGGCACAGCCTCGTGGACCGGCGCGGCGTCCTCCGGCGGCGGGACGGATGGCGGCACCGGCTCGGCGGACGCCGGCTCAGGCAGTGGCTCGGCGGACGCCGGCACCGGCTCGGGCGGCACCGCCGACGGCGGCACCGTCACGGCCGACGGCGGGACCACTCCCGATCCGACCGGCGCCATTCCGGTCCAGTCCAACGGCATCGTCCCGCACGGCGGCTGCGGCTCGACCAGCAACGGCGGCCTCCTGGTCGCGATTGCCGGCATCGCGGCCGCGCTGCGCTCGTCGCGCCGCCGCCGCCGCGCGCTGGCCTAGTCAGCGGGCGTACGCGAGCCAGCAGGCAAACTGGCGCTCAGCCGAAAAGCAGTCACACTGGGGAGCGTGGGCAAGCTGCCACGCTCCTCGTTGTGCTACCGTGTAGGTTTCGCCCGTTCGGCTGCTTCCCGGGAAGGCGGGGCCCGCCTCCGCCTGTTGAGCATGGCATGGCAGCGATGACCAACACGCTCCGCAACCTTCCGCTGATTCTCCTCGCCGCCTCCGCGGCGGTCACCGTCACGTCGTGCAAAAAGCGCAACGCGGCCGCGCCGACCCAGCCGGCGCTCTCGCTGGCGAAGTCGTCAGTGGTGACGCCGGGGCCGTCGGTGACCGCGGCGATGACGGCCAAACCGCTCGACGGAAGCGACGCCCTGCGCGGCGACGCAAAGCACGAACCGGCCCCTCCCGCCGCGCCCTGTCTCGAGACCTCGAACGGCCACGACCCCGCCCTCCCCGACCTGCTCGACCAGGCCGGCCGCAACTTCGAGAAGGGCCGGTACGAGGACGCGCTGGAGTGCGCGCGCGAAGCCTCGCGCGTCGACGGTCAGAGCGTCGCCGCCCACCACTTCCGCGGCGCGGCGCTGGCCGAGCTCGGCCACATCGAAGAGGCGCGAACCGCCTACGCGCGCGCTCTCGCGCTCGACCCGGACGACCCCGAGGTCCTCCGCTCGGTGGCCGACCTGCACGTGCGCAGGCTCGGAAGCCGCGACGACCTCGAGCTCGCGCTCGCGTACGTCCACCGCGCCCTGCCCCGCGCGCTCAAGAGCAAGGACCACGCGCTGCAGAAGGAGCTCTTCCTGCTGCAGGCCATGGCGCTCGACGATCTCGGCCGTCCTGCCGAGGCGCTCGCAGCCTCCACCCGCTCGGTCGAGCTGGATCCGCGCGACCGCGAGGCCCGCCGCGAGAAGGGCGTCGCGCTCTTCGAGTTGTGCCACTTCGACCAGGCGCGGGGCGAGCTGTCGCGCCTCGCTGCGGAGGAGCCTGACGCCTGGGCCGAGCACTACCTGGGCCTGATCGCCGAGCGCTCCGAGGATGACGTCGCTGCCGCCGCGCACTTCGCCCGCGCCCAGACGCTCGACCCCGACGCCTTCAAGCCCAGCGCGCAGGCCTCCAGCTCCTTCTTCGGCAAGGTCGTGCAAGAGGAGATCGCGAAGCTGCCGCCCGACATCCGGCAGGGCCTCGCCCGCAGCCAGTTCCAGGTCGAGGATCTGCCCGAGGTCGGCGATCTGGTCGCGACCGATCCGCCGCTCTCGCCCGGGATCCTGGGCCTCTTCCGCCCGCAGCCCGAGGGCTCCCCCGAAGACGCCAAGCCTGCCATCCTGCTCTACCGGCGCAACCTTGCGCGCGCCGCCCACAACGACGAAGAGCTTCGCCGCGAGGTCCGGGATACGCTGATGCACGAGGTCGGGCATCTCAACGGCGAGGACGACGAGCAGCTCCGCGATCGCGGGCTGTAAGGACCAATCCATGAAGATGATCGACGTCGCCGACAAGGAGCGGACGTCGCGGGTGGCGGTCGCCCGCGCCGAGCTGCGCTGCTCGAAGGAATCGCTCAAGCTGCTCAACGAGGGCCGGCTGGAGAAGGGCGACGCGCTAGCCGCCGCACGGCTTGCCGGCATCATGGCGGCGAAGCGCACGCCCGACTTGCTGCCCCTCTGCCATCCGGTGCTGCTCGCGGGCGCCGACGTGGAGGTCGCGGCCGACGAGGTCGCGGGCGTGGTGCGCATCGAAGCGCGCGTGCACGCGATCGATCGCACCGGCGTCGAGATGGAGGCGCTCACCGCCTGCACCGCTGCCGCGCTCACCGTCTACGACATGGTCAAGCGCTACGATCGCGAGATGGAGCTGATCTCGTTGCGCGTGGTCCACAAGAGCGGCGGAAGAACGGGCGAGTGGAACCGCCCCGGCGAGCCGCTCGGATTCGCCAACGGCGGCACCCGCGAGCCGCTCCCGGAGCCCGTCGAGCAGGCGCCGATCCACACGCCCACGCGCGGCAGCCGCAAGATCACGCGCTAGCGCTGGGCAAGAAATTTTAAGTGA
>JAYWBT010000143.1:0-12183 GCA_043781235.1 Deltaproteobacteria bacterium
GTCCCGGGTGCAAGAACTGCCAGGCGAAGGCCGTGGAGGCGGCGCAGAGTGCGACCAGCGTGGCGCGGCGCAGCAGCTTGCCGCGGATGGCGAAGAGCACGGCGAGCAGGGGTGCGAGCAGATAGAACTGGATCTCCACCTCGAGCGACCAGGCCACGTTGTTGATCGGGCTCTCGCTCGCGTAGACCAGATTGTGCAGATAGCCAAGGCTGGCAGCGAGGTGAGGCCAGAGCGCGCGGCCGCTGCGGCCCCGGACGCCCACCTGCAGCGCGAAGAGCAGGAGCATGCAGAGGACGTAGGGCGGCTCCAGCCGCGTGACTCGCCGCAGGAAGTACTGCTTGAGGCCCACGCGCGGCCCGCCCGAGAGGAAGTGGGCGGCGAAGGGCAGCGCGAGGATGAATCCGCTGATGACGAAGAACAACTCGACGCCGCGGAAGCCGTTCCAGGCGACGGCGGCGAGCCATCCATGGGCTGGGCGCGCATAGCTTTCCGGAGCCTTGATCGACAGGCCCACGGCGAGGTGGAAGAGGACGACGACAAAGATGGCCACGAAGCGAAGGCCGTCGATCTCGCCGATGAAACTGCCGGAGGTGGTGACCCGCCGGAAGCGAGCGAGCAGGTGCGTTCCCTGCTGCGCGGAGGCGCTCCCCGACTCGCTCACGGCGGCGAGGATAAGGCCCGGAGCTGGTGGTCCGTCAAGCCGGAGGTCCGAGCATCGATCAGTCGATCATGGAACCGTTCGAGCCGCTCGACTGCTCCCTCCCAGCCGTAGCTCTTCTCGACGAGGAGGCGGCCGGCGGCTCCCAGCGAGCGGGCGAGGGCGGCGTCCGAGAGCACCCGCGCGATCGCTCCGGCGAATGCGGCGGGCTCGTCGGCGATGAGCAGATCGCGGTCTGGGACGACCTCCAAGCCCTCGGCGCCGACCCGGGTCGAGACGACCGGCTTTCCCATCGCCATCGCTTCCAGGATCTTCAGGCGGGTGCCACCTCCGACCCGCAGCGGCACAATCACCGCGGCCGCAGCCGCAAGCTCGACGCGGACGTCGTCCACGAACCCGACCATCTGGACGCTCTCGCTGGCGAACGACTGGAAGCCTGCCGGCGTATAGCCAACCACGCGCAGCTTCACCGCGGGCACGGTTTGCTTCAACAGTGGCATGCACTCGGAGAGGAAGTACCGGAGGCCGTCGGCATTGGGAAAATAGTTGTGAGCGCCGAAGAAGAGGATGGTGTTCGGCACCGGGGCTTCCGCCCGCGGCCGGAAGAAGTCCAGATCGACGGCGTTGGGAATCACCGTGGTCGCGGCCAGAGGAACGTCGCGCAGCAGCAGCTTTTCATCGTGCGCGGAAGTGACGGTGCAGCCGTCGAAGGAGCGCCAGGCCTGCCGCTCCTCGCGGCGCAGCTTGGTGAGGTTCATGCTGTTGTAGAGCCGCCGCGAACGGCCGCTCTCCGATGCCGCCGTGCGCTGGAGGATCTGGTACTCGATGTTGTGCTCGTCGAGGACGAAGACGGGTCGCGCTCCCTCCTGGGGCAGCCAGCGCCGGTAAGGCGCCATCTGCGAGAACTCGAAGGTGACGACGTCGTAGCGCTCCCGGGCCAGCAGCGCCCGAAGCTCCCGCAGCAGAGCAGGCACCACGTGCGATTGCCACTCGAAGCTCCTCCACGAGGCGAGCGATCGCAACTGCAACATCCGTTTGCCGATGCTGGAGAGAGCAAAGGCCGGGTTCGGCACGGTGACGACCGTCTCGCAATAGCGTCGCGTCGCCTCCGGCGAGGCCTCCCGCGGATTGTCCGGGTTGACCAGCGAGAGCACCGAGACGGCGTGCGAGCGTGCCAGCCCGCTGAAGAGCCCGTGCATGCGCCGCTGCCCGCCGAATCCGGGCGGGCTGGGAAGATAGGGGGTGACGAAGAGCAGTCGGCGCGAGCGAACCACGGGCGGTCATCCTCGGCGCAGGGAGCGCACACCAGTAGATCGGCAGGGCGTCCGACACAAGGTAATCCGTATAGAGTGGCGGACGCATGTTTTCACTCGATCTCCTGCTCGCTCTCGCCGCCGCGCCGGCGCTGGTCCCGGCCGTCTATCTCCTGGCGCTGACGCTGCTCTCCCGCCGCCCGCGACCTCCTGCGCCTGGCGCGGCCGGGTTGCGCTTCGACATCGTCGTCCCGGCGCACGACGAGGAGGCCGGCATTGGCGAGACGGTGCGGAGCTTGCTCGCCATCGACTATCCGCGCGAGATCTTCCGGGTGCTGGTGGTCGCTGACAACTGCAGCGACCAGACGGCTGCGCGCGCCCGGCAGGCCGGCGCCAGCGTGCTGGAGCGCGACGATCCGGCGCGGCGCGGGAAGGGCTATGCGCTCGAGTTCGCCTTCGCGCGCTGCCTCGCGGGATCGGCCGATGCGTTGGTGGTGATCGACGCGGATACCGTCGTTTCGCCGAACCTGCTCCTCGCCTTCGCCGCCCGCCTGCAGGCCGGAGCGCGAGCCGTGCAGGCCGACTACGCCGTCCGGAACCGCGCCGCTTCCTGGCGCACGCGGCTCATGGCCATCGCCTTCGCCACCTTCCACGAGCTCCGCTCGCTGGCGCGGGAGCGGCTCTCGGTCTCCTGCGGCTTGCGCGGTAACGGCATGTGCTTCACGCGCGCGGTGCTCGCCGAGGTTCCGCACCAGGCATTTTCGCTGGTCGAGGACGTGGAGTACGGCATCCGCCTGGGCGAGGCAGGACACCGCGTCGCCTACGCGGGCGAAGCGCACGTCTACGGCGAGATGGTCCCCGGCGAAAAGGCCTCGCGGTCGCAGCGCCAGCGCTGGGAGGGCGGCCGCTACCAGCTGGCGCGCAAGCATGCAGCCCGCCTGATCGGTCGCGCCCTGGTCGCGCGCGACCCCATGCTGGCCGACCTGGCAATGGATCTCCTGGTCCCGCCGCTGTCCGTGCTGGCGCTGGGAGTGGCGCTGGGCCTCTCCTCCTCTTGCGCGCTGGCGTGGCGCGAGGGCATCGCCGGCGCCTCCCTGATCGCCTGGTCGATCTGCGCCCTGTCGCTGGTGGCGTACGTCTTGCGCGGCTGGCAGCTCTCGGGGACGGGCGTCCGCGGACTGGTCGACCTGTGCTGCGCTCCAGCCTTCGTGGTCTGGAAGCTCGTGCTCGTCCTGCGGCAGCCTTTTCGCAAGACCGACGCGTGGGTCCGGACGGACCGCGGCGATTGAAGGGAAGGGCTAGCTCTTCCGGCGAAGCCTGCTCGCCACCACCGTGGCGAACAGCCGCCGCTGCTCGACGCCCACGCCGCCGATCGCGAAGAGCGCCGCGGCGTAGGTGCCCAGCGCCGCGCCGATCGAAAACGGCCACCACAGGCCGCGCGTGACCAGCGCCGCCGCGCACATGGCTCCGCCCGCGATCAGGGTGCGCAGGAGCGTCCTGATCAACGAGCCGCCGATCAGTCCGCGCGGCGCCAGCAGCAGGGCCGACGCTGCCATCATCAGTTCGCTGATCACGGTAGCGACGCCGATCCCCAGGCCGCCGTTGCCGAAGCGCTGCTGGAAGAGGGGCACCAGCAGCGGATCGGCGACGAGGCTGATGACGACGCAGGCCGATTGCGCCCAGGCCCAGCGAACCTGCTTGCCCGCCGCCATCAGCGCAGTGCCCAGCACGATGTTGAAGTAGACGAGGAAGACGAAGGGCGAGAGCATCCGCAGGTTGTCGGCGGCCGGCCCGAAGGTGGTCCGGCTGAAGAGCGAGATGCCGACGTCTGCGAAGAGCAGGCATCCCACCGAGGCAGGAACGGCGAAGATGGCGACCGCCTCCAGCGCCGAGCGCGCCAGGTTTGCCCACGCCTGCTCCGACTCGGCATGGAGCCGGGAGAGCGTCGGGTAGAGTGCTGTGGCCAGCGTCGTCGAGGGAAAGATGACGACGTTCTGAATCTTCAGCGCCGCCGCGTACCATCCGACCACCTGAGCGGGGGCGAGGCGCGCCAGGATGATCGCGTCGACGTAAGGCTGCAGGGCCAGCATCGCGCCGAGCAGCATGAAGGTGGTGCCGGTCCGGGCGAGGACTTTCGTGGCTTGCCATTCGGGCTTCAGCACGCTGGTCGTGACCTTGCGCTGGAGAACGATCGAGATGCCCAGCGAGAAGGCCGCAATGGCGATGTTCACCCAGAGGAAGCCCGTCAGCCGGCAGCCGAGCAGCAACGCCCCCACCTGGGCCGCGGCTCCCAGGAGTGCAGTGGCAACGGTGACCCGGACGACGAGCGAGATGCGCTCCTGGCCGCGGAGGACGGCGAAGAAGGCCCCAGCGAGGCTGGCCAGGTCGCTCTGCACGAAAGCCATGAGATACGGCCATTGAACCGAGGCAGGATGACCGAGGAGCAGCAGGCTGGTAGCGGAGATTCCGTAGGCCGCCAAACCCAGCGGGAGCCGGAAGACGAGCGCTGACCCGAGCAGAACGCCCGTCCGTTCGGGCGTGCGCGCCACCATGCTGGTCAAGGTCGCCTGCTGGCCCCACTCCACGACCATGAAGACGAAAGCGGTCGTGGTGAAGAGCAGGTACAGCAGGCCGAAGTCCTCGGGGCCGAGGTACCGGCCCATCACCGCGTTCACCAGCAGGGAGAGCGGGGCGGTGACGAACTGGGAGAGGATCAGTGCGAGCGTGTTGCGGGCCACCAGCCGGGCGTTGTCGGAGCCTTGCGGTGGAGTATCCATCGTCCGGTCGAGCGATATCACGCGGCCATCGCCCACCGAAGCGAAGCGACGGGTTGCCTGCGGCTGCAAACCCGTGAGAAGGAAGACTACGATGAGACGCACACCTCGGTGGACGATGGCGCTCGGGGCCGCCGCGCTGGTCGGCTGCGCCAATCTGGGCAAGTACGTCTGGGTCCAGGACTACAGCCAGCCAGGCCCCCCGCAGAAGGGGTTCGTCATCGGCCCGGGCGACACCCTCCAGATGCGCTTGTTCGGGCAGGATCAGTTCAACACCCGCGCCAAGGTCCGCGACGACGGGTACGTCTCGCTGCCGCTCTTGAACGACGTCGAGGCCGCGGGCTACACGCCCACCGCGCTGGGGCAGCAACTCGAGACTCGCTACAAGGACTTCGTCAAGGTGCCCGCGGTGACCATCTCGGTCGAAGAGGTGCGCCCGCTGGCGGTGCCGGTGGCGGGCGAGGTGGCGCGGCCCGGAATCATGAGCACCGAGCGCAGCGCGACGCTTCTCCAGATCCTGCTCCTCGCGGGCGGCCTCAACGACTTCGCGCACCGCGACCGCATCTTCGTGGTGCGGACCAGCCCCTCCGCCGCGCGCATCCGCTTCAGCTGGGAACCCTTGCTGCGCGGCGACGGCCCGGGCGCGCACTTCGAGATGCAGCCCGGCGACACCGTGGTCGTCGAATAAGCCATGGAGGCGTGCCTCGCCGCAGTGTTGTTCGCCGCTCCGATCAACCTGACGCTCGCCGCGCATGCCGACGGGAGCGCGAACTCCGATCCCGCGACCAACGCGGTGGTGCGAAGCGGCACGCTGTCCGGGTCGGCCAACTTGAGCTCCACCGTCGAGCGGGTCCTCATCAGCGGGACCTACTCACCGACTCTTCGCTTCACCGATCAGTCGGGTGCCGCGACAGGCCTCTTCAACGCGCTGCAGTTGAGCGCCTCGGGCAGGTCGGGGCGGCTCACGCTCACCGGCGGCGCGGGCGGCACCGTAGGACAAGAGGATTTCTCGCCGCTCGCCCAGTCGCCGGTGGGGGCACCGGGAACGGCGTCGCCACCGCCCATCAACCGGCTTCCCGGGACGCGCTTCGTCTCGGTCGGCTCCGCCAGCGCGCAGCTGGGCGCGGGGTACATTTTCTCCTCGCTTCTGCAGGCCGGAGCGAGCGCGGGAATCGCGACGACCGGTGGGGTGGGCGCCGAGGCAGAGGCGCTGCTGCCGAGACAGCGCTCGGCCACGCTGGCAACCAGCGGACGGTGGCAGGCAGACCCGCTCGATGCCTTGTCCGGCTCGATCTCTTCCTCGGTCACGACAACCGGCACCCCGGGCGCCACCTCCGAGGAACGCGCCGTGACCATCGGCGGACAGGTCACCTGGGCGCGCAGGTTTTCGCCAACCTCGTCGGGCACGGTCGGCGTCGGCGCCGCTGCGACCCGCAACTCCGGCAGTCGGCTGAACCAGACCAGCGCCTTGCCCACCGTCTCTGTCTCGCTGGCGCACACGGTCCCGCTGCGCGCCCAGGCACTCTCGCTCTCCTTGAGCGCCGCGACCCAGCCGCTCGTCGATCCGCTCACCGGCGCCGGTTACTTCCAGGCCAACGCGTCCGGCGCCCTGGCGTACGCGCCCCTCTCCTGGCTCTCACTCGCAGGCGGCGTCTCGGGCGCTCGCGCGGTCAGCGGACCCTTCGCGGGCCAGTGGGGCGCGGTCGCCGAAGCTTCGGCTGGCTTCCGCTTCAGCAGGCGCGCGGCCTTCAGCGTCGGCCTCCGCGAGGCGAAGGTCCTCACCGTTGCCAGTGCTCCCGCGGTGCCGTCGCTCTCGCAGAGCTCGCTGCAGTGGAGCGCCTTCGCCGGCGTCTCCAGCAGCCTGCAAGAGGCTTTCTGATGCAGAAGCTGCTCCTGCTCTCCGTCCTCTTCGCGGTCATCGTCGTTCCGGCGCTGGCGGCGCGCGATTCGAGCCCCCGGCGCGGGTTCAAACGAGCGCTCTTCTTCTTTCTCGCCTTCTGCATCGCGTACGTCGTTGCCTTGAAGTATGCGTACTTCAGGCTATGATGACCGTCAGGCCCCCCATGTCATCTTCGCTGCAGCCAGCGCGCGGAGGCGATCCGACGCCGAACGCGCGCGGTTCCCCCTCGCGTCCCGATTGGCCGCCCACGTCGCCGCAGGAACTCGACGGCGCCGATGCCGACCTCTTCGATTACGCCAAGCTGCGCGACTACCTGGGCTTCGTCCTCCGCTCGGCGCGACGGCGCTGGCTGACGGTCCTGGCAGTCTTCAGTTTCACGGTTGCAGCCACGGTGCTGGCGCTTGCAGTTCTGCCCAAGACGTATCACTGCGAGGTGAAGATCCAGGCGCAGCGCAACCTCGTGATCAACACGCTCACCGGCATCAGTCGCGCCTGGGACTGGGAGCTCCCGAGCCGCGCGGCAGGCGATCTGATCCTGGGGCACGACAACCTCGTTGCGCTGGTCCGCAAGACCGACCTGATCCACGCCTTCGAGCAGACGCGCGCGCCGCTCCTGCGCCTCAAGGACTCGCTTCTGAAGTTGGTCCAGGGAACGCTGGCCGACGACGTCAAGGAAGATCAGATGATCGGCACGCTGGAGCAGAAGCTGGCGGTGCAGACCACCGAGGATACGGTCACCATCGGGATCGACTGGCCGGACGCCAGGACGGCCTACCGGCTGATCCAGGCGGCGCACGAGAACTTCCTCGAGGCGCGCCAATACAAGGAAGTGTCCGCCATCTCAGAAGCGATCGGGCTCCTGCAAGGGCGCTCCCTCGACGCGCGCGAAAAGGTGCACGCGGCGCTGGAGCGCGTGCAACTCCTGCGCGGGCCGCTCAAGAGCGCTGCGCGCAAGCCCAAGCCGATGGCCGAGCCAGGAGCGGTCGCGCGCCGCCCCGTCGACGCCGACCTCCAGCGCCTGAGTGCACAGATTCGATCCAAGCAGCAGGTCATCTTCGAGATGGAGGACTTCCGCCGCCGGCGGATCGCCGACCTCGCCTCCAAGCTGGCCGAGCTGAAGCAGACCTTCTCCGAGTTCCACCCCGCGGTCATCGATCTGCAGCAGACGCTGCAGCAGCAGGAGCGCGAGGAGAACCCGCAGCTCTCGCTCCTGCGCCAGGAGTTTCGCGAGCTGGAGGACCAGTACGAGCGCCGGGGTGGCCCCGCCTTCGAAACCAACGAGGGAGACTCCCCGGGGCGGCTCACGGTCGAGGCGCTGCGGATCGGCCGCTCCATGGGCGACGAGGTCGAATCGCCAGACGTGGAGCAGGCCAAGACGGACTTGAAGTACGAGCTCGGCCGCTACTCGAGCCTGGCGGAAAAGATCGACCAGGTGAAGACCGAACTGGAGGCGCAGCGGGCGGCCTTCCACTACCGGTACGGAGTGCTGCGACCCGAAACGCTGCCGAGGGCGCCGAGCAAGCCCAACAAGAAGTTCGTGCTGGCGGCGGGCGTGGCCATGGGCCTGCTCCTGGGAATTCTTGCCGCCCTGCTGCGCGACCTCCGCTCCGGGCTCGTCCTCGAGCGCTGGCAGGTGGAGCGGCAGCTCGGCCTGGCCGTCATTGGCGAGGTGCACTCGCCGTGAACGGGGCGGCGGCGGCGTCTTCCAGCGCAGAGAGTTCAACGGACGTGGGCAGCCTGCTGCTGGTCGGCATTCTCGGCGCGCTCGGGCTGGCGCTGAACATCCTGACCGACGGCAACTTCGCGGCCATGATGGCGGCGATGCTGGGCGTGGGTGTCCTCGTGCTGGCGTGGTTCGTTCCCCTGCGCTGGTCCCTTCTGACGCTGCTGTTTCTGGGACTCACGCTCGAGGCGCCCTACGAACGCTTCGCCGGGTATCTCTTCAGCACGCCGTGGCAGCTCGCCGGGACCGCGCTTCTCGGCAACCTGAATCTTGTGACCCACGTCGCGGCGCTCAAGTTCAGCGGCTTCGACATCCTGATGGGCTACCTGCTGATCGTGCACGTTGCCCGCCGGGCTCGGGGCTCGACGATCGACGGCGCGGGCTTCGTACCGCTGCCCCGGCCCCTGCTGCTCGGGGCCCTGATCACGACCTGCAGCATCCTGCTGTTCTGGGCCTGGGGCCTCTCGCACGGAGGCGATTTCAGCAATTCGCTCTGGCAGCTTCAGAAGCCGCTCTACGGACCCTTGCTCATGGTGCTCTTGCACGCCGGGTTCCGCGGGGGCCGGGACATGCGGATGCTGGGGCTGGCCCTGGTGGCGGCAGGGGTCTACCGCGCCGTCCTCGCGGTGTACGTCCGGTACACCGTGCTCGCACCGGATGGCGGTCCGCTGGGCTACGCCACCACGCATGCAGACTCGGCCCTCTTCGTCGCCGCGCTGATGCTGCTCCTGATTCTGCGAAACGAGCGAGTCGCCGGGCTTGGGCGCCACTGGCTGACCCTTCCGGCGGTCGCCATCATCGTCGCGGGAATGGTCTGCAACACCCGGCGGCTGGCCTGGGTCATGCTGGCTGGCGCGCTTCTCATCGTCGCGCTGGTGAGTCCCTGGACGCACTGGAAGCGGCGGTCCGCCCGCGCTGCTCTCGTCTTCGTGCCGCTCGCCTGCGTCTACCTCGCGGTGGGATGGAATGCCGGAGGCGGCGGCCTGTTTGCACCGGTCGCCACCGTGCGGTCGGTGGTCGACTCGGAGACCGACGCTTCCAGCCTTTGGCGCGACAAGGAGAACACGAACCTGGTGCTCAACATCTTCGAACACCCGTGGATGGGTGTCGGCTTCGGACACGAATACGTCGAGTACGACAAGCTCGACGACGTCTCGGAACTCTATGCGCAGTATCGATACATCCCGCACAACAGCGTGCTGGCGCTCTTCGCTTTCACCGGCGCGTTCGGAGTGGCCTCCATCTGGGCCTTGCTGGTTGCGACCGTCTTTCTCGCGGCGCGCTCCTATCGCGTGGGCTCGCGGCCGGAGGATCGCACCGGCGCCCTGATGTGCATCGTCATCGTCTTCCTCTACATCGACCAGGCCTACGGAGACATCGGCGTCAGCCTGTGGATTTCGCCGCTCCTCCTCGCGCCCGCCGCCATGCTGGCGGGAAAGCTCGCCCTCTCGACCGGGGCCTGGCCCTGGCCGAGGCGAGGAGGACAGGTGCTGACGGGCGGGTCATCGGAGCAGGCTGTTTCGGCAGGCAAGGCCACCAGCCGATGAGGCCTCTGCGTTTCCCCACCGCGGGAATCGGACTTGCTTGCGCGATGGCTTTCGCGCCCGCTCTGGGCGGAGCCGGGCGGGCCCGGCCCTCCCCCGATGCTAAAGCGCATCCCGTGGGGCGGCCGCAGTCTCCACAGGAACTGGTGCGAAAGGTGCTGAGCCAAGGCGCTCTGGAGCAGGGCTGGACCGACCTCGGCTGGGCCCAGCACAGCCTGTCGCCGGGCCGGCCGGCGAGGGTGGACTTCTCGGGATACGCCGGCTGGATATTCTCCTCCGCGCAGCTCAAGCCCGACTTCGGCGGCCTGCTCATCCGGTACCGCGCACCCGCTTCCTTCGGCGATTTTCTCGAGGTGTACCTCGACTCGCGCACCCGCCCCGCGTTCCCCCGCGTCCATCCAGGCGCTGAGGCGCGCACGGTCGACCCGGACGGATGGACCTCGTTCTGGATCCCCATGAGCGCGGTCGATCCGCTTGAGTTCCCCTTCGACCGGCTGGTGCTTCGCGCAGCCCGGTCGGTCGGGCCGGAGCCGGTGGAGATTGAAACCATCGCCTTCACCGGTGCGGCGCCCCTGACCGAGCGCGAACGCGAGATCCTGCGAACCCCCCCGCGCAAGGCCAGGGTGACGCTCGACTGCGGAAAGACACAGCCCATCAGCCCGCTGATCTATGGCGTGTCCTTCGGCGACGTAGAGACGGCGGCCGAGCTCGGGGCCTCCGCCCGCCGCTGGGGCGGCAACCCGGCGAGCCGGTACAACTGGAAGCTCGGCAACGCCTGGAACACCGGCAAGGACTGGTTCTTTCGCAACGTGGCCATGGGCAAGGACAACCCGCCCTGGGACATCTTTCTCGCCCAGGATCGCGCGCAGGGGCGGACCACCGCCTTCACACTGCCGATGCTCGGCTGGGTAGCCAAGGACACGGTCGCGTGCGGCTTCCCGGCGGCGCTGTACTCGGACCAGAAGCGGTTCGATCCCGATACCAACCGCTGCGGCGACGGGGTCGCGGGGGACGGCTCGCTCCTTCCCTCGGGCTCCCCTTCTGCCAGCAGCAGCCCCGCGCCGCCGTCGTTCATCGCCGAGTGGGTGCGCGCCATCCGCGCCAAGGATCCGCCGCCGCGGAGCGCGCGACTCTACTACCTCGACAACGAGCCGACGCTCTGGCACCTCACCCACCGCGACGTGCACCCGGAGCGTCTCTCCGCCGAGGAGCTGGTTGAGCGCACGATTGCGTACGGCACCGCGGTGCGCCTCGCCGACCCCGAAGCGCGCATCGCCGGCCTGGTGGCCTGGGGCTGGACGGCGCTCTTCTACTCCGCCACCGACAAGGCAGAAGGCTCGAGCTTCGTCCCCACCGACCGACTGAAGCATGGCGGGCGCCCGCTCGTGCCTTGGTGGCTCTCGCAGCTCCGCGCCCACGACGCGAAGAGCGGCCTCCGCACCGTCGACGTGGTCGACGTCCACTTCTATCCCCAGGCCGCCGGCGTAGGCCTGTACGAGGATGGGTGGATCGATCCCGAGGGTTCCGCCCGTCGCATCCGCTCCGTCCGCGCTCTCTGGGACCCGACCTACCGGGACGAGTCGTGGATCGGCGAGCCGATGAAGCTGATCCCGCGCCTGCGCGCCTGGATCGACCAGGAGTACCCGGGCCTGGGAATCTCGATCGGCGAGTACAACCTCGGCGCCGAGCGCCACATCAGCGGCGGGCTCGCCCTGGCCGAGGCGCTGGGCCAGTTCGGTCTCAACGGCGTCGAGGCCGCCTTCTACTGGGCATTGCCGCCGCGCGGGTCAGCGGCCTATTGGGCCTTTCGCGCCTTTCGCAATTACGACGGCAAAGGAGCCAGGGTTGGCGACCTCTCGGTGGCCGTCCATTCGACCGACAAGGGGCTTTCATCGATCTTCGCCACCCAGAAGGCCGACGGCACGCTGGTGCTGATCGCCCTGAACCACGAGCCGCAGAAGCCGCTCGAGCTCGAAGTGCAAGGAGGAAGCTGCGGTCCGCTGCGGACCACCCGCGTCTTTTCCTACTCCGGTGAAGGAGGGCTCAAGCCCGAGAGCCTCACCGATGAGGCACGCCGGGGCCGTGACCTCCAGCTCTCTCCCTGGTCGATCAACGTGCTCGAGATGCGTCCGGTGAAGGGCGACGCGCCATGAGACAGAAACGGGGAAGTCCGGTGGTTCGAGCCCCGGTCAGGTTTCAGTTCCACGCTCGCGACATTTGCCTTAGCATCCCAGCAATGAGCGCAGGCGATCCAACCACGGCGGGGGGCGACGCGGCAGCTGCCGTCCGGGCCAATCTCCTCGCCCAACCCCGCTTTGCCTGGGGGCGCTT
>JAYWBT010000144.1:0-12151 GCA_043781235.1 Deltaproteobacteria bacterium
CTTCATCTGCATGCGGACGACCCTCGACATCGATGAGCGCCTTCTCGAAGACGCCCGCCGCGTCACCGGCGAGAAGAGCAAGACGGCGGTCATCGAGCGTGGCCTGCAGGCCCTCATCGAGCAGGCAGCCCGGCGGCGCCTCGCCGCCCTGGCCGGCGCCTTCCCCAAGGCCAAGGTTCCCCACCGGCGAAGGCCGGAGGGCAGTTGATTCTGGTCGACACCTCCGTCTGGATCGACTTCTTTCGCGGCGCACCGGCCGTCGCGGCGCTTTCGACGCGACTCGAAGCGGGCGACGTCCTCCTTCATCCCTGGGTGCTGGGCGAACTGGCGCTCGGGCAGCGGGGCGCGCGTTGGACTAACACCGTCCGTGACCTTCGATTGCTGCCACGAGGGACCGTCCTCGGCGACGCAGAGGTGCTCGCCTTCATCGAGGCACGAAGCCTCGCCGGCAAAGGGGTCGGTTGGGTCGACGTACAACTTCTTGCCGGAGCCCTCGCGGACGGCGCGACGCTCTGGACGCTCGATCGACGGCTCGCGACCATCGCGAGATCGCTCCGGCTTCATCTGCTCTGAATCCCGACAGGCACCGAACCTGGTCCAACTCGTCCCGGGACGAGTCCTCGGTGCCCGGCTCTTTTAGGGCGGCCGATCAAACTGCCTTCAGATGGAGGTGCTCAAGTGGGCAGGCGCGCTGTGATAAGTCCTCCGCGTGCGCCGCTTGCTCCTCCTGCTCGCCCTCTCCGCCTGCTCGTCGCGGCCGCCCGCGCTGCACGGCGATCCGCAGGCGCTCGCGTATCGCAGCCGCGCGCCGGTGGCTGATGCTGCCGCGAAGCAGATCGGGGCCGAGGCGGTGGGCGACGCGCGCCGCCGCCCCGCCTGGAACGAATCGCTGCACGTGCACGGCAGCGACGGGCCCATCGGCGACGGCGTTGCGAAGTATCTCTTCGGCGAGGTGCGGCTTTTCCTGATCGAGTACGAATCCGATCCGGGCAAGTTCCGCGAGGTGGAGCCGCACGACGACGCGCTGGTGGCCGCGGCCGACGCGCAGTTCGCGCTGTCGGAGCTGCAGCGCTGGTCGCGCGAGCACGGCATCAGCTGGGACGTGCAGCTGGGCAAGCTGAAAGGCCGCATCGACGCGAGCGGCCCGGACGCGGGCGCTCAGAAGATCGACACCGAGCTTCAGCGCCGCGCGGCACCGCTGCCCGCCTCGCTCGACGCCGAGCGCGCGCGCCTCGATCTGAAGTATCGCGACCGCCGCTGATCAGGCCTTGACGGCGCGGACGAGCACGTAGTCGAGCTGCCCGCGCTTCCACGCCTGGTAGGCGAACCAGTCAATGGCGAGGCCGCCTGCGGCGCCGACCACGCCGCGGATCTTCATCATCGACCGCACGTGCGCGCGGCTCTTCTGCTCTTCCCAGTACTGCGGGATGGTGCGGGCCCCGACCTGCTCGATCTCGACGCTCGTGAAGCCCGAGCGCAGGACCTTGTTTCGATAACTTTCGATGGTGTCGATGTTCTCGTCGGGAACCTGCCAGCCCTTGCAGGCCGCCTTGAGGAAGGCGCGGTCGATAAGCTTGCGCGGCTCGCGAGCGAGCGCGTAATCAGCGAGGAGCAGCACCCCGCTGGGCTCGAGCACGCGGCTCGCCTGGCGGAGGAACTTCTCGCGGGTGTTGAAGTGCACCACGCCCTCGATCGAGAGCACGTGCGAGAAGCTCTGCTCGGGGAAGCTGAGCTCGGTGGCGCTGCCGTGCTGGAAGCACACCGACATGGTGAGGCCCGCCTCTCGCGCGCGCCGCTGCCCCGCGAGCACGTGCGGATAGGTCACGTCGATGCCGGTGATCAGCGACGGACCGAACTTTTCCGCCAGCAAGATGTCTTGCGCACCGAACCCGCAGCCGACGTCGAGCAGGCTCGAGGCCGGTCCGAGCTCGCCCCACGAACCCAGGCGGGTGACGAGGTTCTCCGCCGCCTGGAGGTAGGTGAAGCCGGGCTCCCAGAGGCCGAAGTTGAGGTAGCCCCCGTGGCAGTCGCCGAAGCCGGTCGCGCCGCGGGAGTAGAAGGCCTCGACTCGGCGCTCGTGCGTGCCGCTGTCCCAGGAAACTCTTGCGTCCATGAAGGAACAATACGCATGGGCGCGCTTAATGGATGTCGGCGGCGATGGCGTCGGCGGCCGCGCCGGGGTCCGAACTGTCCTTCAGCGGACGTCCGATCACCAGATAGGTCGCACCGTCAACAATTGCCTCGCGCGGCGTTCCGGTCCGGCGCTGGTCGCCTCTCCGCGCGCCCGCCGGCCGGATCCCCGGAACCACCAGCACCGGGGCCGGCCCCAGCGCCTGGCGTAGAGCGGCCACCTCGGCGGGCGAGCAGACGAGCCCGTCGGCGCCGGCAGAGGTTGCCAGCCGCGCCAGCCGCAGCACCGCTTCGGACGCCGGGCCCCGCAGGCCGATTGCGGCGAGATCGTCGTCGCCGAGAGAAGTGAGGACGGTGACCGCGAGCAAGAGAGGCGCGGGCTTGCCGGCCTTCTGCGCGCCCTGGTGCAGGCCGCGCCGCGCCGCCGCCACCATCGCCGCGCCGCCGGTCGCGTGCACCGTGACCATGGAGACGCCGAGGGCACCTGCACCGCGCGCCGCGCTCTCCACCGTCTGCGGAATGTCGTGGAGCTTGAGATCGAGAAAGACTTTGAGCCCAAACGGTTCGACCGCGTCGAGCGCCGCCTTGCCGTGCGCGACAAAGAGCTCGAGGCCGATCTTGAACAGCCCGACGTGGCCCGCGAGCTTCTGCGCGAGCGCCGCCGCCGCCATCAGATCTGGCACGTCGAGCGCTGCGATGATGCGCTCGCGCCCGGTCGCCATTCTAGGTCAAGCGCGTGAGCTTGCCGCCGCCGTCGCGCACGGCCTGCTGCGCGCGCGCGGCCACCTCTCCCAGCGCGACCAGCTCGAAGTCTTTCGTGCCGCGCACCTTCCACTCGATCTTGCCTTCCGCGAGGCCCTTCTTACCCACCGCGATGCGCACCGGGAGGCCGATCAGGTCTGCGTCCTTGAACTTCACGCCCGCGCGCTCGTCACGGTCGTCGAGCAGCACCTCGACCCCCGCCGCGGTCAGCTCGCCGTAGAGCTTCTCGGCCGCCTCGCGCACCGGCGCGTCCTGCATCTGCAGCGGCAAGAGCGCGACGTGGAACGGCGCGATGCTCATCGGCCACTTGCAGCCGTCCTGATCGTGGTGCAGCTCGATGGCGGCGGCGAGGATGCGCTCGACGCCGATGCCGTAGCTGCCCATGACGATGGGCTGCTCCTTGCCGGCCTCGTCGAGCACGCGCGCGCCCATCGACTCGGAGTAGCGCGTGCCGAGCTTGAAGATGTGGCCGACCTCGAGCGCCTTGCCGACCACCAGCGGCTTGCCACACTTCGGGCACCCTTCGCCGGCATTCACCGTGCGCAGGTCCGCGCTCACTGCGTACGCGAGGTCGCGCGGCACCGAGACGTGGCGCAGGTGGAAGCCGTCCTCGTTGGCGCCGGTCACCAGCCCCGAGAGGCCCGCGAGCCGCGCATCGATGAAGATGGGCAGGTGCTTCTCGGCAAGCCCGACTCCGCCGAGCGAGCCGGGCCTGGCGCCGAGCAGCTTCGGGATCTCCTCCGGGTGAGCCGGCCGCAGGAGCTGCGCGCTCGACGCGGTCTGCAGCTTGGCCTCGTTGAGCTGGTCGTCCCCGCGCACGATGGCGATCACCGGCTTTTCGTCGCCCAGGTAGATGAGGGTCTTGAGCTGCTGGTCCGCCTTCACGCCGTGCGGCGGCTTCGATAACGCTTCGATCGTGACCACGCCCGGCGTCGCGAACTTTTGCAAATCAGCCGTCGCGCCCGCCTCGGCGTAGGTGTTGGGCGTCTCCACCCGCGACGACGCCTTCTCGGTATTGGCCGCGTAGCCGCAGGCCTCGCACGAGGCGATCAGGTCCTCGCCCGCGTCGGTGGGCACCATGAACTCGGTCGAACCCGAGCCGCCCATCGCTCCCGAGTGCGCGTCCACCTGGATGGTCCGCAGCCCGCAGCGCCCGAAGATCTTCGCGTACGCCTGGCGGTGGCTCTCGAACGCGGTATCCAGCCCCGCCTGGTCTTTATCGAAAGAGTACGAGTCCTTCATGGTGAACTGCCGCACGCGCAACAGGCCGCTCTTGGGGCGCGGCTCGTCGCGGAACTTGGTCTGGATCTGGTACCAGGTCTGCGGCAGCTGCCGGTAGGAGCGCAGCTCGGCGCGCGCCAGCACGGTGAAGACCTCCTCGTGGGTCATGGCGAGGCAAAGGTCCGCGCCCTTGCGGTCCTTGAGGCGAAACATGTTCTCGCCCATCACCGACCAGCGGCCCGACTCTTCCCACACCTCGCGGGGGTTGAGCGCCGGCAGGTAGAACTCCTGCCCGCCGATGGCGTTCATCTCCTCGCGGACGACGTCGGTGATCTTGAGCAGCGACCGCTGTGCGAGCGGCAGGATCGAGTAGATGCCGGCGGCGAGCTGCCGGATGAAGCCCGCGCGCACCAGCAGTTGGTGCGATGCCACGGTCGCATCCGCCGGCACCTCCTTGAGGGTCGGGACGAAGCTGCGAGACATGCGCATGGAGGCTATCCCTTGCTCTTGAGCTCGCGGTCGACCGCGTCCTTGAGCTGCTCGTACGGCTGCGCGCCGTTGATGAAGATGCCATTGATGAAAAAGGCCGGCGTGCCGTTCACGCCCGCGTCGCTGCCCGCCTTCTGGTCGGCGGCGACCAGGTCCTTGTTCTGTCCGCTGTCGAGGCATTTTTCGAACTTGGCCGTGTCGAGGCCGGACTCCTTGGCGTACGCTTTGAGATCCTCGACCGCGAGCTTCTGCTGATTGCCGAACATCTTGTCGTGCAGCTGCCAGAATTTGCCCTGATCGGCCGCGCACGCGCCCGCTTCTGCGGCCTTCTCGGCGAACGGGTGGAAGTCGAGCGGGAAGTGGCGGAACACCAGCTTCACCTTGCCGTCGTACTCCTTCATCAGCTTCTCGATCACAGGGGCCTCGCGGCCGCAGAACGGACACTGGAAGTCGGAGAACTCGACGACGGTGACCTTGGCCGCGTCGGGGCCACGCGCCGGGCCCTTGGCTTCGACCTTCACGCGCGGCAGGTCCGGGGCCGCAATCGCGACGCTGACGTTGTGCTTCTTCTTTAAATCTTCGAGCATCGCGCTCATGTTGGCGCGCAGCTTCTGCTGCTTGACGGCCTGGGCGAGCCGCGGCTTGATCTCCTCGTACGACTGGCCCGGCGGGATCTGGCTCTTGTGCTCCTCATAGAAGGCCTTCACCTCGGCCTCGCCCGGTTCCGGAACCGAGCTCACGTAGTCCTGCTTGAACCAGTCGTCGAGCGACTTGCCTTTGGCCTTGGCCTCGCCCTCGAGCAGGCGGCGGCTGAGCATCTCGTCGATCAGGCCCTTGCGCGCGTCGTAAAGATCGGTGAGGGCCTTGGCCTCGGCCTGGCGCAGCTTGGGGCCGGTGTCCTTGTCGCCCTGAACGTCGGCATAGGTGACCGGCTTTCCGTCGACCTCAGCCACCTTGGTCGACGGATCGATTGACACGCCGGCAGAGGCGCCACCCTTGCCCGAAGACGACCCAGAGCCCGTCTTGCAGGCGGCGAGAGCGAGCGACAAGGCGAGGGCGTGCAAAGCGCGGCTCTTCATGACAATCTCCACAGGTATGAGCGGACCGCGCACCGTATAAGTTGTGCCGGAGTTTGCGTCAACTCGTTCGGGGGAGGACCTTTGGCCTTCGAGAACCCCACCATCGACGAGCTGCGGGCGTTTCTCGGCAGCGCGCGGACCATCGCGGTGATCGGCCTCTCGCCCGATCCCGACCGCCCGTCGTACAGCGTGGCGATGTACCTGCAGGGCAACGGCTACCGCATCGTCCCGGTGCGGCCGGGCGGCGGCGAGCTGCTCGGCGAGCCAGTGTTCGCACGCCTCGCCGACATCCCATTCCCGGTGGACGTGGTCGATGTCTTCCGGGCCTCGCGCTTCGCCGGCGCGCACGTGGACGAGGCCATCACCGCGAAGGCGCGCTGCGTTTGGCTGCAGGAGGGAGTCATCGACGAGGCGGCCGCGCTGCGCGGGCGGCGAGCGGGGCTGCTCACGGTGATGGATCGCTGCATGCTGAAAGAGCACCGCAAGGCCGGGCTCTCGACCTCGCGGCCACCTAGACCACGGTGAGCGCGCGCGGCGAGGCGGCCTCGTCGCGCAGGAGGGCGCTCGCCGCCTCGATGTCGATCGCTTCCGAGTAGAGGAAGCCCTGCACCAGCTCACAGCCCAGCCGCTGCAGCGCCTGCGCCTGCGCTTGCGTCTCGACGCCTTCGGCGATCACCTCGACGCCGAGGTTCTTGCCAAGGAGCAGGATGGTCTCGACGATGCGCCGGTTCTTCTCGTCGGAGCCCATGGTCCGGACGAACGAGGCGTCGATCTTCAGCACGTCGATGGGCATCCGGTGCAGGTAGCTGAGCGAGCTGTAGCCGGTGCCGAAGTCGTCGATGGCGAGCTTGAGGCCCAGGGACCGCAGATGCGTCAGGCAGCGCAGCGCCGCCGCCTCGTTCTCCACCAGCACGCTCTCGGTCAGCTCCAGCCGCAGGGCGCGCGGGTCCATCCGGGTATTTCCCAGCACCGCGGAGATCTGCTCGAACAGGTCCGGCTGGAGGATCTGCCGGCCCGAGAGGTTCACGCTGAGTGAAAGCGGTGGCGTGCGCGGGAAGACCTGCTGCAGCGCGCGCATCTGCCGGCAGGCCTCGGCCAGCACCCACTTGCCGACCGCGCCGATGACGCCGGTCTCCTCGGCCATGGGAATGAACTCCATCGGCGGCACCAGCCCGCGCTTCGGGTGCTGCCAGCGCACCAGCGCCTCGAATCCGACGATGGCCGTCGCCGGCCGGCCCGCCGCGAGCCGCAGGATGGGCTGGTACTTCACCCGCAGCTCGCTGCGATCGATGGCGCGGCGCAGGTCGTTCTCGAGCTGAAGGGTCGCCACCGCGTGGTCGTGCATGGTGATGTCGAACACCGCGTGCCGCGAGACGCCCTGCGCCTTGGCGCGGTACATCGCGGTGTCGGCGTCGCGTAAGAGATCTTCGGGGCGCAGCGAGGGCGGGCCGCCGAGCGCGATACCGATCGAGGCGCTGGTGAACACCTCCTGCCCGTTCACCTCGAACGGCACCGAGAGCTCGCGCTGCACGCGCTCGGCGACGCGGCCCGCCGCGGGCGGATCGTCCACGCCTTCGACCAGCACCGCGAACTCGTCGCCGCCGAGGCGCGCGACGGTGTCGCCGGCGCGGCGGATGCGCTCGAGCCTGCGCGCGATCGAGACCAGCAGTTGGTCCCCGGCGCGGTGGCCCATCGAATCGTTGACGACCTTGAAGCGATCGAGATCGAGGAAGAGCACCGCGAAGCTCGCCGCGTCGCGGCCGCGCCCGCGCTCGATCGCCTGGCCGAGGCGCTCCATGAAGAGCTGGCGGTTGGGCAGGCCGGTGAGGCCGTCGTAGAAGGCCGCGTGCCAGAGCTTCTGCTCGGCGCGCAGCCGCTCGGTGACGTCATTCGCGACCACCAGGCGTGCCTGCCGGCCGCCCCACTCCAGCTCGTGCGAGGTGATCTCGACGTCGATGAGCTCGCCGTTCGACCGCTTGTGCCGCCAGACGCTGGGTCCCGCCGCGCCGGTCACGGGCGAGACGTGATCGTCTTCCGAGCCATCGAATCCCGCGGTCGGGCCGATGTCCGCCAGGGTCATGCGCGAGAACTCTTCGCGCGAGTAGCCGTAGCGCACCACGGCCGACTCGTTGACGGCGAGGAAGCCGAGCGTCTCCTGATCGAAGACCCACATCGGCAGCGGGCTCGCGTCGAAGAGGAGCCGGTAGCGCTCCTCGCTGGTGCGCAGCGCCTGGAGAGTGTGGGCGCGGTCGGTGACGTCGCGGTTGGACATCCACACCGCGCGGCGCCCGCGGAACTCGATCGGCCCGGACGCGACGTCCACGGCGATCACGCGGCCGTCCTTGCGCAGGTGCTGCGCCTCGAAGTCGCCGCCTTCGCCGCGCGCCGACAGCGCCAGGCGAGCGCGGTCGGGGTTGCGCCAGACGCGGTCGAGCGGCAGGCCAATCAGCTCCGCGCGCGAGTAGCCATAGATCTCCGAGCAGCGGCGGTTCGCGTCGAGGATCAGCGCCTCCTCCGCATCGACGATCAAGATGGCGTCGTGCGCGCTCTCAAAGAGCGCGCGGTAGTCTCGCTCGGACCTTCGCAGCTCGTCCTCGGCCGGCTTGCGCTGCAGGATGCTGCCCAGGCTGGCGCAGACGATGCCGAGCGTGTCGAGCAGGGCTGCCCGCGGCTCGTGCGGGTGCTCGGAGAAGAACTCCAGCACCGCGAAGACCCGCTTGCCGACGAGGATGGGAAACGCAAAGGCGGCGCGGGTGCGATTCGCTTCGGGCCTGGGCTCCTTCACCTCTGGCAACACCGTCCAGGCCGGCTTGCCGTCTTTGACCACGCGCGCGAGCAGACCCGCCTCGTTCGGGCGGCGCCGCGCCTCGGCCAGCGAGAGGAAGCTGACCAGCTTCCCCGGTTCGGCCAGGTGCCAGAAAGTGCGCTGGGCGAGGTCGCCGGCCTCGCTGGTGAATTGCAGGCGGCCCGCCTGCCAGGCCATGCGCTCGCAGACGCGGGAGAGCACCGCGCGGAGGGCGTCCTGCACGGTGAGCGCTTCGTCCGCGGCCTGCGTGATCTCCTGCAGCAGCAGCACGCGCTGCTCGGGAGTCTCCACGGCGGCAGGAGCAACGAGATCTGGCAAGGCGCTCCGCAAAGGACGCGGGAATCCTGCGCGCCCTACTCCATCTTAGCCAGAGCGATTGCGCGCCGCCAATGCGCGGGCGTGCGGCGAAGTTGGTGAGGCCCGCCGCCGCGCGTCCCCGACCATGGAGTCGTCGCCCAGGCTAAACTTCGGCGACAAGCTCTTGGCCCTCAGGCGACCTGGGGCTCTTTCATGGACAGGCCAGGAAGCAGGCGCTCTTGCAGGGCGTGGAGCTCGTGCTCGGCGCGTGGCTGGACGACCTGCCACGCTTCGCGCTCGGCCAGCACCTTGCGCACCAGCTGGTGGTTCAGTGCGTGACCGGACTTCACCGCGTGCAAGTGGCCGATGATGGGCAGACCGATGAGCGAAAGGTCGCCGAGCGCGTCGAGGATCTTGTGGCGCACGAACTCGTCGGGGAAGCGCAGGCCCTCCGGGTTCAGGATGTTGAAGTCGTCGACCACCACCGCGTTGTCGAGGGAGCCGCCGCGGGCGAGGCCAGCGCGGTGCAGCCGCTCGACGTCGCGCTTGAACCCGAAGGTCCGGGCGCGCGCGATCTCCCGCTGGAAGGCGCGGTTGGAGAGCTCGATCTGGTAGGTCTGGTCAGAGATGAGCGGGTGCTGGAAGTCGATGGTGTAGCTGACCGAGAACGTGCCGCGCGTGGGCGAGAGGCTCGCCTGCTTGTCGCCGTCGGAGACCACCACCGGCTTGCGCAACATGAGGTAGCGGCGGGTGGCGCGCTGCTCGTGGATGCCGGCGTCCAGGACCAGCGCCACGAAGGGCGCGGCACTGCCGTCGAGGATGGGCACCTCCGGCCCTTCGACCTCGATGCGCGCGTTGTCGATCCCGCAGCCGGCGAGGGCGGCGAGCAGGTGCTCGACGGTGCCGATGCGGACGCGGTCCTTGCCCAGCGAGGTGTTCATCGTCGTGTCGACGACATGCTCGGAGAGCGCGGCGATCTCCACGCGGGGGGAGACGTCGCTGCGGATTAAGACTATGCCGCTGTCGGCCGGGGCCGGGGCGAGCGTGAGCCGCACTTTCGCCCCGGAGTGCAGCCCGACACCATCCAGGGTGGCCCGCTGCTTCAGGGTGCGCTGGCGGAACGGGTGAAGATCGATCTTCAGAAAATCCCCTCCGGGATGGTGCTGCAGGTCTTACGGCAGCGGACACGGTTCGAAAGCCCAAGGTTCAACACTTTCGTAGCAACCCGTATGCCTGCCGCGCGCCGCAGGCGAAAAAGCTAGTAATAACGTCGTGGTTTAGCTTTTCAGGGGGTCAGACAGGCGGGCAGCGGAGCGTTCGGTGCGGGTAAAACTGCGACATCCCTGTCGCGGTTCGGGGGGAAAGCAGCGGCAAACGTGCGCTTCCTTACCTCTCCTCCAGCGCCTGCGCAAGCGCTCCGCGGTAGGACGGTTCGTCGATGGGAAGCCGCTGCAGCTCCGCGCGCTTTCCCACCATCTCGAGGGCCCGCTCGAGGATCCCGGCGAAGCGCAGGCAGTCCTCGCGCAGCCGCTGCATGCGGCTCGTAGAGCTCTCTCCCCGCCGGCCCGACCAGCCCTCCAACAGATCGAGGAAGCGATCGAAGAGTTCCCGGTCCGAATGGCGAAGCAGCTGGTAACCGATGTCGCGGAAGTCGGTGGTGAAGCGGCGCAGCGGCTCAGCGGCTTTGGGCTCGGCGTCCGGATCCTCCAGCTTCCGCACGGTCTCCAGGCACATCTCGCGGAACAGCCATAGGTCGCGGCGCAAGCGCTCCGACTGCTCGGCACGTGCCGCCTCGTCCTCGAACAACTGCTGCCGGCCGAGCGAGGGATCGAGCGCAGAGGCGATCGAGCCGATGGCCTGCTTGGTCGCCTCGACCAGCCGGTCGCGCTGCTCGTCGAGCTGCGCGCGCTCGGTGAGCGGCGTCGAAAGGATGGGCGGGATCTGTTCGAGCACCTCGCGGATGGGCACCGCCGCCGCCCTGCCCGCCGCAGCAGCCGCGCCCACGCCCTCGACCGTGGCGCAGAGCCGCGGCAGATCGCCCTCGAGATAGCCAACCAGCGCAAGTAGCTCGCTGCGCACAAGCGAGAGGATGATCAAGACGCGACGCGTGTGCGGCGTGGGTGGCGCGGGGACGTAGCGCAGGCTCCGCAGCGTGCGGAATGCGGCCAGCAGCGCGAGCGCGAACGCCTTGCGCTTCTTCTCGTCCGTCATCGCCCGCAGCGCCTCCAGCAGCCGCACCGAGCTGACCCGGTCGTACTCGGCCCGGAACTCGAGCGCCGCCGGCGGACCGAAGTAGCGCGAGACGAAGAGCTCGTGCTGCAGCGCGCGCCCGACGTCGAGAAAGAGCGACTGCGGCGCCGAGTCGAGGCGCAGCAGGTGGTCGAGGATCCCCTGGTGAGAGACCAGGCCGGAGCGGAGCAGGAAGAGGCTCTCCTCGGGCGTCCGCTGCTCGCGCAGCTCCGCGCCCAGCCGCGCGCGGGCCCGGTCGTCGGCGAGGCTGCCCTCGACGAAGCTGCGGAAGAGCAGCGCCTGCTCCTGCTTCTGCACGATCAACCTGCGCGACAGTTGCACCGCGCGGTGCACGGCGTCGCGCGCCGCCTTGAGCTCCTCGCGGAAGTCCCTCTCTTGAGGAGGCTGCACCTCGCCGAAGAGGTTGCGCGGGTTGAAGAAGCGGTCGAGGCCGCGCAGGAGCATCTCCAGCTCGAAGAGGATCTCCTCGCGGCCGCTCACCGGGAGAGTGCGGATCCAGCGCTCGCGCTCGGCGAGGTACACCGCTCGGACGCGCTGCGAGTCGCGCATCAGCTCGAAAAAGAAATCCTGCGCGAAGCTGCGCCTGTCCACGGCGCGAGAATGGCGCAACCAGGTTCACAAGGCGAGTTTACAGCAGCGAACCCTGCAGGCCCGCGGGGACCTTGCGGCCGAGGTGCTGGTAGGCGCGCGGCGTGGCAACGCGGCCGCGCGGCGTCCGGTAGAGGTAGCCCTCCATCAGGAGGTACGGCTCGTAGACGTCCTCGAGCGTGTCGGACTGCTCGCCCACCGCCGTGGCGATGGTGTCGAGTCCCACCGGACCGCCGCCGAACTTGTCCACCAGCGTGCTCAGGATGCGGCGGTCCATCGGGTCGAGGCCGGCGGCGTCCACCTCGAGCCGCTGGAGCGCGCGGTCGGCGACCTGCTGCGTGATGCGGCCGTCGCCCTCCACCTCGGCGAAATCGCGCAGCCGCCGCAGCAGGCGGTTGGCGATGCGCGGTGTCTTGCGTGCGCGGGCCGCAATCTCTTTCGCCGCCGCCGCTTCAATCGGCGCGTCCAAAATTGACGACGAGCGCTTGACGATCAGCGTGAGTTCTTCCGCCGTGTAAAAAGAGAGCTT
>JAYWBT010000145.1:0-31937 GCA_043781235.1 Deltaproteobacteria bacterium
AAATGGGCCACCGGGATCGCGGCCAGGCGCGGGAAGAAGATCGCCATCGTGGCCTTGGCGCGGAGGATGACCGGCGTGCGCTTCGCGATGATGCGCGACCGGACCTGCTACTTCCAGGCAGCATTGCCCGAACCGTCAGCTCAGGTTGCCTGATCCCGACTCACCGACCATCAATCGTCACCGGCAAGAGGGCTCATACGACGAACCTCCAGAGGATACGAAAAGCGGGTGAGCGCGCATCAAGGTCCTTGGCCTCAGTCGAGAGCCGCGCCGTAGAGAGCGCCCCCGCCCATCGAACCCCACCATGCGCCGACGAGCGCGCCTCGCCACCGAGAGCGCGGACAGAAGGGTGAACAACCTCGCGGAGGATCGCGGTACGGAGTCTGATGGCCGGAAGGAGTCAAATGGGGCTTGACGTGGAGAGCCGCTTCACAGAAGGACCGATAAGCCGCGTTCTGTTCAACGATTCTCCCTCATCGCTCGGGCGGCAGCGTAGCAGAGCTCTCCGCGCCTATGCTACGCCATGGCCGCGCAAGGGGCCTTGCGCGCGCGAAGAGGTCGGCGTGCAGTTCGCGAGCTCCGCGCGTGCATTGTTGTGTCCGTCGGCGGTGAGGAGCGTGATCGCCGAGACGGTCACCTTGGCTTGATCGGGGCTCAGGTCCCAGCGCCCTGCCTTGGCGACCGCGCCGCTGAGGGAAGGCGACACGAGCGACCGCGCCGAGGCCGCTCCCGGGGTAACCGTGCCGGCGCCGTGGATGAAGTGTGCACGCCCGGAGACCTTGCCACCGACGCCACCGCAGGCGAACAATGTGCCGAGCGATGTTGCGGAGAGAGACAGCAAGTTCTTGCGCATGCCGAGGCCCCGATCTGGAATTGTTCAGCCCCCCGTATCCGTGCGGCAATCGGGAGCGCAACCGGACGCGTCGCCGACGCTCTTCGCTGACCCGGTTCCGGGGCCATAGCGGGCGCGGATCAATGCTGCGGCTCTCGAGCCGAGATACGAACAGACGGAGGCGGCGCCGAGGGGCAGCCAGAAGCTCAGCGCTTGATGGGTTTCCGCCCGCAGCGCACGCTTCGGCCCGTGACCGATCCCGAGCGAGTGCAGGGTCGCGGTAAACGATGAGTCGGTGAACGTACTGGCGAACCACCAGCCGACGGCGAGACCGGCGAGCGCGGGAATACGCGGGAGGAGCTGGGCCCGAAGGTGCGACCAGAGAACGAGCCCGAGCGCCGCTCCCTCGCGACCAGCGTGGCGCAGCAGCGGCGGCAGGGCGGCGCCGCCATAGGGCTCGAGGAGCCGCGAGCTGTCCGCTTCGGCCCCCTCGGCCTGACCGCGGGCGGCGCCGATTCGCTCCAGCAGTTGGGGAGGGATACTAGCGCGGAGCTCGGCCTGCCCACTCCTGACGGCATGGGTGGCGAGGGACGTGCAGCATTCACGATGTTCACGCTCGACCCGCGCGATCCGGTTGCGCAGCAGCGCCCGGTGCGCGAGACCTCGCACGACTACGAGCGGGCGCGCCCATGGGCTGACAGCGGCATAGTCAGAGCGATCGGCCGGCAACGATTCGCCCAACGCGGCATGCAGAGACGTGCGCGCCGCTGTCGTCTCCTTGGCCGCCATCAGGAGGACCTGCGTCGCTCCTTCGCCGTCGACTGTTCCGCGAGCGATCATCGCCCCCATCTCGGCCAGCGCGATCGACTCGCGGGTCCGCGCCGCGGCGGCGAGCTTGCGCAGCCTCCAGGCTGCGAGGCCGCCCTCGCAGCGCCGGCCAATCCGTGACAGCCAGCCAGCTGGGGCACCTCCGGTTGTCACTGCTCGCGCTTCCATGCTCAAGGCCTACTCGATAAGGAGGTGAGGAATCCACCGCCTCTGTCGGCCCGTTTGAGCCGCATTCGCGACGCGCCGCCTCGGCATCCTGTCGGGATGTAACGTCCTCGGGCCTGCCAGGTCCAACCAGCAGTTATCTGATCCACGCGGTTCCCAGGAGGGAACAACATGACAAGGTTCTCCGTCGGAAGCATATCAGTGCTGGCGTTGGCTGCGAACGTGGCAGCATGCGGCCCCACCCAGCGGTCAATGGACCCGATTTCCGGGGGCACTTCCTCGGCGGCCTCCGAACTGCAATCGGAATTGGCGGAAAGCACCGAGGCGCGCTCGCTGAGAAGCGATGTCGGGCTTCGGGTCGTGCTGCCGACCCAAGGCGAGGTGGTCACCACCCCCGCCCTGAGCCTGAGCGTTTACGCCCGGCGCTTCAAGCTGGATGCGCGCTATTCCGGGACACCCAACTCGTCCCGCATTGGGCACTATCACGAGATCCTCGACGGCAACCTGGTCGATATGACGCCCCTGTACCAGCCCAACTTCGACTCCGTGAGCATGGTCGGCGTCGCGCCCGGTTCCCACGTGCTCACCCTGGTGCCGGCCAACAACGATCACCGCCTGGTCATGTCGGGAGCCGTGGACACCCCGTTCAGTTACGCCGGTCCCTACCTGCCGCTCCCCGACCCCGTCCGATACCCCAACCCGGCGACCGTCACGATCACCTCGCCGCCCGCCGGCGCGACCCTCGCCGGACCAAGCTTCAACATGAGCGTCAGCGTAACCAACTTCAATGTTTGCGGAGACTGCTTCGGAAAGGCGAACCTCGACGGAGTGGGCCATTGGCACATCTTCCTGGACCAGCCCACGATGGCCAATATGCTGACCATGGCTGGCGGTCCCACGCAGGAGGTATCGCTCAAGGCTGTGCCTCCCGGATGGCATACCTTCTGGGCCGTGTTGGTGAACGACCAACACATGCCATTCATGGGACTGCCGAGCACCATGACATCCGTCGACCTGTACGTATCCTCCCAGGAAGATGACCGCTCTGGCGAGGGCGAATCGGACCGGTGATCCCTCCCGGTTCAAAGCACACAGTGGACGCCGAGGCCGGTTTTTCCGCAGCTTGCCAGCGTCGAGGGAACGCGATGCCGGGCCCCCGGCTCGCGGGTCATGTCAGCGAGCTACCCCGAATGGACGCGTCGAGGATCTCGATCGGGTGCGCCGCGCGGAGGGTCTTCCCGCCGCGGTCGCGCAGGATCTTCTGGATCTGCAGCGTGCAGCCCGGATTGGCGCTGGCCAGCAGATCGGCCCCTGTCGAGAGCACGTTGTCGACCTTGCGGTTACCGACCTGATCCGCGCTCTCGGGCTGCACCAGGTTATAGATTCCGGCGCTGCCGCAGCACTGCTCGGAGTCGGGGATCTCGCGCAGCTCGACGCCCGGGATGCCGGCCAGCAGGGCGCGCGGCTGCGAGCGGATGCGCTGCGCGTGCGCGAGGTGACAGGCGTCGTGCATGGCGATGGTCAGATGCAAGGGATGGCGCTTGGCGCGCGGAGGCAACTCGACGAGATATTCGTTGATATCGCGCACCTTCGCGGCGAACGCGCGCGCCCGATCGGCAAACAGGGGGTCGCTGGCAAAGAGCCGCCCATAATCTTTCAAATGTGACCCGCAGCCGGCCGCATTGACCAGCACGGCATCGACCGGTTCGCGCTCGAACCGGGCGATCAGCGCGCGGGCGAAGGCGAGCGACTCGTGATCGCGCCCGGCGTGCATCGAGAGCGCGCCGCAGCAGCCCTGGCCGCGCGGCACCAGCACCTCGACGCCCTCCGCAGAGAGCACCCGCAGCGTCGCTTCATTGACGCCCGGAAAGAACACGCGCTGCACGCAGCCCGCCACCAGCGCCACCCGCGCGCGCTGCTGCCCTTCGGCCGGCACGCGCTCCGGCAGCGTCGCGGTGAGCTGGTGCGCGCTCAGAGGCGGCAGCAGCTCTTCCAGGTTGCGCAGCCGCGCCGGCAACAGCCTGGGCAAGCCAATCGCGTGCACCAGCCAGCGCAGACCCGTGAAGACGTAGACCATCAAAAAAGCGAGCATTGCCCTCAGGCGGCGCGGATAAGGGAATAGCGCGAAGATCATGCCGCGAGTGAAGCGGTCATAGGCGCCACGTTGATAGTTGCGCTCGATGAAGCCGCGCGTCTCTTCGATCAGCACGTCGTACTTCACGCCCGAGGGACACGCGGTCACGCACGCCATGCAGCCGAGGCACTTGTCGAAATGACCGACCACGGTATCGGTCAATGCGGTCTGGCCGCTGCGCACGCCGCGCATCAGGTCGATGCGACCGCGCGGCGAGTCCATCTCCTCGCCCCAATTCTGATACGTCGGGCAGGTCGGCAGGCAGAAGCCGCAGTGCACGCAGTCGTCGATCAGCTCGCGCTCGGGCGCCTTTGCCTGCGTCTGCCCCGCGCCCTGCTTCTCTCCCAATCCTTCGGTCTGGACGGCCAAGCTAGATGCCTCCGATGAAGCGGCCGGGTGCGAGCAATCCCTGCGGGTCGAACCGCGCCTTCATCATCTGGTGCACGCGCAAGGAGTCCGGCGGCGCGCCCCAGGCACTGCCTCCGGGCGCGGCCTCAACCGTGAGCGAGCCGCCCAGCGCGGCCAGGGAGCGCCGTGCGGACTCGAGGTCGACCGCGCCGTCGCGCAGCGCAAAGCCAAGGCCGAGCGTTGGATACCAGCAGAGCCGGAAATCCGGCAGCGCCTCCGCCACCTGCTCGAACTGTGACGGCAGCGCCGCGACCTTGACCCGCACCTCGCCGGCCGTGCGCAGTTTTTCGTGCGCGGTCCAGACGTCCCCGGAGCCGCCCGCATCCCCGGAGCCGCCCGCATCCTCGAACGAGCTCAAGCTTCGCAGCTTCTCTCGCTGCTGCTTCACGCCGGCCTCGAAGCCTTCGAAGCGAACGGCGATCTCCCAGGCGGCGCCGGTGCGCGTGGCCACCATGGCCGTCGGCTCGAGCTGCGCGGCGCGCATCGCCTTGACCAGCGCAAAGACACCGGACGCCGGGACGTCGCGCGCGACCAGCGTCGCGTGGCTTTCCGGGAGCGGGTGCACCCGGAAATTCGCGGTGACGATCAGGCCCAGCGTGCCGAGCGAGCCGCACATCAGCTTGGGCAGATCGAAGCCCGCCACGGTCTTGACGACCTTGCCGCCGCCCTTGGCGCGCGTGCCGTCGGCGCGGACGATCGACACGCCGATGATCAAGTCGCGCACGGAGCCGTAGCGGGTCCGCAGCGGGCCGAAGGAATTGGCGGCGATGATGCCGCCCAGCGTGGCCCGTTCGGGCAGCGGCGGATCGAGCGATAACCGCTGACCCTGCTTGTGCAGCTCCTGCTGCAGAGCCGCGAGCGTGACCCCCGCCTCGACGGTCACCACCTGATCGGATGGCGCATACTCGACGATGCGATTGAGTTGCCCCGTCTTCAAGAGCAGCTCGGGCGGGGGGCCCAACCCGAGCTGCGTGCCACCGCCGACGAACATCACGCGCTGGCGCAGCGTGCGCAGCATGGCCTGCGCCTCGTCGATGGTCGTGGGTTCGAGCGTATTCATACCCGCACCGCATCGCCCGACAGCTCGGTTGCGTGGGCCTGGTAAGGTCCGGGCTTGTCGCCGCAGAGCCGCGGCGTGGGAAAGACCTTGCCGGGATTGAAGCGCGCCTCGGGATCGAAGGCGCAGCGCAGCCTGCCCATCGTCTCCAGGTCTGCCTCGGTGAACATCTCGCCCATATAGATGGCTTTATCGGCGCCGACGCCGTGCTCGCCGGTGATCGAGCCGCCATAGCGCAGGCAGATGCGCAGGATCTCGCCGGCGAAGTCCTCGGCCTTCTTCTCCTCGCCGGGAACGCGCGCGTCGTAAAGGACCAGCGGGTGCAGGTTGCCGTCGCCGGCGTGGAAGACGTTGGCGACGCGCAGGCCGGCCTTTGCCGACAGCTCGGCGATCTCCTTCAGCACGCGCGCGATCTCGCTGCGCGGGATCACGCCGTCCTGCACGAGATAGTTGCGCGAAATCCTTCCCACCGCGGCAAAGGCGCTCTTGCGGCCTTTCCACATCAGATCCCGTTGATAGGCATCCCGCGGGACGCGCACCTCGATGGCGCCCGCCGTGGTGCACAGTCCGCTCGCGATGGCGGAGGTGTGCTCGCACTCGGCGAGCGGGCCGTCCACGTCCATCAGCAGGGCAGCGTTGACGTCGGGCCAGTCCACGCCGGTCGCGGCCTTGGCGGCGACGATGGCGAGCTTGTCCATCATCTCAATCGCCGCCGGCACGATACCCGAGGCAATGATTGCGCTGACGGCATTTCCGGCTTCGGTGGTCGAGGGGAAGGTGGCAAAAAAAGTTCGCGTCGCCTCGGGCTTGCGCAGCGCCCGCAGCACCACCTCGGTGACGATGCCGAGCATTCCTTCGCTGCCGACGACCACGCCGGTGAGATCGTAGCCGGGCTCGTCCAGCACCGGCCCGCCCAGCTTCAAGATGCTGCCGTCGCCGAGGACGAGGGTCAGGCCGAGGACGTGATTGACGGTAAAGCCATACTTCAGGCAATGAGCGCCGCCCGAGTTCTCGGCAACGTTGCCGCCGATGGAACAGACGCTCTGGGACGACGGATCGGGCGCATAGTAATAGCCCTGCGGGCCGATCTGCTTCGAGACATCGAGATTGATGACGCCGGGCTGCACTCGCAGGAATCCGTTATCGAGGTCGATTTCGAGGATCTTCTTCATCCGCGAGAGACCGACGAGCACGCAGCCCGGCACCGGCAGCGCGCCCCCGGAGAGGCCCGTGCCGGAGCCGCGCGCGACGATCGGCAGGTTGGCCTGCTGCGCGATGCGCACCACCTGAGCGACCTCGTCGGTGCTCGCCGGCAAGACCACCACGCCGGGCGTTGCCCGAAAGGAGGCGAGCCCGTCGGACTCGTAGGTGCGCAGCTGCTCCGGCTCGCGGATGCAGTTCTTCTCGCCCACCACGGAGGCGAGCCTCTGCAGCACTTCTGGCGCCACCGGCCGCGCCGGCGCCTGCATCGTGGCGTGCGTCGCGCCCGGCTTCTCCTGGTGGAGTTCCGCGTCCATTACTCGAGCCGGTCGGCGAGTTGCTCGTAAGCCGGCAGGGTGAGGAAGTCGAGGAAGGTCCCTTCGACCAGCCGATCGAGCAGCTTCACCGCCTGGTCGAGCAGCCCGCCATGGCCGAGCTTCCCCATCTCCTGGTCGCGGATCTTTTCATAGAGCGCCTTGTCGAAGGTACGCCCATCGTCGAGCTTTGCGCCGTTGGTGTTCCATTGCCAGAGCTGCGCGCGCGAGATCTCGGCGGTGGCCGCGTCCTCCATCAGGTTGTAGATGGCAACAGCGCCGTTTCCTCCCAGCCAGGCGCTGAGGTATTGAATCGCGACGCTGATGTTGTTGCGGATGCCGGCTTCGGTGATCTTTCCGCTCGGCATGCGGGTATCGACCAGCTCGGCAGCCTGCACCTTCACCTCGGGACGCGAGCGGTCCTTCTGGTGCGGCTTGTCGCCGAGCACGCGATCGAACACCTCCATCGCGGTCGGGACCAGATCGGGGTGCGCGACCCAGGTGCCGTCGAAGCCGTCCTTCGCCTCACGCTCCTTGTCCTCGCGCACCTTTCCGAGCGCCGCTTCGTTGATCTCCGGGTTCTTGCGCGAGGGAATGAACGGCGCCATTCCTCCCATCGCGTGCGCGCCGCGCTTGTGGCAGGTCTGCACCATCAGCTCGGTATAGGCGCGCATGAAAGGAACGGTCATGGTGATCTGCCCGCGGTCGGGCAGGATCAGGTCGCGCCGGTTCCGCAGCTTCTTGATCAGGGAGAAGATGTAATCCCAGCGGCCGGCGTTGAGGCCGCTCGCGTGCTCGCGCAATTCGTAGAGGAACTCGTCCATCTCGAATGCGGCGGGCATGGTTTCAATCAGGCAGGTGGCGCGGATGCTGCCGCGCGGAATGCCCAGCCGCTCCTGCGCGATCAGGAAGGCGTCGTTCCAAAGCCGCGCCTCGAGGTGGCTCTCCATCTTGGGCAGGTAGTAATAAGGACCGCTGCCGCGCTTCAGCAGTTCGGCCGCGTTGTGGAAGAAGTGCAGGCCGAAGTCGAACAGGCTGGCCGAAACCTGCGTGCCGTCCACCGTGACGTGCTTCTCATTCAGATGCCAGCCTCGCGGGCGCACGATGAGCGTCGCGACCTTCTCGTTGAGCTTGTATTGCTTGCCGTCGGGATTGGCGAAGCTGATGGTGCGGCGGACGGCGTCGATCAGGTTCTGCTGGCCCTCGACGATATTGCTCCAGGTGGGCGAGAGCGAATCCTCGAAGTCGGCCATGAACATCTGCGCGCCGGAGTTGAGCGCGTTGATCATCATCTTGCGCTCGACCGGTCCAGTGATCTCCACGCGCCGCTTCTGCAGATCGGCCGGACAGGGAGCAACCTGCCAGCTGCCCTCCCGGACCTCGCGGGTCTCCTCGAGGAAACCCGGCATGAGGCCCTTGTCGAACTGGAGCTGCCGGACGGCCCGCGCCGCCAGGAGCTTCTGGCGGGTGGGCTCGAGCTTGTGAGACAGCTCTTCGACCAGCGCCAGCGCCGCGCGCGACAGCACCTTCCCGGACGCGGCGCTCTCCGCGCCGGATACCTGGATACCAGCCTTCATTGCGGCTCCTCAGCCCGCTTATTGCGGGACCATTCCGGGGAAGACGTACGCCTGGAGGAGGACCAGGCAGCCAACGAGACAGGCGAGCACCAGGCTGTGGAAGAAGACGTAGCGCAGGATCTCTCCCTCGCCGCCCTCCTGCCCGGTGGCCACGCCGGCGACCACGATGCTCTGCGCGTCGATCATCTTTCCCATCACGCCGCCCGAGCTATTGGTGGCGGCGGCGAGGATGGGACTGATGCCGACCTGCTGCGCGGTGATCTGCTGCAGGTTGCCGAAGAGCACGTTCGACGAGGTATCGGAGCCCGTCAGCGCCACACCCAGCCAGCCGAGCAGCGCCGAGAAGAACGGGAACGCTTTGCCGGTCGCGGCGAAGGCGAGGCCCATGGTCGCGTCGGAGCCGGCGTAGCGGGTGGTGAAGCCGAGGGAGAGCATGGCTGCAATCGTAAGCAGAGAGAAGCGGACGCGCCGCAGTGTGCCGAGATAGATCTGCAGCAGCTTGCCGAACGAGAGGCCGAGCAGAAGGCCGGAGATGACGCCCGAGAGCAGGAGCGCGCTGCCGGTGGCCGAGATCCAGTTGAGGCTGAAGGTCGCCGCTTCGGGCGACGGCTTCGCCATCACCGGCGGGCCGCGCAGGACCATATTGTGCAGGCCGTGGACCTGCCAGGTCGGGTTCGAGATGCCGTTGAAGAAGGTCTTGATTTGGGGAACGCCCCAGGCAAAGACGCAAATCGAGAGAATGACCCACGGCATCCAGGCGCGGCGCGCGGCGGCCGGCGTCGGCTTTTCGTGGTGCGCGAGCGTTCCTGCGTCCTCGCCGGGGAAGCGCCAGTTGGTCTTGGGCTGCCAGAAACGCAGCAGCGTGTAGGTCGCGACGATGGAGACCAGCGCGGCGATGATGTCCACCAGCCACGGGCCGTGGAAGTTGCTGACCAGGAACTGGGGAAGCGCGAAGAAGACGCCGGCGACGAGGCAGGCGGGCCACACCTCGACCATCCCCTCGAACCCGGCCATCGCCCAGATGAGCCAGAAGGGGATGATGAGCGAGAAGAAGGGCAGCTGCCGGCCGACCATCGCCGAGAGCTTCTCGATGGGGAGATTGGTCACCTTGGCGAGCGCGATGATGGGCGAGGCGAGCGCGCCGAACGCGACCGGCGCGGTGTTGCCGATCAAAGAGAGGCCGGCGGCGGGCAGCGGCTTGAAGCCGAGGCCGATCAGCATGGCCGCGCAGATGGCGACGGGCGTTCCGAATCCTGCCGCGCCTTCGATGAAGGCGCCGAAGCTGAAGCTGATCAGCAGCACCTGGATGCGCCGGTCGCTGGCGAGGCCCGCGATGGTCTGCTTGACCACCTCGAACTGGCCGGTGCTGACGGTGATGTCGTAGACGAAGATGGCGTTGAGGACGATCCAGCCGATGGGGAACAGGCCGTACGCGGCGCCGTTGAGCGCCGCCGCAAAGGCCATCTCCGCGGGCATATGATAGGCGAACAGCGCAATCAGGAGCGCCGCGGCCAGGCCCAGCAACGCCGCGCTGTGCGCCTTCACGTGGAAGAAGGCGAGCGCGCCCAGCAAGACGACGACCGGGATGGCGGCGACGAGCGCCGAGACAAAGATGTTTCCAAACGGGAAGTAAGCCTGCGTCCAGGTCACGAGTAACCTCCGCGGCGGCTGCGATTGCCGCGGAGTTAGACATAGGGTTGCGAAGTTGTCACGCGGGCGCGCGGCGCGAGTCGGCTTTCCGACGAGGGTTTCCGCGGGCAGTTCGCTTCCGGCCAATCCGCTTACTTCGAGATCGGCACCAGCTTGTTCACCACGAAGAGCAGCTCGGTCACGGTGAACGGCTTCGGCAGCGTAGCCGCGACGCCCTGCGCCTGCAGCGAGGTGGCCTGCGGCGCTACCGCGCTCATCACCACGATGGGCACGTCGCGCATGCGCGCGTCCGCCTTCATCGCGGCCACCACCTCCCAGCCATCCTTCTGCGGCATCAATAGATCCAGCAGGATCAGCGCCGGCGGCGACCCGCGGCGGAGCAGCGCGAGGGCCTTCTCACCGTGCGCCAGCGAGACGGTCGAGTAGCCGACGCGGGTGAGCTCCTCGCACAGCGACTCACGCAACTCGGCTTCGTCCTCGATGACGTACACGGTGGGTCGCGCTTTGGACATGCAGCCGTTCTCCCATGAAGAGAGCCCCCGCGAAAACCTGAACCTCGGCGGCGTGTGTGCTGCGGTACTCTTCTCGCGTGAAGATCGCAACCTGGAACGTGAACGGCATTCGCGCCCGCGCTCCGGAGGTGCTGGCGTTCCTCGAGCGCGAGCAGCCCGACGTGCTCTGTCTGCAGGAAATCAAGGCGGGCGCGGCGCAGGTGCCGGAGCCCCTGCGCACGCTGCCGGCGTACGAGTGCTACTGGCACGGCTACAAGGGATATTCGGGAGTGGCGCTCCTGCTGCGCCGCGAGACGCTTTCCGGCGCCGTCTTCGCCCACCCGCCGTTCGACCACGAGACGCGCATCGTCACCGCTCGCCTCGGCGATCTGCTTCTTGCCTCCATCTATGTCCCGAACGGCGGGCGCGACCTCGGCGTCAAGCTGCACTTCCTCGAGGAGCTCTCCGCCTTCGCCGCGGCCGAGCGCGCCGCCGGGACCCGCGTGGTGCTCTGCGGCGACCTCAACGTCGCGCGCGAGGAGCGCGATGTGCACCCGACCTTGCGCAACGCAAACCAGATCGGCCAGACGCCGCACGAGCGCGTGCTGCTGGAGGGAATCATCGCGGAGGGGCTGGTCGATCTCGGCCGCCGCTTCCGGCCCGATGACGATCGGCTCTTCACCTGGTGGGCGCCGTGGCGCAACCACCGCGCGCGCAACATCGGCTGGCGTCTCGACTACCTGCTGGCGAGCGCGTCGATCGGGGCGTCTTCCTGCGAGAGCCTGCGCGAGGTGGGGACGAGCGATCACGGGCCGGTGGTGGCGCTGCTCGATCTGCCGCCGGTCAAGCTGTCCGCGCCTGCTTCGCCCGACCCGTCAGCTGCACCGCGAGGCCAGCTTGGCCTCTTCTGATCTTGTTGCGCCACGGGCCGGCATCTACCTCGCGCACAAGCGGCCTGGCGAGACGAGCTTTTCGCTGGTGCACGAGCTGATGGAGGCGGTGCGGCTGGCCGGCGTGGCGCCGCGCAAGCTGCCGGTGTGCCACGGTGGCGCGCTCGACCCGTTCGCCGAGGGGCTGGTGCTGCTGCTCGCGGGGCCGGCGACGCGGCTGATGGAGCAGCTGCACCCGGTGCCGAAAGGCTATCTGGCGCAGGTCGAGTGGGGCACCGAGACGGACAACGGCGATCTGCTCGGCCGCGCGATCGCCAAGGGAGATTGTTCGGCGCTGACGCCCGCGCTGCTGGACGCGGCACTCGCGCCGATGCTGGGCTGGACCGAGCAGGTGCCGCCCGCGTTCAGCAACAAGCGCATCGACGGCGAGCGGGCCTATCTGAAAGCGCATCGGGGAGAGGCGGTGGTGCTGCCTCCGTCGCGCGTCTATCTGCACCAGGCGCGCTTCGTCGCGCACGAGCTGCCGCAGCGCAGCTCGCTCTTGCTCAGTTGCCGCGGCGGGTATTACGTACGGTCGCTCGCGCGCGATCTCGGCCGCGCGCTCGGCTGCCGCGCGCATCTTTCGGCGCTGCGGCGCACCGCCATCGGACCGTGGCTCGATCCCGGCGAGGGCGCGCGCGGCTTCGTCTCGGGCGAGGACCTCCTGCCGTGGCTGCCTTCGCGGCTGGTGAACGATCGAGAGGAGAAACTAATCGCGATGGAGAAGCCGATCGGCCCCGGCCCGCTGCGCCCGCCTTCCTGGCCGCTGCCCGAGGGATTCCCGGGCGAGCTGGGGGTGCGTGCGCTGCATCGATCGAAGCTCGTCGGCATCGTTGGCCTCGACGGCGCGACCCTCTTGCGCTTGCGACCCGTCTGATGCGATCGCCCACGGCCCCGGCCGCTCGCCCGTGCCGATGAAGACCCAGACCGGATTGAGCACCGGCTCGAGCATCGAATCAGGCTCGCCTCGGCCGCGGGCACGCGCCGCACGCCGCGCGCAAACAGGATGTACGCGCCGCCAACCTGTACGAGGCCCAGATAGAGCAGCACGGCAATGCCGCGGCCCGAGAGCGTCGTAGGCAGCGCGGTCGCGATGAACGGCAAGGTCATCGCGGCCGCGAGCAGGTTGCCGAGCGTGATCGAGGGCATCGCGTCGCCTGCGCCGCGGGTGGCGTCGCGCCGCATGAGGACCACCGTGAGCGCGTCGAGTTCGCGAGCATCGCCTTGAGCCTCCTGCGCGGGGCTTCGAGCTTGCGGCGTGCGAGAACGGTCCGGTCCTAGGCGCCGCCGCTCGGCGGTATCAAGACGGCCATGCCAACGGCGTCGCAAGGGAGGGCCGTGCGCGACTGCGCACCCGATCGATCAGGCGCGCGTGGTCGCCGCCGTTGTCAAAGCGCCGGACTTGGCCTGATTCGGCTGTAGCATGTGGGCTGAATGGCCGCCCACGCGTTGATCCATATCCTCGAAGCGGCCCGCGCTGCGCAATACGCGGCGCTGGTGGAGCCCTACAACCTCTCGGCCACGCATGTCCGGACGATCGAAGAGGCCCTGTTTCACCTGCGGCGGCTGGGGCCCGCGACGCTGATTCTCGTCGAGGTTCACCTCGAGGGCGGTGGGTTCACCATGCTGCGGCGCTTGCGCGCCGAGCGGCAGGCGGCCCCCGCCGTCGTCTTTTCCGGCTCCTGGCTGTTGCGCAACGAGGCGCAGCGCTTGCGAAGGAAGCTGAACATCGCCGAGGTGCTGGCGCCGTCGCAGCACATCGGTACCGTCGAGAAGGCGATCGCGCGGGCGCTGCGGGCGGCTGCGCCGCGCCTGGCCGCCCGCGAGAGCAAAGAGGGCCCGCGCGCGCCCGCGTTTCCGCCCACGGTAACGCGGAAGCGAAGCGCAACGGCCACCCCCGCCAGCCACGCGATCGAGGGGAGCCTCGAAGCTGCGCTGGAGAGCGCGTGCGGTGCCCTGCGCGCCTCGATGGCGCTGGCCTGGTTCGATGAGGGCGCGGACCTGCGTGGCCACTTTGGTTGGGACGCCAGCATCGTCTCGATGGTCGGCACCCCGGAAGACTGGGCGCCGTTCCGCCGTCTGTGCTCCGCTCCCGTGTTCGTGGCGGACGCGGCGAAGGACAAGGTGTTGTCGCGCTCTGCGCTGGTGACCACCGGGATGGTCGCGAGCTTTGCCGGCGCTCCCCTGGTGGACAGCAGCGGCGTCGTCTCCGGCGCGCTCTGGGTCGCGCACCGCGAAGCGTCCGCGCTCCTTCCTGACGTGCTTGAGCCACTGACGGTCTGGGCTCAAAGCATCGGCGCCAGGTTCGCGCCCAGCGTCCGGCCGGAGTCGCCGCCGACCGTGCCGCCCCCGCCTTCCGCTCCGGAGCGCCAGGTCAGCCGGCTTCAACCAGCCCTGGCTGCGGAGCAGGCCGCGCTCGCTCTGGCGGCCGGGCTGATCGTGACCGACGCAACCGACCGCGTCGCTTTTTCAAATCCTGCCGCGCTCGAGATCCTCGGGCTGCAGCATCGCAGGCTCACGGGGCTTTCGCGCGCGCGGCTGATCGACGAGCTCCGGCTGTCGCGCCGGATCGACAACTCCACCGCGGCGCGCATCACCAACGCCGGGCCTCCGGCCAGGCTGGAGGTGCGCCTCCGGGGCCCGGACAAGGTCCTTCGCTGGGACGTCCGGCTCTTGAGCGCAGAGCAGCAAACCGGCGTCATCGACGAGATCACCGACGCCTCGGCCGAGGCAGCGACCGGGCGCGAGCTGGACCGGCTCATCCGCATCGACTCGCTCACCTGGCTGGGAAACTGGCGCAGCTTCGACGAGGCGTTGGCCGCCGAGATGGCGCGCGCGCTGCGGTTCCGGGCGCCGTTGTCGCTTGCCGTCTTCCTGGTCGATGGCCGCGGAGCCATGCGGAAGGAAGTCGCCGAGCGCGCGCTGCGCGATGTCGCCTGGCTGATCGCGGACATCAAACGCGGCTACGACTCCGCGGCGCGCATCAACCAGGATACGCTCGCCGTCATCCTCCCCGGGGCCGACGCCGCGGCGGCGCTGCTGATCGGAAAGCGCATCGTCTCCGAGGCGGCCGACCTGAGTAGCCCGGGCTTGCCGCGGATCACCGTCTCGGCCGGCGTCGCCGGGTTCGACTCGCGCGAGGACGTGCACGGGCTTCTGGCCCGGGCCTCGGGCGCTGCGCTGGAGGCGGAGGCTTGCGGTGGCAACGGAATTCTGTGAGCCGCTTGCCAGCTCCCGCGCTTCGAGCGCACTGTCCATGGATATGATCGAGGGGACGAGAGTCGATGCCGCGATCGACGAGCTCCGGGCACAGATCGCGGAGTTGAAGGCGCAGCTTCAGAACACCCAGCAGCGGCTCGAACGAATCCAGCAGGCCACGGCCACGCAGCCGACCACCGCGCGCCTCTTTCTTTCGCTGTCGGCGGCGGCCGCCGCGCTGGGGTTGGGAAAGAGCGCGTGCGGGAGCTGATCGAGCGTAGAGCATTGCGGACCGTGCAGTTCCCCGATGGGACACGCCGGGTGCCTCGGAGCGAGCTCGATCGGATCGACGCGCTCGGGGGCGCGGCTCATACCGTGAGCAGCCGCTGCAGCGTCTCCTGATCCTCGAGGAACTGGGTCCGCGAGGCGGTGTGGACGAGCCGGCCGCGGTCCATCACCAGCGCGCGATCGGCGACCAGGCGCGCGAAGGCGAGGTTCTGGTCGGCGAGGAGCACGGTGACGCCTGCGGCACGGATCCGGGAAAGCGCCTCGACGAGGATGCCGACGATCAGCGGGCTCAGCCCCTCGGACGGCTCGTCGAGGAGCAGCAGGACCGGGTCGGTCTTGAGGGCGCGCGCGATGGCGAGCATCTTCTGCTCGCCGCCGGAGAGGTGGCGGCCCTGGCGGTCCCAGAGCGCCGCGAGCGGAGGGAAGATGGCCTCGATGCGGTCGAGCGGGAAGCGCGCGCTGCGCCGGCCCAGGGCGAGCTCGGGGAGGCGGAGGTTCTCGCGCGCGCTCAGGTCGGGGAAGATGCGGCGGTCGTCGGGCACGTAGCTCATGCCCAGCGCGGCGGTCACCTCGGGAGCCGCGCCCGCGATCGACCGCCCCGCGAGCCGCACCTCGCTGGCCTTGTGCGGCGTGATCAGCCCGGAGAGACTGCGCAGCGTGGTCGTCTTGCCCACGCCGTTGCGTCCGAGCAGCGCCACCACCTCGCCCCGGGCCACCTCGAAGCGGACGTCGTGCAGCACGTGCGCGAGGCCGTAGCCCGCGTTCAGGTTGCGGACCTCGAGCAGCGTCTTGCCGGCCTCGGGGCGCGCCGCCTCCGTTGGCGCCGACACGCTCGCCTCGCCCAGGTAGATCTCGCGGACTTTGCGATCCTCGCGGATCTCCTGCACCGTGCCGTCGGCGAGGACGCGGCCCTGGTGGAGCACGACCAGGCGCTGGGCCAGGCCGAAGACCACCTCCATGTCGTGCTCGACGAGCAGGATGGTCGGCCGGCCGGTGGCGGCCAGCTTGCGGATCTGCTCGAGCGCGCGGTCGCGCTCTCCCGCGCCCATGCCGGCGGTCGGCTCGTCGAGCAGCAGCAGGCGCGGCGCGGTCGACAGCGCGAGCGCGATCTCGAGCAGCCGCCGGTCCCCGTGGGACAGCTCCGCCGCCGGCCGATCCGCGCGGCCCTCGAGCCCCACGCCGGCGAGGAGCGCGCGGACCTGCCGGCCGACCTCAGGCAAAGCGTCGAGGCGCCGGCGCAGATCGAGCGATCGGCCCAGGGTGGCGAGGACCGGGACCGCGACGTTCTCGGCGACCGTGAGCCGGGGAAAGATGTTGGTCACCTGGAAGGTCCGCGTCATCCCCGCGCGCACGTGCGCGCTGGGCGGCAGGCGGGTCACGTCGGCGCCCGCGAACGAGATGCTCCCGCCGTCGGGCGACAGCTTGCCGGTGAGCAGGTTGATGAAGGTGGTTTTGCCAGCCCCGTTCGGGCCGATCAGGGCGGTGATGCCTCCCTCGGGCAGGGTCAGGTCGACGCCGGCGATCGCAACGAACTCGGCGAACGACTTGCGCAGCCCCCGCACTTCCAGCAGCGCCGTCACGTCCGCTCCGCGCGCCTGCGCGTGGCGAAGGCGAGCGCGGCGCCCACCAGCCCCTCGCGAAACAAGAGCACCGTCGCGAGCAGCACCAGGCCGAAGACGAGCAGCCAGTACTCGGTGTAGCGGACGATGAGTTCCTTGAGGCCGAGGTAGACGGCGGCGCCGGCGATCGGCCCGGCGAAAAAGAAGGGGCCGCCGATCAGGGTGGCCATGACCGGCTCAGCGGATTTGGTCCAGTGCGCCGTCGATGGGGACACGGTCTGCTCCAGCGGGGCGAGCAGCGCGCCGGAGAGACCGGCGAAGAAGCCGGCGACGACGAAGGCGATGAAGATGGTGCGCCGGACGCGGACGCCGCTGAACTCGGCGCGCTCGGCGTTCTCGCGGATGGCGCGCAGCGTGAGCCCGAAGGGCGAGGCAGAGAGCCGGTGCAACACCGCCAGCGAGACGAGCACCAGCACGGCGACGAGGAAGTAGTAGCGCTGCAGGGGGTCCATGTCCGCGTTGAGCGGGCCCGGCAGGCCGAGGCGGCCGCGGGGGATGCCGATGAGGCCGTCGTCGCCGCCGGTCACGTCGGTCCACTTCCAGACCACCGCGTAGACCAGCATCCCGAACGCGAGCGTGAGCATGGAGAAGTAGATGCGCGTGTGGCGCACGCAGAAGGCGCCGATGATCGCCGCGAGGACCGCCGCGGCGAGCGAGCCGAGGAGAACCGCGGGCAACAGGGGCATGCCCGCGCGCAGGAGGAGCGCCGCCGCGTAGGCGCCGCCCGAGTAGAACGCGCCCTGGCCGAAGGAGAGAAGTCCCGTCATTCCGAAGAGGAGGTTGAACGACGAGGCGAGCAGGGCGAGCAGGAGCACGTTGAGGATCAGGTACTGCAGGAAGGGCCCGGAGAAGGCCGGCACCAGCAGGACCGCCGCCGCGGCCGCCACGGACCCACCAAGCCCCGCGCCCGAGCCTCGCCACCACCGCTCTGTGCCGACGTCCACTCCGCCTCCCGCCTCTTGTTCCCTAGCCGTCGCGCACGCCGAAGAGCCCCCAGGGCCGCACGATGAGCACAGCCGCCATCGCCACGTAGGTGAGCGCCAGCTCGAAGACCGGCAAAAAGAGGATCCCGTAGGCGTGCAAAAGCCCGATCAGCATCGCGCCCAGGAACGCTCCCCGGAGGCTGCCCAGCCCGCCGAGCACCACCACCACGAAAGCCTCGATGATGATGAACTCGCCCATGCCGGGGGAGATAGCGCGCACCGGCATCGAGAGCGCGCCGCCCAGACCCGCGAGCCAGGCGCCGAGCATGAACACCCAGGTGAAGAGGCGCGAGGAGCGCACGCCCAGGCCCCGCGCCATCTCGCGGTCGGCAGCGGTGGCGCGGATGACGAGGCCGATGCTGGTGCGCTCGAGGAAGAACCAGAGCCCCAGGCCCGTGAGGCCGCCGACCGCCAGGATGAAGAGATGGTAGACGGGCAGGATCGAGCCGCCGATCGAGACCGCGCCGGAGAGCGCCGCGGGCGTGGGCGGCGACTGGTACACCGGCCCGAACACCAGCTTGACCAGGTCGTCGAAGATGAGCACGAAAGCGAAGGTGAGCAGCAGCTGGATGGAGACGTCGGCGCGATAGACGCGGCGCAGAAACCAGAACTCCATCGCCCAGCCGACTGCGGCCACGAGCAGCGGGCCGATGACGAGGGCGAGCCAGAAGCTCCCGCCGGTGATCCGGAACACCGCGAAGGCGAAGTAGGCGCCGAGCATGTAGAGGCCGCCGTGCGCGAAGTTGAGGACGCGCAGAACGCCGAAGATGAGCGAGAGCCCCGCCGCGACCAGCCACAGGTACATCGCCTCGGAGAGCCCGACCAAGCCCTGGAACAGCAGCGTGTGCCACATGCGGCAACGACCTCCGCGGCGGCGTCAGCCCTCGAGTGCAGGGAACGGCGGCTTGCGATAGTACTCGCTCGTTGGGGTCACCCGCAGGTCGCCGAGAATCGGCATGGGGTACTTGGGGTCGTGCTTGATGCGGCCCCAGGGAACCGCGTAGACCGCCTGGTGGTCCTCCTTGCGGATCACGCAGGGGCCGGCGGGGCGCGACAGCTCGAGGCCTTCGAGCGCCTGGATGACCGGATCGATGTCCAGGGTCCCCGCCTTCTCGACCGCTTTCTTGATAGCGTAGACCGCGGCGTACGAGGTCTCGGACGGATAGCTCGGATAGCTGTCCCAGTGCTTGCGGAAGGTCTTTACGAAGCGCTGGTTCTCCGGGGTGTCGGGATATCCGAAGTAATAGCGCCCCGAGGCCCAGACGCCGTCGGGATAATCGGCGCCCAGCCCCTGCAACACGTCCATCGCCGCGCCCATCCCGATCATGAAGGCCTTGGTCTTGTCGAACACCTTGAAGAGCTTGGCCTGCTTGATCATGGTGACGGCCTCGCCGCCCCACTCGGTGGAGAAGATGCCCTCGGGCGAGAGCTCCATCACCTTGCTGATGTGGCTGGAGAAGTCGACGGTCCCGAACTTGGCGAAGCTCTCGCCGACGAACTCGACGTCGGGCTTCAGCTTCTTCAGGGTGGCGCGGAACATCTTCCACGAGGTGTGGCCGTACTCGTAGTCGGGCGAGATGGTCGCCCAGCGCTTGACGGGCAGGTCCTTGGCGATGAACGCCGAGGCGATGCCGTCCTGGTAGACGGGCACGCAGACCCGGAAGCACTGCTTGATGTGCTTCTTGTAGACGAGGTCCTCGTTGAATTTCTCGGTGGCGCCGTGCGTGACGATGAGGATGCGGTTCAGGCTGGGCATGATCTCGCCCACCGCCAGCGCCACCGCGGAGGAGTCGATGCCGATGAGGAAGTCGGCGCCCCAGTCCTGGACGAAGTAGCGCGCGTTCTTCACGCCGACGTCGACCTTCAGCTCCTCGTCGCGGAAGTTGAGCTCGATGGGGCTGCCGCCGATGCCGCCCTGTCCGTTGATCTCCTCCATCGCCAGCATCGCGCCCTTGCGCATGAACTCGCCGTAGCCTCCGAGCGGGCCGGAGAGGATGGTCTGGCAGCCGATCTTGATCGGCTTCTTTAGCTTGAGCGGGGGCGCCGGGAAGGCACCGGGGACAACGCCCAGGCCGGCGAGCGCGACGGCGGAGGTCTTGAGGAAGTCGCGGCGGGTCGTTCCACGTCGAGGCGCCATGGGGAGCCCTCCGGAAAGCGCGCGAATTCCTGATACGCCCGGCCGGCGTGGCTGTCAAAGCCGCACCCCCGTGCTTGGCTTGCGCCGTCGATGCCTGGGCTGAGCGCGGTCTCCGCGGACTCGCGTGGGCACCGCGGAGTGGGCAAGGGTCGTGTGACCGCTCTGGCCCCAGTTCTGGTCTCGACCCGCAACCGCGTCTCGCTGTCGGTGGGCTTTATCTCCGTCGCGCACCGGTCGCAGAAGATCATTCCGGGCCGCGGCTTTGATCAAGGGTTCGTGGAGCGCACGCGGATCGTGCCGATCGAGCTCTCCTTCACCTACGACGTCCTGCTCGCGCGGGCGGGGTCCCCGGACTTTCCGCGGGCATCGGCTACGGCCTCTACCCCACCTCAACAGAGTGAACCGCCTTCAACACTCCCACCACCGAGAGGGCCGCAGGCCAGGCCGCCTTTGCCGTGGTCCGAGGCTCGTTCCCGCTCTGGGAGGGTCTCGCTTTCATCGACGTCCGCTACGCGGAAGCTCGCGCCTCGCTCGGACCGCTCGGCAACGTCGGGACTTCCGACCTGAGCGGATTCGCCTTCGCCGCCGGGTACTCGTTGGATCTCTAGTCCTCTCGCTGTTACGGCTTCCGCGGACGGAGTGCCAGGTCGCCATCGTCGATCCCAAGCTGGTTGACTTCACTCCTTTCGGGGCGTTCCCGCTCTGGCGCCCGGTGGTGACGGACCCACAGGAAGCGGTGGCGCTTCTCCAGTCGCTGGTGGAGGAGGAGGTCCCGGCGCGATTGCAGCGCCTGGTGGCGGCCGGCGTGACCCAGCGCTCCGAGCTGCCCGCCGGCGAAGCGCCGATGCCTTCGCTGGTGGTGGTCATCGATGAATTCGCCGATCTGCTCTCGTCGTTCTCAGACAAGGCCTCGAAGACGCAGTTTTCTTCAGCCGTGCAGCGCCTGCTGCAGAAGTCGCGCGCGGTAGGCATTCATCTGGTGATCGCCACGCAACGGCCCAGCGTGGACGCAGTGCCGGGGCAGGTGAAAACGAATCTGCCGGTGCGCATTGCATTCAAGCTGCCGAGCGAGATCGATTCGCGGACCGTGCTCGATGAGACGGGCGCCGAGAACCTGCTGGGCCGCGGCGATCTGCTGCTCAAGCGCGACGGGGTGACCACGCGCGCGCAGGCTTTCCAGATCGGCCCGGCCGACGTGCAGCAGGCCATCGCCGCGCTCGTTTCCTGAGTCGAGCAGCGGCGGACCCGCGCGCAGATCGGCTGCTTCGACGACTCGAGGAACAAGGCTCGAGCGCCGTTTCGCCGGGCGCGGCATCGGATGCGGCCATGAACGTGCGCGGCCTCCTCTGGCTCCTCGCGGTGGCGGCCGGCGTGACCGTTGCCAACCTCTATTACTGCCAGCCGCTGCTGGCGATGATGGGCGCGAGCTTCGGCGCCTCCGCGCACGGCATCGGGCTCGTCGCCGTGTTCACGCAGGCGGGATACGCCGCGGGGATGCTCTTCATCATCCCGCTCGGCGACAGCGAGGAGCGCCGGCGCCTGATCGTGCTCGCGGCGGCGGCGTCCACGCTGGCGCTGCTCGGCGTCGCGCTGGCTCCCTCGCTCGGCGCGCTTTGGCTGGCGAGCTTCGTGCTCGGCCTGACCACCGCAGTGCCGCAACTCGCGGTGCCCTATGCAGCAGCGCTGGTTCCGGCCGCCGATCGCGGCCGCTCGGTGGGAAAGGTGATGAGCGGGCTCCTGATTGGCATCCTCCTCTCGCGGACCGCAAGCGGCCTGGTCGGACAGCACCTCGGCTGGCGCGCGACATTCATGCTTGCCGCTCTCGCCATGGCCGTCTTCACCGTCGTGCTCCGGCTGCGGTTGCCCCTGCAGCAGCCGCAGCAGCGCATCCGCTATAGCGAGCTGTTGCGGTCGCTGCCGAGGCTCTTGCGCCGCGAGCCGCTCCTGCGCCGCCACGCGCTGCTCGGCGCGCTGGCGCTCGCGGCCTTCAGCGCCTTCTGGACCACGCTCGTCTTCCTGCTCGGTGCGCCGCCGTACCATTACGGCGCCGACGTGGCCGGCCTCTTCGGCCTGGTCGGCGTGGCGGGGGCGCTGGTGGCGCCGGTGGCGGGGCGGATCGCGGACCGCCACGGCACTCGCCTGGTGAATCTGCTGGCGCTTTGCTGCGTGCTCGTGTCCTGGGTTGTCTTCGCGCTGCTCTGGCGATCGCTCGCCGGCCTCGCGCTGGGCGTGGTGCTGCTCGACCTGGGCGTGCAGGCAAATCACATCTCGAACCAGACGCGCGTGCTCGGGCTCTCGGCCGAAGGCCGCAACCGCATGAACGCGGTCTACATGGTCCTCTATTTCATCGGCGCGGCCGCCGGTTCGTTCCTGGGCGCGAGCGCCTGGTCCGCGTTTGGCTGGGCGGGCGTGAGCGGGCTCGGGGTGGCGCTTTCGCTCGCGGCGCTGGTCGCGTTCTTCACCGTGGATCAGGGCGCCGCCCGCGCTGCGGACGAGCACGCCCGGCTCCTGGACGCCGCACCGGCAGCGCAATAAGTCCAGGTCACGCCGTTCCTCGGCGACGCGGCCAACGCCACCGACCTGCGCGATCTCTTCCAGAACTTCCCCTCGACCAGGAGCGAACGAAGGTTTCGTCGTCGGCGCTGCTCGAGCGGGAGCCAGCGCCCGGGGACGTCCGGATCACTCGAGCGAAGAGGGCCCGATCGGGAGCGACTCGTTCCCGGCCGCGTCGGCGTTGGCCACCGCGAACACCTGGTTGTCGGGGGGCAGGTTCGCGAGCACCACGCGATCGACCTTTCCCTTTCCCAGACTGTCGTCGCGCTGCCAGGCGACGCCGTCGGCGCGGCGGCGGTAAAGGATTACCTCGGCGACGCGCGGGTCTGCGGGCTGCGTCCAGCGCAGCCGCGTGTCGGGGCTGACTGCACCGCCCAGCACCACCTCGCGCGGCGCAGCGGGCGCGAACGAAAGCGACGCTACCGCCGCCAGCAACGCGCGGCACAAGCGCGCGGCGTAGACCGCATCAAAGTGCGCGAGGTCGTCTCCGTATTGCCGCCCGCCATCGCGGCGGACGTTCTGGTGCTGGCGATCGTAGTGCTCGCGCGCCTCCGACAGGCGCAGCGCGGGAAAGCCCGCGGCGCTGAACGCCGAGTGGTCCGACCCGCGCGCGATCCGGTCGCGGCGCAACATGGAGAGGAGCTCGAGCTCGTCCACGTAGCGCTCGCCGACGCGCTTGACGTAGCGCGCCCACTCGCGCGCGGGGCTGTCGTTCTCGCCACCGAGCGCCTCGCGCAGCTTCCTCTGCGCTTCGCTCTCCACCGCCGGCACGCCTTCGCTGAAGAGTCGCGCGCGCCCGCTGTCGCGCACGCCGTCCTGTCCTTCGGAGTTGCCGGCGATGTCCACGCTCACCATCGCGATCACCTGCACGCCCTCGGCCTTGAGCCGCTGCGCGAGGTGGGCGGAGCCGATCAGCCCCTGCTCCTCACCCGCCACCGCGACGAGGTAGACAGCGATCGTCGGCCTCTCGGGCGCGAGCAGCCGGGCTAATTCAAGCGCCATCGCCACGCCGCTGCCGTCGTCCACCGCGCCCGGCGCGTCGCTCGTCGCGTCGAGCACGTCGGAGGCTCGGCTGTCGTAGTGGCCGGTGACGACGATGGCCTCCTTCGCGCGCGCGGGGTCCGTGCCCGGCACGATCGCGCCGACGTTGACGAGCTCCACCGCCTGCGGGATGCGCTTGCTCGCGGGTGCGGTGAAGCGGTCCTCGAACGGCCGCGCGCCGGTCGCCGCGAACTGCGCCGCGAGCCACTTGCGCGCAGCGCCGATTCCGCGCGTGGGAGACGACGTTTCAGAGAGCGTGTGCCGGGTGCCGAACGAGACCAGGCGCGCGACGGTCTCCTCCAGCCGCGACGGCTCGACCTGGTGCACCAGCGAGACAACGCGGGGGTCGTGGCGCTGGGCGGAAATGGCGGGGAGCGCGAAGAGCAGGGGCAGGGCTGCGACGAGCGCGCGCAAGCTCATTCCTCTTCGGCGTCGTGCGCGTGCGCGATGGCGGCGCGCACCTTGGGGTCGAGCTTCTTCACGTCCACCAGGACCTTCTGCTCCACCACCCCCACGATCGCGTCCTCGGGGATGAGCACGTCGCCCTTGTTCTCGATATCGATGACAAGGTGACCGTCGGAGAGGATCTCGCGGACGGCGCCGAACTCCTCCTCGCCGTCGTTGGCGAAGACCTGGTAGCCGATCTCGACGGAGCTCTTGTTCGTGGCCATGGCGGGAGGATGCGCGCCGGACGTCGCCATTTCAAGCCAGCCGTGCCCTCTCGAGCGTCTCGAGCCTCCGCAGAGACACAGAGAGCGCGGAGCCACGCAGAGAAATCGTTTACAAAATAACTCTGCGTACCTCGGTGCCCTCTGTGCCTTTGCGGTCGAAGTGTCCTCTGCCTTTGAGCTGTCCTTAGCTTTTAATTAATGCGGTTTGTCGGGGTTGGCGCTGCCGGTGTTCGAGGTCCCGTTCGTGGACGTGTCGCCCGGGTGGTTGGTTCCGGTCGAGTCGGTCCCGGGGGTAGTCGTGCCCGCGCTGCCGGTATTCGTCGTCGGGCTGCCGCCGTTCCCGTTGGCGTTGCCCGAAGCGGGCGAGCCGAGGGTGGCCGAGCCGCTGCCGCTCGAACCGGTGGTCGCCGAGTTGTCGGTCGAGGTGCCGGTCGTGGCCGAGCCGCTGGCGCTCGAGCCGGTGGTCGCCGAGTTGTCCGTCGAAGTGCCGGTCGTCGGGCTGGCGCCGAGCGTCTCGCTGCCAATCGTGGCGCTGCCGGTCGCGCCGGTGCCGGTCGTGCCGGCGCCCGTCGTGTTGCTGCCCGCCGTACCGTTTCCGGTGGCGCCGGCCGTTGTTCCCGCGCCGGTGGTGCTGCTCCCGACGGTGCCCGTGCCTTCGGTCCCGGTTGCCCCGACGCCGCTGGTGCCCGTCGCGCTGGTGCCAGTGGTCGGCGCCGCCGAGCCGGCTGCGCCCGACTGCCCCGCCGTCGCGCTGCCAGCCGAGCTCCCGCCGCCACCCGCACCAGCCGACTGCGCGAACGCCGCTCCGGTAAAGCCCAGCGCTGCCGCGACCACCATTGCCTTGACCCTGTTCATGTCGTCTCCTGTTGCTGTTGGACGACTGAGGGTGAGTCGCGTGCGCCCCGGGCGCAACGCACGGTAGAGTCGGCGCATGGCTACCCATGAGGTCCTCAACCAGGCTCCGCCGCTCGCGCTCGACCCCTACGGCAGCGACCCCACCCTGCGCGCCGCGCTCGCGCGCGAAGGCGCCGCCTGGGCCGACGGCGAGCTGCGCGACTTCTCCCGCGAGGCGTGCAGCGCCCAGGCGCAGCAGTGGGCCACGCAGGCCAATCAGAACCCGCCGCTCCTGCGCACGCATGATCGCTACGGGAACCGCGTCGACGAGGTGGAGTTCCACCCGGCCTGGCACGAGCTGATGCGCGTCAGCGTCGCGCACGGCCTGCACGGGCGGCCGTGGCGCGAGCCGCGCGAGGGCGCTCACGTCGCGCGCGCGGCGATGATGATGGTCGCCTCGCAGAATGAGCTCGGCCACGGCTGCCCGATCTCGATGACCTACTCGGCGTACCCCGCGCTGGCGAAGACGCCCGCGCTGCTCGCCGAGTGGGGTCCGCGCATCACCGGAAAGTCCTACGACCCGCGCTTCCTGCCCGCCGCGCAGAAGAGCGGGTCGCTGATCGGCATGGCGATGACCGAGAAGCAAGGCGGCTCCGACCTGCGGGCCAACACCACGCGCGCGGTCCGTGCCGACGGGCACTACCGCATCACCGGCCACAAATGGTTCTGCTCGGCGCCGATGTCCGATGCGTTCCTGGTGCTCGCGCACGCGGACGCGGGGCTCTCCTGCTTCCTGCTTCCGCGCTTGACGCCCGACGGCGCGCGCAATGGCTTCTTCATTCAGCGGCTCAAGGACAAGCTCGGCAACCGCTCCAATGCCTCGAGCGAGATCGAGCTCGAAGGCGCCTTCGCGCAGCTGGTCGGCGAGGAGGGCCGCGGCGTGCGGACCATCCTCGAGATGGTCAATCACACGCGGCTCGATTGCGTGATCGGCGTGGCGGCGATGATGCGCCGCTCGCTCTCCGAGGCCGTGCACTACGCCCGCCACCGCAAGGCCTTCGGGCGGCTTTTGTCTGACCAGCCGCTGATGCGCAACGTGCTCGCCGACCTGGTCGTCGAGTCCGAGGCGGCGACGATCCTGATGATGCGGCTCGCCCGCGGCTACGATCGCCAGGAGGCGCCGTTCCGCCGGCTCGCCACCGCAGTGAGCAAGTTCTGGATTTGCAAGCGCGCGCCGCCGTTCGTGGCCGAGGCGCTGGAGTGCCTCGGCGGCAACGGTTACGTCGAGGAGTCGGTCCTGCCGCGCATCTACCGCGAGGCGCCGCTCAACTCCATCTGGGAAGGCTCGGGCAACGTGATGTGCCTCGACGTGCTGCGCGCCGTGGCGAAGGAGCCGGAGTCGCTGGAGGCGGTGCTCGAGGAGATCCGGCTGGGCGCTGCGGTGGACCGCAGACTGGACGCATTCGTGGCGGGCTTGAAGCAGCGGCTGGCGCGGCCCCAGGAGAGCGAGGCGCGCCGGCTGGTCGAGCAGCTCGCCCTGGCGCTGCAGGGATCGCTGCTGGTGCGGTTCGCGTCGCCCCTGATCGCGGACGCGTTCTGTCTCTCGCGGCTCGCAGGCGATCGGGGCCAGACCTTCGGCACGCTGCCGGCGCAGGTTGACGCAGGCGCCATCGTCGCGGCCGCCTAGGTCAATCGGTGTGCGGCTGTTCTTCGAGATCTTCCATTGCGGCCCCCCGGCTCCACGCGAGCTTGCGCTGAAGAGAAGTGTGGCGTCGGGGCGGGGCTTTCGCAAGCGGTGCGGGCCAGGCCTGCCGTCGGAAATCGACCACGGAGTTACCGAAGCGCGCCGAGCAGGTAGGGCACCACCACCTCGACGCGCAGCACCCGCGGGCCAAGCGAAACCGCGGTGAAGCCCTGCGCCGCGAGCAGCTCCAGCTCGAACGGCACCCATCCGCCTTCGGGCCCGATGGCCAGCGTCGCCGGCGCGCGCGCCTCGAGCGGCGCCTGCGCCAGCGGATGCGCGACCAGCCGCTTCTCCTTGCGCAGCAGCGTGTCGAGCTCGTCCTCCACGAACGGCCGGAACCTCTCGCGCACCAGCACCCGCGGCGGCCGCGTGTCGCGCGCCTGCTCGAGCCCCTGCGCGAGCAGCGCGTCGAGCTCCCGCAGCGCCGCCGACTGGAAGTAGCTCTTCTCGACGCGCGCGGCGTTGACCAGCACCAGCGTATCCACCCCGAGCGCGGCGGCCGCCGGCAGGATCTTGCGCAGCGCCTTGGGCCGCGGAATGGCCAGCAGCAGATCGATGCCGGGCCGCGGCGGCGGCTCGTCGGTGAGCTCGAGCTGCAGCACCAACTCCTGCGGGGTGGCGCTGAGCACGAGCGCGGTGCCGATTCGGCCATTCAAGAGTCCGGCGCGCAGCGTGTCGCCTTCGGCCGCCCGCAGCACCTCGAGCGCGTGCGAGAGCCGCGGCCCACGCAGCCGCGCGGTGCCATCCGCGGCGAGATCCTGGTCGGTCAGCAGCAGGAGGTTCATGGCAGGGCGCGGCGAGTCTATTAGAATCCCCGGCTCATGGTGCGCCTGCTGCAGCACCGCATCTCCGGCCCCGAAGCGTGTCCCTATCTGCCGGGGCGCGACTCGACCACCGAGACGATGCTGATGACCTCCGTCTCCGCGGCCGAGTTGGAGCGGCTGCTCGAGCTCGGCTTTCGCCGCTTTGGCCCGCTCTACTTCCGGCCGGTCTGCCCGAGCTGCAGCGAGTGCGTGCCGGTGCGGGTGCCGGTCGCCGGCTTCGCCCCGTCGAAGAATCTTCGCCGGGTCCTCTCCAGGGCGCGCGAGGTCCGCGTCGAGATCGCCGCGCCGCGCGTGAACGACGAGCGCCTCGCGCTCTACCGCCGCTGGCACGCGGGGCGCGAGGGCGAGCGCGGCTGGACGCCGGACACGCTCGACCCTCAATCGTACGAGATGCAGTTCGCCTTCCCCCACCCCGCGGCGCGCGAGTACAGCTATTGGCTCGGCAATGCGCTGGTCGCCATCGGCATCGTGGATGACATGCCGGGCGCGCTCTCCGCCGTCTATTGCTATTACGAGCCCGCGCACGCCGCGCTTTCGCTCGGGACCTTCAACGTCCTCACCGCGCTCGAGCGCGCGCGAGCCGCGGGCAAGCGATATGTCTATCTCGGATATCGCGTCGAGGACTGCGCGTCGCTGCGTTACAAGGGGCGCTTCCTGCCCCAGGAGAGGCTCGCAGGCAGGCCCGAGCCCGGCCAGGCGCCGGAATGGATCCTCTCGTGAAGATGCACCAGGAGACGGTAGAGTTCTCCGCGCGCGGCCCCGGGCTGCATGACGTCACCGGGCAGGTTCGGCGGGTGGTGCAGGCCTCGTCCATCCGGACCGGCCTGTGCACCATCTTCGTGCAGCACACCAGCGCGTCGCTGCTCATCCAGGAGAACGCGGACCCGGCGGTGCAGCGAGATCTCGAAAAGTGGATCGCGCGCGTCGCCCCGGAGAGCCGAGACTACGAGCATGACGACGAGGGCGCGGACGATATGCCCGCGCACCTCCGGTCCGCGATGACGCGCACCGCGGAGACAGTGCCGGTGAGCGGTGGCGACCTGGCGCTCGGGACCTGGCAGGCGATCTATCTCTGGGAGCACCGGCGCGCGCCGCACCGGCGGAGGCTGGTCATCACGGTGCTCGGCGTGTGAGCGGTCTCCGCTTCGAACCGGAAGTTCGACGACGCCCGCGGCGCGCGGCCGAGCGAGAAAATCGCATTCCGGGGCCGCGGGCTATCGCGAGTACGTCCCGGTCAGCAGCGCGCACGCGAGCACGTGGCCCCGGAGCCCCTCGAGCAACGCGCTCCGCCCCGCGGCGGGCGCGAGCCGCAGCGCGCGATCGAGCGCGAACAGCTGGAAGATGTAGCGGTGCGGCGTGTCTCCCTTGGGCGGCGCGCAGCTGGCCCAGGTCGCGCGCAGCATCGAGTTGCGACCCTGGTGCGCTCCCGTCCCCAGCGCCTCGGACGGCGTGCGCGCGTTCGGAGTGATGCCGTAGAGGAGCCAGTGCACGAAGGGGTTCGGGGTCGGCGCATCGGGGTCTTCCACCATCAGCGCGAGCGACTTGGTGGCGGCGGGCGCGCCGATGAAGCGGAGCGGCGGCGCCTCGCCTTGGCCGTCGGCGCTGTAGCGCGCCGGGATGCGTCCGCCGTCGGCGAAGGCCGCGGAGGTGAGCGAGAGCCCCTCGCTGCGTCGCGCGCCGAGGCGCACCGAGGCGAGGCGCTCGTCGCCGGCCCGCTCGGGAGGCACGCCGCCGACGATGAGGTGAGGAAGACCGCGGATGAGGCAGCGCATGGTGTGTTGGAGATCCATGCACCTCAAGATGAGTGCGGAGCGGTGGCCGTGCTCGCCCGTCCGTCCTCTTACTCGCGGCGGCGTCCGCTGAAGCGCGCGGCGCCGGGGACGGCCTCGCTGCCCAGCGCGCGCAGGCCGATGCGCAGCTCGTTGCGCATCGCCTCGTCGAAGGAGAGGTCGGCCTGCTCGATCGCCGAGCGCCGGTCGCCGCGCAGGCAGAGCTGCGGCAGCGCCGCGAGCTCGCGGGCCAACTCCTCGGCCGCGGCGCGCGCTGTTCCTTTCGGCACCACCCGGTTGGCGAGCCCGAGCTGCAGCGCCTCGGCTGCGCCCACGGGCCTGCCGGTGAGGATGAGATCGAGCGCGCGCGACAGCCCGATGAGCCGCGGCAAGCGCACCGTGCCGCCGTCCACCAGCGGCACGCCCCAGCGGCGGCAGAAGACGCCCAGCACCGCGTCCTCCTCGACCACGCGCAGGTCGCACCAGAGCGCGAGCTCCAGGCCACCGGCCACCGCGTGACCGGCGATGGCCGCGATCACCGGCTTGTCGAGCAGCAGGCGCGTCGGGCCCATCGGGCCGTCGCCGCCGGGCTCGACGCGATTCCCGGCGCCCGCGGCGATGGCCTTGAGATCGGCACCCGCGCAGAAGGTCCCGTGGTCGCCCGTGAGCACGGCCACGCGGGCGGCGTCGTCCCGCTCGAAGGCGCGGAAAGCGTCCGCGAGCTCCTGCGCCATGGCGCGGTCGACGGCGTTGCGCGCGCCGGCGCGATCGAGGATCACGGTGGTGACGGCTCCACGGTTTTCAACACGGACGGCCATGCCGCTGTTGTAGCAGCGCTGCCCGGGGGTGAGAGTGCGCCGCATGAAAAAAGCGCTCTCGCTGGCAACGCTCCTCGCCTTCACTCCCGCCTGCTTCGGCAGCTTCGCCCTCGAGCGCAAGCTCTGGGCGTTCAACAAAGGAGTCTCGAGCGAGAAGTTCATCCAGGAGCTCGTCTTCCTCGGGCTGGTGATCTTGCCGGTTTATGAGCTTGCCGCGTTCGGCGATGCGCTCATCTTCAACACCATCGAGTTCTGGGGCGGCAAGAACCCGGTGCTGAGCGCAGCGGATCGCAAGGGCGATCCGGTCGCGGTGTCGCGCACCGATCGCGGCCTGCGCATCGACGCGTCGGGCCGCTCGTTCGACGTCGCCATCGGCGGCGACTTCGTCGAGGTGCGCGACGCTTCCGGCAAGCTCCTGCGCCGCGTGGCCGCGGTGGACGGCGTCGCGATCGCCACCGGCCCCGACGGCAGGATGCGCGCGCTCGGCAACCTCGAGGAGCTGTGGGCCGGCACCTTCGGCGATCGCGGAAGCCTGCTCGCCAGCGCACGCTGAGCTCGCTGTTCGCGAGCCGATTGCTGCGCCCGACCGCCGACCGATTTCGCTGCGCGGCCGCGCGGGGGCGACTTATCTTTCGCGGCAATGAGGCTCAACCGCCGCATGCAGCGCTACCTGGTAGACCTGCGCAGCCGGCAGGTCGAGGCGGCGCCCCTCGTGCCCGGCCGGCCGCCCGAGGTCGAGATCGTCGAGGCCGGAGGCTGCTTCCTCCTCGGGCGCTTCGCGCGGCGCCCGCACCTGCACGTGGCCGACTTTCCCGACGCGACCGGCCTCGAGTGCAGCGCGAACAAGCTGCCGATGGCGGGAATGGTCGACCCGCGTCTCTCGTCGGCGGCGCCGCTCCTGCTCCTGACGGCGGGGCTGCTCACCGCGCAGGCCGTCTCGCGAGAGCTCGCGCGCTACCCGGGCCTCTTCAACGTCATCGTCTCTTATGACGGCGAGAGCTGCGCGGTCCGCTTCCACCGCCTGCGCGCCGGTCAGCGGTGGCTCGCCGAAGACCTCGAGGACTACGTGGACGAGGGCGTGCTGGTGGTCGAGGCTGGCGCGGGCGCGACAGGCAAGGGACTCGCGATGCTGGCCGCCGCCGTGTAGGGCCGGGAATGATCTGGAAGGGTCGCGGGCTGCGGGCAACATGAGGATTCAGACAACCGACGCGCTGCTCCGTGCAGATCGAGCCGCCGAGGTGTAAATACCCGCGCAGGACAGGAAGCCAACAAGGGAGATTCGGATGGCCGGAAATCAGGCGCTGCAGGATTGGGTGGAAGAGATCAAGAAGCTCACCACGCCGGACCAGGTCGTCTTCTGCGACGGCTCGCAGGCGCAGTGGGACTCGCTGGTGCGTGAGTGCGTCGCGAGCGGCGAGCTGATCGAGCTCAATCAGCAGAAGCTGCCCGGCTGCTATCTCCACCGCAGCGACAAGAACGACGTGGCGCGCACCGAGCACCTGACCTTCGTCTTGTCGCGATCGCCACGACCGGTCGGCGCTTGGCCAGCTGCAGCTCGGCGAGCTCCTTGGCGATGAAGGCGTCCCCTGGTCCGACCCGCTGGTCGGCCGGGAGGCAGAAGCCGATCACATCGACCTCCAGCAACGTCTCGCGGACCAGGTCGTTCAGGCGCTGACCCAGCAGCGTCCGAGGCTTGTGGAGGCCGGGGGTGTCGACCAGGATCAGCTGGGCAGTCTCGGAGGTCGCGATCCCCCGGATCGTGTGCCGCGTGGTCTGCGGCTTGCTCGAGATGATGGCGACCTTCTGGCCGACCAGGGCATTGGTCAGTGACGACTTGCCCGCGTTGGGCCGGCCGACCAGACAGGCAAAGCCG
>JAYWBT010000146.1:0-4038 GCA_043781235.1 Deltaproteobacteria bacterium
GTGGTCTTGCGATCGAGCGCGGTGCGCAGCCGCTCGGACGCGCCGTCGGCCGCGGTGGTGAGCGTCCTTGCGCCCGATTTCGCCAGCAGAGTGACCAGCTCGGGCCGGGCGCAGAGCCGGTCGGCCCGCAGCGAGGAGATGCTGACCTGCCGCCCGTCCTCGACCAGCGTGCGCACCAGCTCGACGATGCGCGGGTGGTCGGTCACCGCGGCGCCGACCAGGCCCACCTTGGCGGCGCCCGGCGGAATCAGCGCGAGCACGTCTTCGGGCGGCACGGTGCGCATGCCGCCGTTGGTGGTCCGCCGCATCACGCAGTAGGTGCAGCCGCGCGAGCAGCCGCGCTCGGGCTCGATCAGGAACATCGAGCGCAGCTCGGTGTGCGGCGTCAGGATCTGCGAGCGCGCCGGCAGCAGCGAATCGTCGGCGCGTGCGACTGCCGGCCAGGCTCCGACGCCGATCAACGCGGGGACGACGAAGCCGGGCCGCTTCGCGAGCGCCTCGAGCGCTTGCACGCGCGGCAGCGCCAGCGCGTCGCAGAGCTCGTGGATCAGCTCCTCTCCCTCGCCCAGCACGATGACGTCGGCGAAGGGCGCGAGCGGCACCGGGTTTGAGAAGGTGAGCGGCCCGCCGCAGACGACCAGCGGATGGCTCGCGTCGCGCTCGGTCGCGTGCAGCGGGAGTCCCGAGAGGTCGAGCATCTCCAGCAGGCCGGCGATCTCCAGCTCGTAGCTGACCGAGAAGGCGATGCAGCTGAAGGCGCTCAGCGGCCGCTGGGTCTCGTAGGTGCAGAGCGGCACCCCCGACGCGCGCCAGGCGGCGGGGTCGTCGGGCAGAAAGGCGCGCTCGGCGGTGGTGGCGGGGTGCCGGTGGATCTCGCGGTAGATGGTCTGGAAGCCGAGCGAGCTCATCCCCACCGAGTACGGGCTCGGGTAGGCGAGGGCGATCCGCCGCTCCGCCTGCTTGAACAGCGTGCCCTGCTCGTCGGCGAGGCGGGCCCGGATTGGTTCGAGGAGGGCCCAGCGCATTGGCGCGGATTATCATCGCGGGGGCGCGCAAAAGAAAGTACAACCGACGCGTGCGCGCGCTGGCCGCAAGCCTGCTCCTTTTTGGCTGCGCCGAGTGGCGCCTGCCCGCCACCATGCCGCTCCAGGCCGCGGGACAGCCCGTGGTGCAAGAGCAGGTGCTCCTCGGTCTGTCGGCAGCGGGCGACGCAGCGGTAGCCGAGCTGACGGACGCCGAAGGCGCGCCTCCCGAGCTGACGCTGCTCGCGCTCGATCATGCGGGTGGCGCCTCGCGGGTGCTGCGGCGCGCGCCGGCCGAGGCGGCGCGGGCGGTCGCGCAGCGGGTGCGCGAGGCGGGCGAGCGACCGACGCCGATTCTCGCGGCAGCGCTCGTGGCCGGCTGGCCTGAGTCCACCGCTCTCGCCGCGGAGCTTGGCTACCGCGAGCAAGCACCGGCGGTGCCCGAGCCGGGAAGGCGGCGCTGGGCGGTCGAAGGCGCGCAGGCGATCGGCGCGCTACCGCTTTCGCTGCACGTCGGCGAGATCGAGGATTCGCCGCGCGCGCTGCTGCTGCTCTTGACCGAGCGGCCCGGCGGCTTTGCCGGCGGCGACGAGGTGGAGCTTGCGCGGATGCCGCTGGTCGGGCGGGCCATCGTGCCCGAGCTGTGGGTCGCGGCGGGCACCGCCTGGCTGCTCTGCGGCTCGGTCCGGCCCGGCGCGCCGCTACACCGCGCGGTCGGGCTCCGCCGCGGTTCGATCGCGCGCGGCGAGGCTGAGCTGCACAACGCGCACGGTCTCGCCCACTACGGCGCGGGCGAGCTCGACGCTGCCGCGCGCGAATTCGATCGCGCCATCGCGGCCGATCCGCGCTTCGTGGACGGGCTCTACAACGCCGCATCCGCCGCCGCGCTGGAAGGCCGTACCGCAGAGGCGGTCGCCTATTTGCGCCGCGCCGCCGCCGTCGATCCCGCGCGCGTGCAGGTGCTGGGCCGCGACGACGACGACCTGAAGTTGCTGCGCCGGCGGCCCGACGTGCGCGCCCTGCTCGGTCTTCGGCGACCTCCGCCCGGCGACGTTGAAGAAACCCCGCGCTAGCCAGGTCTCTGCGGGTAGCGATGTCAGACCATTGTGCTAGGTTCCGCCGCGCATGAAACCCTGGACAATTCTCCTCTGGGCGCTCGCCCTGCTCGCCGGCAGTCGCGCCGCCTTCGGCGACACGCCGCAGGAGCTCACCGAAGCGCGCGCCCGCCTGATCCTCCCGCGCGCCGATCTCGTTGGTCTCACCGACCTTCAGCGGGCGCAGTTCCTCGAGATCGCGGGCGACACCTTCGACTACGCCGGCTGCAACGACACGCTCGCGCGCTGCCTCGCCGGAGGCGTCAAGGACACCCACGCGCTGCGCATGACCGCGCTCATCAAGGTGATGCTGCTCGAAGGCTACACGCCGAGCGTGATCATCGAGATGGTCGAGCGCTACTACTCCTCCTTCAAGGACAAGCGGCACAAGCTGCGCGACGACGACTGCGGCCTGCTCGGCGAGGCGAAGGCGCCCGTCACCGTCACCGAATACTCGGACTTCCAGTGCCCGCACTGCGCGGTTTCCTCGAAACCGCTGCATGACTTCGTCGATGCCCTGAAGGGCAAGGTTCGTTTGTGCTCCAAGTATTTCCCGCTGCCCATGCACCCGCGCGCGCAGGTGGCGGCGGGCTGCGCCGAGTACGCGCGGCGCAAGGGCAAGTTCTGGGACATGTCCGACCGCCTCTTCGCCCGCCAGGACGAGCTCGACGACGCCAATCTCAAGACCTTCGCCAGAGAGCTCGGCCTCGACGGCAACGAGATGCTGAAGGAAGTCTACGCCGGCAAGTTCGACGCGGTGATCGAGCGCGAAAAGAACGAGGGCCTGGGCGCCGGCGTGAGCGCCACGCCTACGCTCTTCTTCGACGGCCGCATGTACTCGCTCCCGCTCAAGCTGGAGTACCTCGAGCTCTCGGCGCGGGACGAGGAAGAGTGGCAGCGCAACAAGGGCGGCTGGGACAAGGAGTAGACATCGTGGGGGGGCATCCAGGGACCGGCTCGAGGCTGCGGGCTGCGGCCCTTTTTGTCGTCGCCGGCACGGCGGGCCTGGCGCTCGCCGCGAAGCCGTCGGCAAAAGGCGATCCGCCCGTCGAGTACACCCTGTCGCTGCAGCAGGACGACTGGCGTATCCGCGCCACGCTCCGTCCCGGCGAGCCGCTGCCCGGCAAGCTGGTCGAGATCCTCTTCGACATCGGCCGGCAGAGCGCCACCGACGCTGTGCCGTTCGCAGAGGGCAAGCTCGCGGTGACCATCACCGGTCCGGGAACGCGGACGCGGCTGCTGGTGAGGCCGCTCGGCGACGCGGGCATCTACGGCGTGCACTGGACACCTGGCGCGCGCGGCCTGTGGACGCTCGCGCTCGCGCCCTGGACCGGAGAAGGTCCCACGACCAGCTTCCAGGTCGGAGTCGGGGTGCCCATGCCCGCGTCGTCGCAGGGGCACGCGGTCCAGGCATCGCGCGTGGTGGTGACGGCGGGGCGCCACGCCGAGACGCCGGGAGCGCCCACCATGACCGGGAAGCAGCTGATGGCCGAGCTCGGGCAGCGCTGGCTCAAGGCGCAGGAGCCCGGCGCCGACGCCGCGGCGGAGGCCACCGCCATGGCCGGGCTCGCGCGCGCCTCTCAGGGACGCGCGCCGAAAGAGTGGGCGAAGGAGGCGCGCGAGTACGACGGCCTTGCGCTCGACCTCGCCTCCGCGCTCGACAAGGCGGCGGCGCTCAAGGACCCCGAGCAGGCGGCGCAGGCGCTGCGGCCGCTCGAGCAGTCTTCGTGTTTGCGGTGCCACGTGAAGTTCCGCGACGGCGTCGTGGCCGACCTGTCGACCTGGCCGGAGGTGAAGCCGTGGAAGCGGTGATGCTCGCGCTGGCGCTGCTGGCGGCGGTCGATCCCGTGCTGCCCGGCGACCGCCAGAATGCGCGGGGCCTCTTCCGGCTGCACTGCGCCGGCTGCCACGGCGACGGCGGA
>JAYWBT010000147.1:0-12052 GCA_043781235.1 Deltaproteobacteria bacterium
TCCTGCAGCTCTCCGAGCCGACGCGCAGGTTCCTGCGGGTCGCGAACATGACCGACCGCATTCCGGCCTTTGCCCAGAGCGATCTCGTCTCGCTGCTGCTCTTCCTCGGCCTCGGCGTGATCCTCTATCTCGTCGCCAACGAAGTTTTGCTCAAGAGCGCGCCCGAACATGATCACGGTCCGCCTGGCTGAGACGGCTGAAGAGATCGACACCTGCCTGCGCCTGCGCTGGACGGTGTTCGTGGAAGAGCAGGGCGTGCGGCCGTCCGAGGAACTCGACGCGCACGACCGCAGCGACGCGGTGCACGCCCTCGCGCTTCTGGACGGTGTGCCGGCCGGTGCGGCGCGCCTGATTCTGTTGCAGCCGGGGGGCGAGCCCGTGGTCGCGAAGCTGCAGCGGATGGCGGTGATCGACGACGTGCGCAAGCGCGGAGTCGGCCGCGCGCTGCTAAGATTCCTCGAGGACGAGGCGCGGCGGCGCGGCGCGCGCTCCTTTACCCTGTGGGCGCAGACGCAGGCGCGGGCCTTTTACGAGAAGCAGGGATATGCGGCGCAGGGCGGCGAGTTCGACGACGCCGGCATCCCGCACGTCCGCATGGACAAGCCCGCCTGAAAATGCAGGCGCCGGGCGGTGTTTTGCTTGACGTGGCCACCGCCCACGAGAAAGGTTCAACCGCATGATTCGAACAACTACATTGCTGACGATGGCGCTGGGGCTGTCGCTCGTGGCCTGCAAGGCAAGCGCGGGCACGGCGAGCGACGACAAGTTCGGCAGCCTGACCGTCGACCAGGTCGCGGACCTGATCGCCAGAAAAGACGCCGACATCTACGACAACAACGAACAGTCCGACTGGGCGGCGGGTCATGTGCCCACGGCCAAATGGGTCAAGTTCAATGGCGTCACGGCCAATGACCTGCCCCAGGACAAGGCGAGGGAGCTCGTCTTCTATTGCGCCAGCACCCATTGACACGCGTGCCATGAGGCCGCCCGTGAGGCGGTCAAGCTGGGCTACACCAACGTCTTCATCATGCCGGACGGAATCGCGGGCTGGAAGAAGGCGAAGAAGCCGATCGAGAAGGGCAGCTGAGGGCGGACGAGAGGCCCGGCGGTTCCTGCTTTGCAGGGCTGCTTACGGGAGGGTGAAAACGCGGTCGGTGCGGTTGACCGCGTTCTTCACTTTCAAGCCGCGCCGGTTGAGCAGGTCGATGGTGATGCGGTGCGCGCCTGCGTGCGCCCGCTTCAGCGGCAGCGGCTTCCACTCGGTGGTGAGCGGCAGCTCGCGGCGGTCGAGCACCACGCGCACCTTGTCGCCGCGCCGTGCGAGCCGCGCGCCCGAGAGATAGAAGTCGAGCACCGCCGCCCGCTGCGGCGCCGCCTCCCAGGTCTCCGCGTCGGTCGACAACTCGAGCGCTTGCGCGTCATTGCCGGGAGCGCCGACGGGCAGCAGGTAGGTCAGGATGGGCTTCTTCGGATCGGGCCAGGCGACGAACTCGGCTGCCTTGCCCGCCTTGCCTTCGAGCCGCGGCCCCAGCCAGAAGCGCGCCAGTGCGAAAGCTCGAGGGGCCTTCACCACCTCGTGCCAGGGCCGGCAGAGCACCACCCGCAGCGCGTGCGGCCCCGGGCGCAGGCCGCTCAAAGTCAGCGGCGCGGCCGCGTCCACCTCGAGCGCGGGCTCGTTGTCCACGATCAGGTGCGCGTGCGGCACCGGCCCGCCCGGCGAAAGCGGACCGATCGCATATCCTTCGATCTTCAATTGGACCCGCACCTCGTCGCCTTCGAGCAGCGCGAGATCGGCGGGCGCGACGATGGCGACGCGCGCGCCGCCGAACTGCTTTGCGTCCCCTCTCAGGCGCTGATCGTCCTCGGGCCGCTCGGCCTTCGGGTGCTGCACGCGCCGCGCGCGCCGGCGCGCCTCGGCGGGCGCCGCGAGCAGAAGAAGAGCGAGCAGGATCCGTCCCAAAGCGGGTGCTTTCATCGAACCACCTGGTAGCGCTGCAGGGTGCGGACCTTGCCGGAGAGGTCGGAGAGCTGCGCCTCGAGCGTCTTTGGCAGCAGATCGATCCGCAGCACCGGCATGGTCGCGTCCATCGGGCCGGCCGCGTCTGAGGCGCGCGCGCTCCAGGTGCCGAGGTTGACGTAGAGCCGCTGCACGCCGGGCCGCCCCTCCTGCACGGCCCAGTCGATCACGTGCGTGTGGCCCAGCACGAAGATGTCGGGCGGCGGCGGCTTGCCGGGGATGGTCTTCGCGCCCTCGAGCGCCTGCAGCGCGGCGTGGCCGGCACGCTCCCAGAGATCGTCGTCGGCCTTCAGCCGGCTGCGGATGACGGACGGCGTCGCCAGCCACGAGGCGGCGCGCGACAGATAGCCGTTCTCCACCAGCAGCTCGAGGAAGGCGTCCACGAAGCGCTCGAAGGTGCCCGGCTGCAGCCAGCGCTCGAGCACCGGCACCACGCGCTCCTCCGGCCGCAGCGCCACGATGCGGTCGGGATCGATCGAGACGTTGCTGCGTGGCGCGAGGTGGCGCAAGAGCGGCACCACCGCGTGGTGGAGCACCGCTGTCATCACCTCTCCGCCGCCTCCGGCGGTGGCGTTGGAGGGATCCCAGGCGTGGCCGTGCTGCAGCACCACGATCTTCTCGGCGAGCCTGCGGACCGCGGTCCCCTCGACAGAGACCTTCGCAAGCCCGGCCCCGTCGAGCGCCGCGCGGCCGCCGGATTCGCCGAGGTGGCGGTCGTGGTTGCCAGGCACCAGCGTCACGCGCGCGTCGGCCGCGAGCGACTCGAGCGCATCGAGCGAGACCCGGTTGTTCTCGCGGATGTTCGCCATGATCTGCTCGAGCGTGCGCTTTGGCTTGTCGTCCACCGGGATGCCCAGCGCCTTGCCGAAGCTGGTCAGGCCGCGCGGCGGCGGCATGGCGGCGGTGAGATCGAAGATGTCGCCGAGCAGGATGAGCTCGCTGTCGGGCGTGCGCGCGACGTGCGTGCAGAGGTCGGCGAAGCGCAGCCCCTGATCGCCGTCGCGGAACATCGAGGCGGCCTTGCTCTCTCCGAGGTGCAGATCGCTGACGACGAAGAGGGACACCGGGCCAGTCTACTTCAGCCGGTTCTGCCGGCGCGGCTTGTTCGGCCAACCTTCCTGCCGCAGCAGCTGCTCCTGCTCGTGCGCGACCGCCGGCGCGAGCTTGCCGCCCGTGCGGCAGACGCGCCACCAGGGAATGTCGTCGAGGCTGTGCAGCGCCTGCACCACCGCGCGCGCGCCGAGCGGCTTGCCGGCCCGCAGCGCGACCTCGCCGTACGACAGGGTGTTGCCGCGCGGAATGCCGCGCACGATGCGCTCGACCTTGCGCGCGAAGGCGCTCGGCTGCGCCCGCGGCTGCACTTTCAGGCTGCGGCGCAAAAGCTGGCCGGGGCAGGGCGGGGCCATCGTCAACGCAAACCTTCGGCGAGGTAGAGCTCGCTCAGGTTGCGGACGTAGCCGTAGAGGATGACCTTGCCGTCCGGGCCGAGGAAGATGGGCCCCACCTGTTCGATGCCGGCGAGGTCGGTGGGCGACAGCTCGAGAAACGGCCTGCGGCGCCCGGTGCGCAGGTCGAGCCGCTCGAGGCGCACCGGCAGCTCGCGCGGGCGGTGCACGTAGATGGAGCTGTCGTCGGCCCAGCCCTGGGGCCGCTCGATGCCGCCGATCGGCAGCGGCAACGGCGGGCCCACTCCGTCGAGCGGATAGATGGCGTACCCGCCGCCCACCACCTGCGCCACGATGCGCGTGCCGTCGGGAGAGACCGGCGCCATGGTGTAGAAGACGCTGCTCATTCCCTCGGGGGTGAAGGCGCGCAGCTTGACGCCGTCGGGGTCGAGCACGAAGAGCTGCGCCCCGTGGCCGGCGGCGGCGCCCGAGACGACCAGCTTGCCGGTCAGGCCGATGAAGCGCGCGCCGGTGATCCGCTCGAGCGGAAGATCGAGAGCGCGCGGCTCGCCCGCGCCGGTCGGCACCAGCCTCAGCCGGTGCGGCTCCTCGGGCGAGAACTGCGCGATGGTCTTTCCGTCGGGCGACAGGTCCCACGCATAGCCGCTGCCGAGCTTGACCGCCGGCGCGCCGTCGAGCCTGCGCACGTAGGCCGTGCCGTACCGGCCGCCGCCTTCGCCCGCCTCGAAGAAGCTGAAGAGCGGGCCGGCCAGCGCGGTGGCCACGCTGAAGTCGAGCCAGGAGAGATCGCGCGTGCTGCCGTCGGGATCGCGCGCCTCGATGCCGGCGCGCGAGCTTTCGCGGCCGAGCAGCACGCGGCCGTCCTTGGCGATGTCGAAGAGCTGCAGCGTGGCTGGCGCGGCGAGGACGACGCGCTCGCGCCCGTCGAGCCGCACCGCCCGCAGCGCCCGCGAGATCCCCTCGCCGCCGGTGAACCAGATCTCGTCGTCGCCGCGCCAGGCGAGGCCCTGCGTTGACGTGTACTGCGCCGACAGGATGCGCCGCGCACCGGGCTGAGCCAGGCGATCCACCACCGCCACCGCGCCGCGGTCGTCGCCGTAGAGCGGGTGCTCGATGAAGGCGATGCGCGCGCCCGACGGCGAGACGCGCAGGTGGCTGAGCCAGCCAACGGTCTCGACCAGCGCCTGGCCGCGGGGCAGCTCGAGGCGGTAACTGCCCTTCTCCTGGCGGATGACGGCGAGCTCGTCGCCGACCCAGTCGGCTTCGTGAACGTTTTCCTCCAGCTCGCGCGGCGCGCCTCCGGCGAGCGGGACCCGCGCGAGCGTTCCGCTGCGCACGAACGACGACGGCCCGGGCGCCAGGTTGAGACCCAGCGCGAGCTCGCCCGCGGGCGAGATCGAGTAGAGCTCGGCGTGCGAGAACCCGAGCGGGCGCGACTCCACTGCGCCGGGAGAGGTCGAGTAGAGCTGCGTCGGCTCGCGCTCGAACGCGGCGGCGTAGACGAGGGTCTGCCCACCGGGCGCGAAGCGGGCCGACCGCACCACTCCCCGGCGGAAGGTGAGCTGCCGGAAGGTGGGCGGCGAGACCCGGGCGAGCCGTGCGGCGCCGAGCGCTCCCGCGGCCGCACCGACCACCAGCGCCGCGAAAACCGCCACGAGGGCGAGCCGCCGCGCCACGCTGCGCCGGTCCTGCGCCGCGAGCAGCCGCATCCTCCCGCTCTGACCCGACCCGGTCCCCAACTGCTCGAGCTGGAAGGCCAGATCGCGCGCGGACTGGAAGCGATCCTCGGGGCGCTTCTCGAGGCAGTGGCGGAGCACGGCCTCGAGCGAGATGCCGAGCGCGCCCTGGTCCTCCGCCAGCGGCGGCGGGTCCTTGTGCACGATGCCGTAGAGGACCGCGATGCGCGTGTCGCCCGCGAAGGCACGGCGACCGCAGAGCATCTCGTAGATCAGCGCCCCGAGCGCGAAGAGATCGGCGCGCCCGTCGGGCGGCTCGCCGCGCACCTGCTCCGGCGCCATGTAGCCCGCGGTGCCCAGCACCACGCCAGGCTCGGTCTCTGCGAGCCGCGTCGGGTCTTCGCTCAGCAGTCTGGACGGCACCGGCTGCTCGATCAGCTTGGCGAGCCCGAAGTCGAGGATCTTCGCGTGCCCGTCGCGGGTGAGGAAGATGTTCTCCGGCTTCAGGTCGCGGTGGACGATGCCTTTTTCGTGGGCCGCCGAGAGCCCGCGGGCGATCTGCAGCGCGATCTCCAGCGTCTTGCGAGCCGGCAGCGGCCCGCGCTCGAGGCGCTCGCGCAGCGTCTCGCCCTCGAGCAGCTCGGTGACCACGTAAGGGTCGCCGTCCTGCTCGCCGACGTCGAACACCGCCAGCACGTTGGGGTGGTTCAGGGCGCCGGCCGCGCGCGCCTCCTGCTGGAACCGGCGCAGCCGCTCCTCGCTGCGGGCCGCCCCGGTGTGCAGGATCTTGATCGCCACCTCGCGCGAGAGGCGCGGATCGCGCGCGCGGAAGACCTCGCCCATCCCGCCCTTGCCGATCGGCGCGACCAGCTCGTAAGGACCGAGGCGCGAGCCGGGGACGTTCATGGGCGCGGAAGACTGCACCGCTGCTAGGTTGCGCGCAAGCGGCGCGGCCGTGGCGGTGAGCTTGGGGTCCGCGGCCTATCTCCCGAGAAATCCGGAGACGAGGTCGAGAAATTCCTGCTTGCCCTGTGCCGCGCGGATGTCGATCCGCGAGACGTCGATGCGCAAAAGATCCAGCTTGTACTTGCCCGCCGCCACCTGCGGGAAGGTCTGGTAGTAGGCGCCGAGGCCGGAGAGGAACTCGCCGCTGATGCCGGCCTCCTCGACCCGGCCGCGCTCGCGGATGCGGCGCAGCAGAATTCCGGTGTCCGCGCACTCGAGGCAGATGACCTTGTCGGGCTGGTGCAGGTCGCGGTTCAGGCGCTGGAAGTACTCGAGGTAGAGGTCCAGCTCGCGGTCGTCCATGTGCCCGAGGCCGTGCAAGTACTTGGCGAAGATCTCCGGGTCCTCGAGGAGCGTGCGGTCCTGGATGCACGACTTCGGCACGGTGTGGATGAGCTCGTGGTGCTGCGCGCGCTTCATCAGGAACTCGAGCTGGAGCGTGAAGCTCCAGCGCTTCATGTCGGCGTAGTAGTCGCGCAGGAAGCGGTTGTCGATCACCGGCTCGTCGAAGAGCTCGAACCCGAAGGCGCTGGAGATCAGCTTGGCGGCGGTGGTCTTGCCGGCGCCGATGTTGCCCGCGAGGGCGAGGAAGAGCTTGGGCCCGCGGGCGGAACTTCCCGGCGTCATCGCGAGAGCGCCTCGAAGCGCTGCAGCTCGTCGCCGCCCGCCTGCGCGTCGCGAAGCGACACGGCGAGCCGCCCCTCGTGCTCGCGCAGCTCGAGGACGGGCAGGGTGGTGTCGGGCGGGCTCGAAGCGTCGAACGAGCGCTCGGTCCAGGTGCCCAGGTTGACATAGAGCGTGTCGTCGGGGCCGCGCACGTCGTCCACCGCCCAGTCGAGCACGTGCGTGTGGCCGAGCACCAGCGCGTCGGGCCGCGGAGCGCCGTACGGCAGCTTTCGCTCCCCGCGCAACAGCTCGACCGCGAGCGCGCCCGAGCTCTCCCAGAGATTGTCGCCGTGCGCGGCCCGCCGTCGCACGCCGTTCGCCGAGACCACCGTGGCGAGCCACGAGGTCGCGCGCGGCAGGAAGCCGTTTTCGGCCAGCAGCCGCAGGAAGGCGCGGAAGAACCTCTTGAAGGTCTTCTCGTCCAGCCAGCGCTGCAGCACGGTGATGACGCTTTCCTCGGGCCGCAGCGCGACGACGCGGTCGGGATCCATCTTCACGTTGCGGCGCCCGCCGTGGTGGCGCAGGAACGGGATCACCGCGTGGTGAAGCGCGTTGGTCATCAGCTCGCCGGGGCCATGCGCGTCCTTGTTGCTCTTGTCGAACTCGTGCCCGTGGAGCAGCACCACCGCGCGGCCGCCGATGGTCCGCGCGCAGTACTTCTCCAGAGCTGCGTGCAGGCCGATCGACTCCAGCGCCGCGCGCGCGCCCGGTTCGGCCAGATGGCGGTCATGGTTGCCCGGCACCAGCGTTACCGGCACGCGCAGCGAGAGCTCGGCGAGCGCCTTCAGCGCCACCGGATTGCTCTGGCGCGCCGATGCGCAGAGCTGTTTCAGGTCGCGCCCGGTCCGGGGCTGGTACGGGACGTCGAGCTTCTTGAAGAAGCGCTCGAGGCCCTTGGGCGGCGGCGTCATGGCGGTGAAGTCGAAGACGTCGCCGAGCAGGATCAGCTCGTCGCTGTCGCGCAGCCGTCGGCAGAGCGCCGCGAGCTCCTTGCCCTGTCTGCCGTCGTCGAAGAGCCGCGCTTCGCCTTCCTCGTCGAGGTGCAGATCGCTGGCGACGTAGACGGTCATGGCGGCCGCAACATTTCGATCCGCGCCGCGTCTGTCAAGCGTTCGCGTCGCCACCGACCGAAGCTTTCGCGCCGGGCGTTTCCAGGCTTTCGCCCGCGCGCCGCTTCGACTAGAAGGGCGCGTATGGATGTCGTGCTCATCGACCTCGCGAACGATCCGATCACCAAGCTCTACGGCGCCTACCGGGTCTGCTATTCGCCGAAGACGCCGCGCGAGGTCTGGGAGGACATCGCCGCCGGCGTGGTGACCCGCGAAAAGATCGCCGCCTTCGTCGACGAGCGGCTCAAGACGGGGCACGTCTCGCCGCTGGAGCAGATCGTCTTCTGGTTCGGCATCTCGGGCGTGTCGCGGTCCTTGAGCCACCAGTTCGTGCGCCACCGGATCGGCATCTCCTTCGAGCAGCAGTCCCAACGCTACGTCCGCTTCACCGGCAAGAACGAGGAGCGCCTCGAGTACGTCATGCCCGAGAGCTGGAAGGACGCCGGCCGCGCCGCCGAGTTCGAGAGGCTGATGGAGGAGATCACGCGCGTCTACCGCGAGGCGGTCGCCGCGGGCATTCCGCCCGAGGACGCGCGCTTCGTGTTGCCCAATGCAGCGCCGACCAATTTCCAGATCATGGTCAATTTCGCCGAGCTGCTCCATATCGGCGATCTGCGGCTTTGCACGCGGGCGCAATGGGAGATCCGCCATATGGTCTCCAAGATGCGCGGCGAGCTGATGAAGAAGGTCCCCGAGCTCGCGCGCTATATGCAGCCCAAGTGCGGCGAGAGGCGATTGGGTTATTGCGACGAGGATATCAAGGCCTATGAAGCCTGTCCCTTGAGCGCGGTCCGGCCGCACAAGCTCCAGGTGATCGAAGTCTTCAAGCGCGTGCGCTCCGACTCGGGCAAGCCGATGAAGGATCTCGACGAGGCGGACTTCAAGGCGGCCGAGGAGTTCCGCGAGCCATCGACGCCGCTGCCCCCGCCCACCTTCAAGGCATGACGGAGAGTTATGCCGACGGAGGCTTCACGTATGCGAAGTCGATCGGCATCGCGTTGATTCCCTTGGAAGGCGGCGCGATCCAGTTCGCCACCTTGCCCGACGCGATGACCGGGTGCATGAGCGACTTCACGTATTCGCGGTCCAGCGCGGTGGGCAGCCACTTGCTTTCATTCCCGGCCCACTCCTGCTCGGAGATCATGCGCCCTTCGGGATCGAACTTGAGCCCCGCGCTCGGGCCAACGGCGCGGTGGAAGCGGCGGTTCGGCAGCCGTAGCTTCATTCCGGGGACCCCGGCTTTTTCGAGCGTCTTGTTCCAGCGATCGACGGCGCGCTGGCAATCCTTGACATATTCGTCGCGCAGGACCTCATTCATCGCATTGCGCAGCGGGACTTCCTGCTCGACGATCTTGCCGCCCTCGGGAACCTGCAGCTTGTAAGTCTGGCCCAGCGCCCGGTGCTCGTCGAGGGTGTCCTCGCGGAAGCGGCCCTTCAATCCCGCGGCAAAGAAGTCGGCCGCGTTGGAGGAGATCTCGCCGCCGAACAGGTCCAGCGAGAGCGTGAACCAGAAGTTGCAATACTTCTGCAGGAGCTCGAGCGGCACCGCGCCTTCCGCGCGCGGGTCCTTGCCCTGCGCCATCAACTCGGCGCAGCGCTGCACCACGCGGTCCACGCCCATCTCGCCGACGAAGAGGTGGTGGGCCTCCTCGGTGAGCATGAAGCGCGTGGTGCGCGCGAGCGGGTCGAAGCCCGATTGCGCCAATGCCGCCAATTGAAACTTGCCGTCGCGGTCGGTGAACATGGCGAAGAAGAAGAACGAGAGCCACTCCTCGATTGGCTCATTGAAGCAATTCAGGATGCGCGGCTTGTCGGACGAGCCGGAGCGGCGATTCAAGAGCTCTTCCGCCTCCTCGCGGCCGTCGCGGCCAAAATGCCGCTGCAATAGATAAACCATTGCCCAGAGGTGCCGGCCCTCCTCGACGTTGACCTGGAAGAGATTGCGCAGGTCATACATCGAGGGGCAGGTCTTTCCGAGCAAACGCTGCTGCTCGACCGAGGCGGGCTCGGTATCGGCCTGGGTCACGATGATGCGGCGAAGCGAATTGCGGTGCTCGCCGGGAACTTCATCCCAGACGGGCTCGCCGATGACGTCGCCAAAGCCAATCTTCCGCTCGTTTTCCTTCGGCTCGAGGAAGATGCCCCAGCGGTATTCGGGCATGCGCACGAAGTCGAAGTGCGCCCAGCCGCCGGCCTCCACGCTGATGGCGGTGCGCAGGTAGACCTGGTGCGCCTGGAAGTCCTCCGGCCCGACCTGGTTCCACCAGGCGAGGAAGTTGGGCTGCCACTGCTCCAGCGCGCGCTGCAGGCGCCGGTCGGAGGAGAGGTCGACGTTGTTCGGGATGCTCTCGAGCGACTGCGCCATGTTTACGTCCTCCTGAAGTCGAACTTCGGTCGCTCGGGCTTGCCGTAGAGCGTGAGCGCGCCCGTCTCGCCGGTGGCGTTGGGGCGGATGAAGATCCAGTTCTGCCAGGCCGACAAGCGGCCGAAGATCTTGGTGGCCAGGGTCTCGGGGCCGGTGAAGCGGTAGTTCTGCTCCATGCCGGTGAGCGCGTCGGGGCTCAAGGAGACGCGCTCCTCGACGGCGACGCGCAGCTCCTCCTCGAAGTCGATGTCGTCGGCGAAGACGGTCGCGAGGCCGAGCTTGTCGGCAGCGGCGCCGGCGAGCGGGCCTTCCTTCGCCGCGGCCAGGACCTGGCCTGGGCGCGCGGGCTCGGCGAGGAAGCGCGTCTGCAGGCGGGTGAGGCCGTTCCAGCCGGGCAGGGCGCCGCCGGAGAGCGCACCGGGCCACACGGCGACGCCTGCCTGATCGAGCAGGTAGCTGCGGTCCGAGGCGAGCAGCAGCTCGAAGAGCGGGCCGGCGAAGCAGGACTTGTCGTCCACCACGGCGAAGAAGCTGCGCGCGGTGACGTCGAAGCGGCGCAGCACGCGCGCCCAGAGGAGCTGCACCTCGCGGAAGAGCCAGTGCTCCCTGGCCGCGCGCGCGAGGAACTCGCCGGCGGCGTGGGCCTTCTTCCGATCTCCCTCGGTGCGCACCAGCACCAGCCCGACGTTCTCGTAATGGAAGCGCAGGCGCAGCAGCGCATCGTCCAACTCGCGGGCGCAGCGCACGGCCCAGCCTTCGCCACCGCGCGCGATCGCCTCGTCGAGGTCCCTGGGCGGATCCTGGTCCGGGCCGCGCACCGTCAGCTCGGCGACGCGCGTCCGGGCATCGATCTGCAACGAAATGAACTTGTATTCAACTCCTGAATCTCCATTCACCCGCGGCTCGAGCGGCTTGAGCTCCATGCCGGGGCCAGACGCCGTCCGGGTGGACTTCGCCGCCAGCACCTTCGACCGCAGCGCGATGGCGTCGGCGAACTTGCTGCGCGGAACCACCGCGTCCACCAAGCCCCACTCGACCGCGCGCTTGCCCTTCACGCCCTCGGCGAGGGTGGAGAAGGCGTCGGCGAGATCGCGACGGACCTTGCGCTTGTCCACCACCCGCGTGAGGCCGCCGGTGCCGGGCAGCACGCCGAGCAGCGGCACTTCAGGCAGGCTGACCGTGGACGAGCCGTCGTCCACCAGCACGATCTCGTCGCACGCCAGCGCCAGCTCGTAGCCTCCACCCGCGGTGGCGCCGTTGGCCGCGCAGAGGAAGCGCAGGCCGCTCTCGGCGCTGGCCTCCTCGATGCCGAGCCGGGTCTCGTTGGTGTACTTGCAGAAATTGACCTTGAACGGGTGCGTCGAGGCGGCCAGCATGTAGATGTTGGCGCCCGCGCAGAAGACTTTCTCGTGCCCGCTCGTCAGCACCACCGCCCGGACGGAAGGGTGCTCGAAGCGCAGCCTTTGCACGGCGTCGGCGAGCTCGATGTCCACCGACAGGTCGTAGGAGTTGAGCTTGAGCTCGTAGCCCGGCTTGTGTGGGTGCTCCGGATCGACCGCCATGACGAGGCGGGCGAGCTCGCCCTCGGTGGACAGCTTCCAGTGCCGATAGCGGCTGGGGTGGGTCTCGAACGTCTCGTGCGTCTCGTGCGTCACTGGGCTTCGGGCCGGATCCATTCGCGAGACCCTACCAAGCAGTTTACTGCTTGTCATGACCGATTTAGATGCAGTATAATGCAGCATCATGGACCTGCTGTCGTCGGTCGGAGCGGTCGTCCGCGCGCATCGCGAGCACCGCGGCTGGTCGCG
>JAYWBT010000148.1:0-11972 GCA_043781235.1 Deltaproteobacteria bacterium
TTCCGCGACACCACGCGCCTCGCGGGCGATGGCACCGTGGGCGGCGCGGCTGCGCTCAACCGCTTCGTTCCGGCCGCGGCGCGCGCGCTGGGCGATCGCTTGCGCCTCTTCGCCGATCAGCTCGAGCAGGAGCCCGGCGCCGTGCTCGCCCATCTGGAATCGCTCGCAGCCGAGCGCCGCCGCATGCGCCTGCCTGCGGCCCTCGCGATCGGCACCGCGCCGCAACTGCCGAAGAACCGCTGAGCGCGCTCCACCCGCGGCGGCGGTCGCGAGGCCAGTTCCGCGCGGGTCGCCCTTCAGCTATGAGCAGCGGCCGTGCCGATCTTCGTCCTGCTCCTGCTCGCGCAGGCGGTTCCAGATCCGGTGCGCGAGGCGAAGCCTGCCACGCCCGCGCCGGTTTTCGCCCCGCCCAGGGTCGCGGGGGAGCCGATCCTCGCCGCCTATCCCTCCGGCAAGAGCGGCGCGGCCCGCGTGCTGCTCGAGATCGATCTCACCACCGCGGGCGCCGTCTCGCAGGCGCGCATCGTCTCCGCTCCCCAGCGCGGCTTCGACGAATCGGCGCTGGAGGCCGCGAAGCGACTCCGCTTCAAGCCGGCGCGCCTGGGCGACAAGCCGGTCGCGGTCCGGCTTCAATACGCTTTCAACTTCGCCGCGCCGCCGGCGCCGCCTGAAGCCTCGGAGCAGCCGGTCAACTTCGCCGGCCTGGTGCGCGAGCGCGGCACGCGGCGCAAGCTGGCCGGCGTCGATCTCGCCATCGGCACGCTCGTCGCCACCACCGACGCGCAGGGCCGCTTCGCGCTGCGCGGCGCGCCGGAAGGGCCCGTGGAAGTCGCGGTCTCCAGTCCCGGATATCGCGCCTTCACCGCGCACGAGCGCATCGTCAAGGACGAGCGACTCGAGGTCGAATACCGGATCGAGCCCGACTCTGCCTCGCCCTTCGAGGCCACCGTGCAGGGCGAGCGCGAGCGGCAGGAGATCTCCAAAACCACCCTCGGCGCCGAGGAGATCGCGAAGATCCCCGGCGCGCAGGGCGACGCGCTCAAGGTGCTCGAGGACCTGCCGGGCGTCGCGCGCACCAGCCCCATCGGCGGCGGCGCGCTGGTCATCCGCGGCTCGAAGCCGGGCGACTCCTTCGTCGATCTCGACGGCGAGCCGATTCCGCTGCTGTATCACTTCGGCGCCATCTCCAGCACCGTCAATCCCGATCTATTGGAGGCAATCGATTTCATTCCCGGCAACTTCAGCGCCGCGTATGGCGACATCACCGGGGGGCTGGTCGAGGTGAAGACGCGCAGGCTGCGCGACGAGCCGCACGGCTATGCCAACCTGAACCTGCTCGAGGCGAGCGCGCTGGTCGAGGGACAGCTGGCGCCGGGGCTCACCATCGCGCTCGCGGGCCGGCGCAGCTATATCGACCTGATCTTGAAAGCGGCCGTTCCCTCCAATGCCGACTTCGGGCTCACCGTCGCGCCGAAGTATTACGACGCGCAGCTGCGCATCGACTGGCGGCCGCCGTCGAGCCCGCACCAGCTCTCTCTTCTGGCGCTCACTTCCGACGACGCGCTCGGCCTGGTCCTCAAGCGGCCCACCGAGCAGGACCCGAACCTCTCGGGCAGCGTGGACGCCGAGACCGGGTTCCAGCAGATTCGCGCGAAGCACCTCTACCGGCGCGGCGTGCTCTCGCTCGAGACGGTGGCGATGTTCGAGAAGCTCCTGCTGCAGTTCGTGGTCGGCCCGTCGAACTTCTTCCTCAACGGACACAATCTCTTCCTGCGCAGCACGGCGACCGTGGAGGTCGCGGACGCGCTCGTCCTCTCGGGTGGGCTCGACGCCGCCAACCGGCGCGTGGCGGTGGGCGCGACCTTCCGCCAGTCGTTCCTCTTCCGCGAGGGCGACTACAACTCGCAAGGGCCGCGGCCCGACGACGCTACCCTCACCGTGCCGGCCACGCTCTACAACCGGCTCAGCCCCGGCGCCTGGGCCGAGGCGCGCATCAAGCTGCTCCCGAACCTCGTGTTCACGCCCGGCGTGCGCGTCGATACCTATACCTATGGACCGCGCGACCGGAACACCACGCTGACCGTGACGCCGCGGGCGTCGGCGCGCTGGGAGCTGTCGCCGGCGGTGACGCTCAAAGGCGGCCTCGGCCTCTATTCCGAAGGCGCGCGCAATGGCGATGCCGCGCGGGCGTTCGGCAACCCCGCGGTGCTCCCCGAGCGCGCCTGGCAAGCCACGCTGGGCACCGAGCTGCGGCCGCTGCCGGGCGTGCTGGTCACCGCGGAGACCTTCTATAAGGGATTGTCCGGGCTCATCGTCCGCAGCGACGCGAGCGAGACCATCGACGGGCAGACGCGGCCAGTTCTTCTCGACAACGCGGGCACCGGACGCGTCTACGGCGTCGAGGTATTGATCCGCAAGGAGCTGACCTCGCGCTTCTTCGGCTGGCTCGCCTATACCTTGAGCCGCAGCGATCGCATCGATCGGCCCGGCCAGCCGCAGCGCCTCTTCGACTTCGACCAGACCCACAACCTGACCGCCATCGCCTCGTACAAGCTCGGCCGGGGCTGGCAGCTCGGCGGCCGCTATCGAATCATTACCGGCAATCCCGATACTCCCGTGACTGGCTCCCGGTATCTCGCCAACTTCGATGCTTATCTGCCCATCTATGGCCCGACCAACTCCATGCGGGTGCCGACCTTTCACCAGCTCGACGTGCGGCTCGACAAGACCTGGACCTTCGACTCGTGGCTGCTCGACGCCTATCTCGACGTCCTCAATGCCTACAATCACCGGGCTGTCGAGGGGTCGGTCTATAGCTACGATTTCTCCGGCCATGCCTACTTCCGCGGCCTGCCGATCATTCCCACGCTGGGCCTGAAAGGATCGTTCTGATGCGCGCGCTCACGCTCGCCGCCGCCGCGGGATTCTTCTTGTCCGGCTGCCCCGACGGGCTGGAGCGGCAGTCGCACGTCACCAAGCTGCGCGTGCTCGCGGTGCGTGCCGAGCCGCCGGTGCTGGTGCTGCAGCCCGATGCCGGCCTGCCGCACACGCTCCTGACCGCGCTCGCGGTCGAGCCTTCGGGCGCGCCCATCGCCCTGCGCTATGCACTCTGCAAATTCCTCGGGACTGCGCCCTCCGCGCAGCTCGACTGCCCGGGCGACGCCGGAATCGATCTCGCCGTCGACGCCGGGCCGCTTTCGGCCAACCTGGATCTCGCCGACCCGCGCTTCCTCGCCTTCGCCGCTCAATCTGGCGTCGGTAGCCTCGATGCGGGCGGCCTGCTCGCCGCCGGTATTCCGCTCCTGATCGGCTTCACCGCCACCGCGCCCGCGTTCGGCAACCCCGATGGCGGGCCGCCAGCGCAGGAAGGCTCCTCACAGGTGTTCGACGGCTTCGCCACGGTGATCGCGCGCACCGGCGCGCCCGCCGGCGTCAATCCGGCGTTGTCCGGCTTGCAGATCGCGGAGGAGCTCGACGGCGGCCAGCTTTCGCAGGCCATCGATGCGCCGCCGGACCTGCCGCTGCAGCTGCGCGCCGGCGAGACGGTGCGGTTCATCCCGGTGCCCGCGCCCAAAGACGATCCGTCGGAGCGTTACGGCTACAGCTTCTTCACCACCGACGGCAGCACCAGCTCCCTGCGCTCGACGGACACCACCGCGACCGGCCAGCCCGCCGACACTTCTGTGGAGTGGACCGCGCCGCTCTCGCCGCAGACGGTGCGCATCTGGGTGGTGGTCCGCGACGGCCGCGGCGGAACCGGCTGGATCGAGCGCTCGGTCGCTGTCCACTGAAACTTTCTTCCTCCGCGCGTCGGACAGTACGATTTGGTGACGCGACAAGCCACTCCCGCTCCGTTCATCAATGAATACTTTTTATCAACCAAGGAGGGGCACACAACTTGAGCGACAACGCAGCTTCGAAGCCACAACCTCGCGTCCTTTGTGTCCTGCCGAGCGTGCCGCTTCCGGCGGACACGGGCGGCAACCTCCGCACCCTCTCGCTGGTACGCGCGCTCGACGACGCGTTCGACACCAGCACGCTGACGTGGGCCCGCGACGGGCAGGAGGCGGAGCGTTTCCGCGCACGCATGCGCGGCGGAGTTTACGTGCTCGACAAGCCGCACCGGCTCGACGCCATCATTGCCATGGGCATCAGCGCGCTCACCGGCCGCCCGCTCGGCTACTCGCGCTACGGGCTGTTCCCCAAGCGCATCCTCAAGCTGCTCGCCAGCCGGCAGTTCGACGCCATCCATTTCGACCATCCGCACACCGCGCTTGCGTGGCCGCTGCTCCGGCGCCTGCAGCCGCACGCGAAGCTGGTGCTCGACGCGCACAATGTCGAAGCGGAGATCCTCGAGAGGCTGGTCCCGCTCGCACCGCGCTGGAAGCGTCCCCTGTTCCGGTTCCAGGCGCGGAGGATCCGCTCGCTCGAGCGCGGGCTCGCCAAGGCGATGGACCTGGTGCTGACCTGCTCCGAGCGCGACGCTGAAGCGTTCCGCGCGCTGGGCGCACGGCGGGTGCGGGTGGTGCCGAACGCCGTGCCTGCGTTCGCTCCGATGGCGGGTGGCGAGCGGCGCGACGTGCTCTTCGTCGGCTCGATGGACTGGCGCCCCAACGCGGACGCGGCAGTGGCGCTGGCGCGCGACATCTGGCCGCTCGCGCGCCACCGCCTGCATGGCGCGCGCCTGGTGTTGGTGGGCCGCAATCCGCCTGAGCAGGTGCGCGCGCTGGCGGCGGACGATATCGTGGTCGCTGGCGGCGTGTCGTCGGTGCAGCCGTATCTGGAGACGGCGCGCGCCACCGCCATCCCGCTGCGCGCAGGCTCGGGAACGCGAATCAAGATCCTCGAGGCGTGGGCCGCGGGCGTCCCGGTGGTCGCCTCGCGCATCGCCGCCGAGGGCCTCCCCTACACCGACCAGCGGGATCTCCTTTTGGCCGAGACCGCCGCGGAGTTTGCGCAGAAGCTCGAGCGGGTCTTCGCCGACGCGCCGCTGGCGGCGAGATTGGCCGAAGCAGGACGGAAGGCGGCCGAGCCGTTCGGGCAGGGGCAGATCGCCGAAGCGACCGTGGCTGCCTACTGCGAAGAGCTGGGAATCGGCGCTGAGGCTTCCATCGAGAGCGCGCGCCGGTACAAGACGGCGTACGAGGCGGCCATCGCGTCGACCGCGTAGTCGCGCGAGCGCAACAGGGCGGCGTCTCCGATCGAGCGGCGCAGCGCGGGATCGCGCAGCCGCTCGATCGCATCGGCGAGAGCTTGCGCATCACCCGGCGGCACCAGCAGGCCGGCGCCGGCGCGGAGCACCTCTGGCAGCTCGCCCACCGCGGTGGCGACGAGCGGGCGCTGGAGCATGGCGGCCTCGAGCGCCACCAGCGGCATGCCCTCGGTGAGCGACGGAATCACCAGCGCGTCGGCGGCGGCGAAGGCAGTGCGCGGGTCGCGCAAATAGCCCAGCCAGCGCACGCGCAGATCCTGGGCGCCCTGCTCCAGCCCTTCGCGCAGCGGGCCATCGCCGACCACCAGCAACAGCGGCGCGCGCGTGCCCAGCTTGCGCAGCGCTTCGAGCAGGAACGCGACGCCCTTCTCTTTCGAGAGCCTGCCGATCACCGCCAGCACCAGCGCGTCGCCGGTGATGTGCAGCTCGGCGCGGGCGACGCCGCGCTCTTCGGCAGAGATGGGCCGCGCAGCACCGAGGCCGTTGGGGACGAACGAGATGTTTGTGGTTAGCACCCAGCGCGAGAGCGTGTGCTCCAGGCTTCGCGAGACGACGGCGACTGCGCGGGTGAAGTTGCCGAGCAGGCGCGCGAACAGCTCGTAGAATCGAACCGATACCGTGCTGCGCGTCTCGCCGTGATAGGTCGCAACCACCGGAACCCGCGCGATCAGCCCCGCGATCAGCGCCACCAGCAGCGTCTTGAAGTCATGCGCGTGCAGGAGGCGCACTTCCTTCTGGCGTACGACTTTGGCGACGGCGCGCGCGCAGCGGAGATCGAAACGGCTCGCGGTGTCGAAGCGCAGGCTCTCGACGCCTGCAGCGCGCGCCGCATCGACGAGCTCGCACGGTTCGCCGGGGGGCGAGACCCCGCCGACCAGCGCGAGAAATGGATCGTGCGTGGCCGCGGCGAGCGCCAGCACCGCGCGGTCGGCGCCGTAGAGACGCGTGCCTTGCCGCAGGTGGAGGACGCGGATCAAGAGACGTCGCGGTAGAGCGCGGCGTACGCGTCCACCATCGGCTCGATCGAGTGCGCCTGCGCGCGCTGCTGCGCCGCCGCGCCGAGCTGCGCGCGAAAGGCAGCGTCGCGCACCAGCCGATCGAAAGCGTCGCTCAACCCCTTGCGATCGCCGAGCGCGACCAGCAGCGCCGATTCGCCGTCGCCGTGGATCTCTTCGACCGCGGGGAGCCGGTGCGCGACGGTGGGCAGGCCCGCCGCCATCGCCTCCAGCATGCTCAGCGAGCGGCCTTCGCTGAGCGAGGTCTGCGCGTAGATGTCGAGCGCCGGCAGCAGGCGCGACGCGTTCAGGATCAGCCCGGTGAAGTGGACGTTGCCGTGGCCGGCCGCCTGCTCGCGCAGGGCGGCCTCCATCGGGCCGGAGCCGATCAGGTAGAGGTGCACGTCGCCGCGATCGGCGAAGCGGTCGAGGAAGGCTTCGAGCAGCTTGTCCGGTCCCTTGATCGCGCGCAGCCCGCCGAGATAGCCGATGGCGATCGCGGCTGCGGGGATCTGCAGCTCGGCGCGCGCCTGCTGGCGGGCACCGGGCGCGGGCGCATCAAGCGGAACGCCATTGGCGATGACCGGCACCCGCGACGAGGACGGCGCCCAGGCGCGGATGTCCTCGCGGACTTGCTCGCCGCACGCCACCAGCGCCTCGGAGAAGCGCGCCGCGACGTTGGCGGCCTGCCTCTTGCGGCCCTGCGGCGTGCGCTGCTCGTGGAAGGTGGCGAGGACTTTGGTCGAAGGGCGGAGCGCACGCACGGCAACGGCGTTGAGCCAGGGGCCCAGATCGTGCGCGTGCAGGACGGTGGCGCCCGACCGCTGCAGCGCGCCGCGCACGCCGAGGATGGTGCTGAGCGACAAACCGTCGCTGGTGATGTGCTCGAGCGGGATGTCCTGCGAGCGCGCCAGGTCGCGCATGGGGCCGTCGGGACCAAGCGCGATCAGCGTGGGCTCGATGCCGCGCTTGCGCCCGCGCGCCGAGAGTTGGACGACGAGCTGCTCGAGCCCGCCGAGGCCGAGGCCGTAGATCAGATGCGCGACCCTGAGTGCCATCTCGCTGCACCCCCGCCGGGAAGCTAGGCAGCAGGCGAGCCAGCGGCAAGCCGCCGGTCCTGACGCGCGGCCTCGCCAACGGGTAGTGTGCGCCGCATGACCGCGAAGCAGCTCAAGGCGCTGCGCGCCACTCTGCAGAAGCTGCGCGCCCAGGCGCTCGCGGCCGGACCCGCGCGCATCGAGTCCAACACGCGCGACGCGACGCAGGTCGGCACGGTGGACGAGGACGCGCAGGCGCTCGGCGAGATGCTGCAGGTGCTCTCGTCGCAGCGGAACAAGGGACAGAAGGACCTGCTCGCACGGATCGCCCAGGCGCTGCGGCGGCTGGAGACCGACCCCGACGACTTCGGGCTCTGCCAGGAGTGCGAGGAGGCGATTCCGCTGCGGCGGCTGGAGCTCATGCCCTATGCCACGCTCTGCGCGGCCTGCCAGACCCGGCGCGACCCGCAGCGGGGGGCGGCGCGCAAGAAGATCACCGATTACCAATAATCGCAAAAGGAGAAGCCTGTGACCGTGAAGATCAGCTGCCGCCCGAATGGACCTTATCTGGTCGAGAATGACGGCTCTATCGAATTGACCGATCCCACGGGCGCGAAAATCGACCTGAAGGGAAAGTCAAAGTTCGCGCTCTGCCGCTGCGGGGCGTCGGTCACCAAGCCGCTCTGCGACGGGACGCACTCGAAGGTCGGCTTCCAGGCCGCGGAGGCTGCGGTCGCGCAGAAGCCTTAGCTCTTTGGTGGCCAAACCAGACTCGGGCAGCGGGGCAGCGGAGTGGACATCAGGAGAAAGCTACGGACGGTGTTGCCTTGGTGGGCTGTGCGACGGTTTCGCAAAAGCAAGTCAGTGTCGAGGCGCCGGCTTCGGGCAACCCGCAAGTCGCGGCGCAGTCCGCGGCACAGCTTCCTGCCAGGGGTTGGCAGCCACGCGGACTATGACGCGACGTTGAATGATCGAGCTATCGGCGCCGCGATCTCCGATGTGGTTGACCGGCTGGTGCAGAAGCTCTCGGACCGGCCGTGGCGCACCGACATCCTGGAGATGAAGACGAATCAACTCTTCATCAGCGGCGGAAAGCGACAAGGCCTGCGACCCGGCGACACGCTCGCTGTTTTGAAGCTGGAGAGACCACGCGCAGCAAGCAATCCGCTTTCGAGGTCGCTCTGCCGCCGCGGCGGGTCGCGACCATCAAAGTCTTCAGCCTCTGCGGCGACAGCGAAACGAACGAGGGTGCCGTCTGCGAGCTGAACGGCGGCGCCATTGATCCGGCTGCCGTCGCGAAGCTGTATGTGGTCGAGCAGCCACTGGGTGCGCCATGAAATTTCGGCTCTTCAGCAGAATCTGTGAGGCGATTTGTGGACTTGTCCCGGGACAAGTCCTCAGTGCCGGCTCTTCTAAGACGGGCAGATCGAAACCACCTTCAAACCCACCCCACCACTATCTCGACTCTCGACCGAGCGAAACCAGCGAGCGCTTCGTCCACGTCTCCCACGCGCTCCTCAGCGTGCCGACGACGCGCGAGACCGTGCTCTTCGAAGGGGGCGCCGCCTTGGGCAGCGGCCTGAGCGCGCCCCGGTTGCGGCGCGTGTTAGCGCCAGCGAGGTAGGCTCCCGCCACAGCCTCGTTGACCTCGATGCTCCGCCGCTGGTAGCGCGGTACCAGCTTCGAGGCCCACTCGAGTTCAGCTACGTTCTCAAGGATGGGAAGACCGGCGAGGAGCTCTGGCGGGGCCACGAGAGGGGCGTCTACCAGTCCAACTCGGGTCAAGGGCTGCTGGCCGACATCATTATGGCGGCCGTCGCCAAGGCCAAACCCAATTACCTGCCAATGGCGCGCGCGGCCAACACCCAGGCGATGGCTTATCCGGGGCCAGGGTTGCCGGCCGGACCCTACCGGGCGGAGTACCGCCAGGATCTACCGAAGCACTCGTCTGACCGCGGCGAACCTCACGCCACTGGCGACGCCGCTCATTGAATCAAGCGGGCGCGGTGTCCTGCAGCGCGGTGCGGAGCATCACCGCGGCGATGACGATGGCGCCGCCGAGCAGGGCCCAATGCCCGGGGCGCTCGCCGGTGCCGAGCAGGACCCAGACCGGATTGAGCACCGGCTCGAGCATCGAGATCAGGGAGGCCTCGGCCGCGGGCACGTGCTTCAGACCGCGATTGAAGAGCATATAGGCAATGCCCATCTGGACGACGCCGAGATAGAGCAGCACGCCCGCGCCGGTCAGGGTCAGCCCGCGCATCGGGCCGACGGCGAAAGGCAGTGCCAGCGCCGCCGCGAGCAGATTGCCGAGCGTCATGGATGGGAGCGAGTCGCCTCCTGCGCCCCGCGCATCGCGACGCAGGAGGAGCACCGTCAGCGCGAAGAACACGCCTGAGGCCGCGCCGAGCAGATTGCCGGTGAGTTGCCCCGCCTCGACCTTGCCGACGAAGAAGAGGGACATGCCCGCGAGCGAGAGGCCAACGCACAGCGCATCGAGCCGGCGGAAGGGCTCGCGCAGGACCAGCGGCGACAGCATCAGCACGTAGGCCGGGCCGGTGTATTGGAGAAAGATCGCGTTCGCGGCGGTGGTGAGCTTGGTGGCCGAGACGAAGGTGATGATCATTCCCGCATAGGCGAGCGCGGTGGTCCAGCGCGCCTCGCGCATCCGCGGCCGGACCACCAACGCATAGAAGAGCGCGGTCACCAGCGCGCGGCCAAAGACGACCGCGAGCGCCGGCATCGGCGCCAGCTTGATGAAGAGGCCGCCGCTCGACCACAGCAGCGCGGCGCCCGCAATGGAGAGCACCGCGCCGCGTAGGTCTCGGGTCATCGGGCGTGCGTTCTACGGCACGTCGCGGAAGACTGCGAGCGCGTTCTAGGGGACCTGGCGGAAGACCGCGAGCCCTCCCTCGACGGGGACGAAGAGCGCGGGCGGCGAGACCATGGTGTCGAGCGAGATGCGGCCGACCGATTCGCCCGGCAGGCCCTCGCGCTGCGTGATGCGGTGGCCGCGCGGTTCGCCGGGACGCCAGACCAGCAGGCCCGTCGAGGGGAAACCGAGCACCAGCCGGCCGTCCGGAAGTGCTTGTAGCTCGAGTATATTATTTTCGATGGCGCCAAGTTGGATGGGATCGAAGTAGGTCCAGTGGTAGGGGAACCCATGCGACAGGTGTCCGGGCGCGACCGGCGGAGGCGGCTTGTCGAACGCGGCCAGTCCAACGCCATGGCTTTGCGCCCAGGGAGTGCGCCAGCTTTCGGCGCCGCCGGAGGCGAACCAGACCATGCCGTCGGGCGCGACCGTCACGGCGCGCAGGTTGACCTCCTCGCCCTCCTTCGAGGTCTCGAAAACGGGCGGCCCGCTGCCATCGCCGAAGGCCGGATCGAACGGGTTGTGCGGGTCCCAGCTCTGCACCCACTCTCCGAGCGTCTCGCGATAGCCGATTGCCGACGCGCTGGTGAGGCCGGCCATCCAGAGGCGGCCGTCGGGCGCGAGCGTGAGGCCGAAGAAGTCGCCAAAGGTGGAGGCATAGATGCTGGGAGTCCCGTCGGGGTTGTTGCACGGCCCGCCGGCGCAGACCCAGTTGTGCACGTGGTCGGCGTAATACTCGCGCTCGACGCTGATGGGATTCGAGAGCTCGCCCGGGGTCCGCGGCAGCCGCCACCTGGCCGGGATGACGCGGGTGATTCCGTGATTGGACCCGACATAGAGATTGCCGGGGTGCTGGAAGTGGTCATAGACCAGCGACGTGATGGTGCGCGTCTCGTAATAGTACCCGTCATTGGAGTTATGGAAGTCGTAGCGGCGGACCTCGAGCGTGCCGTCCTTGTGCGAGAGAACCTGGTCCAGCTTGCCGAGGTGCGCGATCGGATCGTTGACGGTGTGCGCGGTGCCGGGCTGGGTATTGACGTTGGTGTCGTGCGCGTAATAGCCGATGAAGCATTCCGCGGCAGCGCCGCCGACCACCAGGGTGATATCGGGCGGCTCGGTCCAGCCGGGGCCCAGGTGCAGGCCGTCGGCCGCGGTGAAACGGCGGAAGGTTCGCGAGCCGGGCGTCAGCAGATAGAGCGCTGTGTGCGAGACCACCCATAGATTCTCCGCTTCATCGGTCGAGGCGCTGATGGGCGACTCCAGTAACCCCTGCGCGCTGCCGTAGATGGTGAGCGGCGCGGTGGGCCAGGGCCCCGCACCCAGGCCCCCGACCTTGTGCGCGTCGGGAGCGGGCGGCCCCGCGTCGGGCGAGCCTGCATCTGCAAGCCCGGCATCGGGCGTACCGGAATCGAGCGTACCGGAATCGGGTGCACCGGAATCGAGCGAGCCCGCATCGGGCCTTCCTGCATCGAATGTACCGGAATCGAGCGTACCGGAATCGGAAGGGAGGCTCGCGTCGGGCGAGCCAGTGTCGGGCAGGCTCGCGTCGGGAAGGCCGATGCTCAACTGGGGAGGTGAACCCGTGGCCCCGCGGCGGCAGCCGGCAATCACCAGCAGTGCGCAAACGAGCAGTCGTCGCATCTCGGAGCTCCCTTGGCGTGGGAGGGACAGTCAGCACGAGAAGCAGGCAAAGCAACCGAGCCCGTCCTGTGCTCGACACTCGCAAGTCTGCCCCGCCAGGCCTGCCGTGGACTTGCGCGCTGCGTTTGAATCCCAACGTTTGCCTCTCATCACCAGGAGGTTCAAACATGGCGAAGAAAAGAGACGACAAGAACACGGCCGGCGGCCCCGCGAAT
>JAYWBT010000149.1:0-31447 GCA_043781235.1 Deltaproteobacteria bacterium
GAGAAGCTCAACGAGAACCTCTTCCGCTCGGTGGACGAGCTGGAGCTCTCGGTCCGCTCGGCCAACTGCCTGCAGAACGCCAACATCAAGACCATCGGCGACCTGGTGCAGAATAGCGAGGCCGAGATGCTCAAGACAAAGAACTTCGGCCGCAAGTCGCTGAAGGAGATCAAGGAAATCCTGGCGGAGATGGGCCTCTCGCTGGGGATGAAGCTCGAGAACTGGCCGCCCAAGCCGCCCACGGCGACCGCGCCGGTGCTCAAGCAGTAATCAGGAGAACGCCATGTCCCGCCACGCCAATACCGGCCGCAAGCTCAGCCGCAACACCAGCCACCGCAAGGCGCTGCTGCAGAACCTGATCCGCGCGGTCATCCTCGAGGAGAGCATTCGCACCACCACGCCCAAGGCGAAGGAGGCCCGGCGCGTGGTGGAGCGGATCATCACCAAGGCGCGCGAGAACACGCTTGCGGCGCGGCGCCAGGTGCACAAGACCGTGCGCGATCAGGCGGCGCTCTACAAGCTGTTCGCGACCATTGGGCCGCGCTTCAAGACCCGGCCGGGCGGCTACACGCGGCTCATCCACGTGCAGAACCGCGTCGGAGACAACGCGCCGATGGCCATCCTCGAGCTGGTGGAGAAGAGCGAGAAGGCGGCGCCCGAGGCCGAGGAGCCGAAGAAGACGGGCAAGGCCGCGAAGGCGTCGGCGCAGGCGTCGGGCGAGGGCGGGTCGAAGGTGGAGAGGGCGCCAAAGCAGCCGCGCGCCAAGAAGGCGAAGGCCGCCGCAGGCGAGAAGGCCCCCGCAGTCGAGAAGGCTTCCCCGGCCGCCGACGAGAAGAAGTAGCTTCCGATTCGGGAGCAGCTTCTCTTTCGGAAGTGTCAGTGAATCAGGAGGCGGCGGCTCGCGAGGGCCCGCCGCCTTCGCGCTTCGGCCCTGACGACGGATCACCCCAGGCGCTCGCGGATACGTGCGATCAGCTCGTGGTTCTCGAACGGCTTGCGGATGAACTCCTCGGCACCGGCCGCGAGCGCCCGCTCGACCACGTCCTTGCCCGGCCGCGCGCTGACCACGAACACCGGCACATCGCGCGTGCGCGGATCCTTCTTCAGCGTGCGGCACAGATCGAGCCCGTCGCGATCGGGCATGGCGATGTCGAGCAGCACCAGTGAGGGGACGGAGTGCTCGAGCTTCTCCAGCGCGGCGGCGGCGCTGGTGGCCACGGTGGACTCGATGCCCTCGAGCTCCAGCAGCGTAGCGAGAAAGGTGACGATCTCGGGATCGTCGTCGACGACCAGCACGCGCGCCCGCCGAGCGGTTTCGCCAGCTGCGGTCATTTGGTGAGGTCCTCCTCGACCTGGCCCCGGTCGCACTCGATGCGCAGCTGCCGCGGCGGGACGTTTTTGGGCGCGTAGGTCGCCTTGCCGGCGGCGTCGAAGAGGGCGAACCGGTTCACCGGCATGAGAACGTGCTCGCCAGGCTTGAGAGAGTTGGTCTCGAAGCCGTAGATCCCATTGAGCGTGAGCTTGACGTGTTTCCACTCGTGCGATGAATCGTTGCGGACGAAGATCTGGGTCAGGGCGGGCAGCGGCACCGGCTGCACCCGGACGTGCGCCTTCAGCGGGTCCGAGCTGTAGAGCTGGGCGAGCAGGGTTGCCACCAGCACCAGGCCATAGCTGCCAAAGGCGTAGGCGCGGTAGCGGGCGTGTTCGGGACGCGCCCGGAACTCTCCGTAGACACTGCTGGTCCGCTGGCGCAGCTCGCCGAAGATCTTGCTGGTGACGGCGACGAGCGCTTCGGAGGCGGCGCCAAGGCCCCGCGCGGCCGCGGCGCCCCAGCCCTCGAAGGGGCGGCGCTGCTGACGGGGCGGTGGCGTGACTTCGATCACAGCTTCCATGGTAGCGGATGGGCCGCACGAAACAAGGGCCAGGCAATTCCGCTGTCAGCTCGACTGGAGCGCGGACAGGAGCTTGCTCGCCGCCGCGTTCTCCGGCTGCAGCGTCAGCACCTTCTCGAGCAGCTTCTCGATGCGCTGGCCCAGCTCGCCGCGGGCGGGGTCGCTCGCGCGCGTGCGCTCGTCGTAGAGGAGCAGGGCGAGCCGGAAGAGGATCTCGGCGTCGTCGGGGCGGCGCTCGGACAGGCGCTCGAGGCGCGTCTGGGCCGGGGCGGGCGCGCCGGCCGCGATCTCGGCGCGCGCGAGCAGGAGCTGCAGGCCGTCGTCTCCGGGAGCCAGGGCCGCGGCGGCGGTCAGCGGCTCCCGCGCATCGCCGCCATGCTCGAGCCGCAGGAGGCCGAGCCTGCGCAGCGTGTCCGGGTCGAGCGGGTCGCGCTCCAGCGCAGCGCCGTACTCCTGCGCCGCGAGCTCGGGTCGATCCTTGGCCGTATACAGCTCGGCGAGGTAGGCGTGCGGCTGCGGAAGATCCGGCGCCAGCTCGGCGGCGCGCTTGAGCTCGGTGGCGGCGCGGCCACCCTCATCGAGCCGCGCCTGCGCGAGGCCCAGGAGCGCGTGTGCGGGCGCGAGGTCCGGCATCCTCAGCAGCAGCGACTCGAGCGGCGGCACCGCGAGCCCGGGCGCATCGCGCACCAGATACCCGAGCGCCAGCTCCAGATCGGCGCGCGCGGGCTGCGGCAGGTCGCGGAAGGGATCGGTGAGCGCCCGCGCCGCCTTGACCGCGAGCGCGGCTTCGTCGGCCGAGGGAGAGAGCAGCTCCAAGCCGCGCAGCGCGCTCATGGCGCCGTGGCGATCGCCGAGCCGGCCCAGGCAGGTGGCGAGCGGCGTGCGGTAACGCGCGACCTTGGGTGCGAGCTTGACCGCCCGCTGCAGCGGGCCGCGCGCGTCGGTGAACTTCTCGCCGTCGAGGAGCGCCACGCCCAAGCGATACTGAATATCTGCCTCGTCCGGCCGCAGCCCGGCAGCCGTGCGCAGCGCCGCCACCGCAGCGGCCTCGTCTCCCGCGGCGAAGCGCGCGAGGCCGAGCGCGTAGAAGGCGTACGGGTCCGACGGTCGCTGCGCGGCAGCATCCTGCGCCTCGCGGGTCACCATCGACAGCACTCCGTTGCGCCGCGCCGCCTCGATGCGGCCGCGGATGGCGGCAAGCTCGCGCGGGTCGCGGGCGAGGACCTCCTCGAACCCGCGCTGCGCCTCGGCGGCGCGTCCGGTCGCGAGATCCTGCTGCGCCGCCCGCAGCCTCGCGCCAGGGTCGTCCGGCCGAGGCCGCCCGGTCGCGCAGGCAGTCGCCGCGAGCAGGAGCAGCGCGGGGAGCGCGCCCCTCATTCGCTTCGCTCCCCGCTCTGCTGGCCGGGCGGAGCGATCATCGGCTCGAGCGGGCTCGGCCCGGCGCCCGCGAGGAGGTGCTGAGCCAGGATGGCGAGGCGCACCCGCCGCAGCAGGTCGTCGCGATCATCGGCGGTGAGCCCGCGCGTCTCGATCTGCGTCCCCACCACCACGCGGATGGGATGGCCGTAGAGCCGCAGTTTGTGCTTGCGCAGCGCATGCTGGGCGCCGTCGGTTGCTACCGGCACGATCGGCACCTGCGCCTCGATGGCAAGCATGAACGGCCCCTTCTTGAACGGCAGCACCGTGCCGTCCACCGAGCGCGTGCCCTCGGGATAGAGCGTCACGACCGTGCCTCCGCGCACCTGCGCCGCCGCCTTTGCGTAGCTCTGCACAGCGCGGTCGCGGTGCTGCCGGTCCACCTCGACGAAGCCGGCGATGCGCAGGTGCCACCCGATGAAGGGCCACTTGAAGAGCTCCTTCTTGGCGGCGAAGACGAACGGCGTTCCGCGCAGCGCGAGAAAGAGCGCGGGGATGTCGAGGATGGAGCTGTGGTTCGAGGCGTAGACGAAGGCGCGCGTCGGCCGCTCGCCGGGCAGGAAGGTGGTCTCGACCGGGCAGCGCGCCAGCCAGAGGATGCTGCCCGCCCAGCCGACCGCGCAAAGCGATTGCCAGCGCCGCGCCAGCTCGTGCGGCATCAGCAGGCCGAGTGCGCCGAGCATCGCGGCGAGGGCGCTCGCGATGCACGTCCAGGTCATGGCCACCCAGAAGCGGACGCTCGCCAGGAAGAGCGAGAGCGCGCCTTCGTCGGCGGCTGCGACCGACGAATCCATTACCAGCCGGCGGTGCTGCGGAAGCCGGGGTCGTTGGCCCAGCGCGCAAAGGCGGGCTCGCTCTTCAGCTGCGAAAGCGACCGCGTGGTAGCGGCGCGAACCTGCGCCTCGAGCGCGTCGCCCTTGACACCTTGCTCGCCCAGCCGCGCCCGCGCGTCGGCGCCCACGCGCTTGAGGGCCTCGGCCAGCGCCTCGGCGGCGAAGGCGCCTGCGCCCCGGGCCGCGAAGACGCGCGCGCGGCCGTAGTAGCCCTCGGGCGAGTCGGGCGAGCCCTTGAGGATGCGGTCGAAGGTTGCGGCCGCCTCGGGCACCTGCCCGTCGCCCAGCAGCGCGAGGCCGTACTGGTAGAGCGCGGGGACGTTGTCGGACTTGAGGTGAACCGCCTGCTCGTAGTCGGCGAGCGCGGCCTTCCTGTCGCCGGCCCGCGCCGCGAGGTTGCCGCGGGAGAGCAGCGCATAGAGGTTGGACGGCGCGCGGTCGAGCGCCGCCGTCAGCTCGGCGCGGGCAGCGGCGAGGTCGCCCTGATCGCTCAGCACGCGCGCCGCGCCGATGTGCGTGGTGGGCGAGCCGTCGTCCACCCGCGCGGCGTCGCGGTAGGCGGCGAGCGCCTCGTCCTTGCGGCCGAGATCGTAGAGCGTGTCGCCCAGCCGCTCGCGCGCGAGGCCGCTCTTCGGCAAGAGCTCCGCGGCCTTGCGGTACTCGGCCGCCGCCTCTTCGCGCTTGCCGTTGTTGACGAGCACATTGCCGCGCGCGAGGTGGGGGGCGGCGGAGTCGCCGGTGCAAGCGGTCACGAGCAGAACGAGGGCGAGGAGAGACTTCATGGGCCGCGCAGTCTAATCGAAGCGGGGCGTGGTAAGCAGAGCAAAGATGACCACGCGCAAGCGCTTCATCGCCGTCGCCGGAAACATGGGCGCGGGCAAGAGCGAGCTGGTGCAGTTCCTCTGCCGCCGCTACGGGCTCAAGCCGTTCTACGAGCCCAACGACACCAACCCGTACCTCGCGGACTTCTACGCGGACATGCCGCGCTGGGCGTTCCACTCGCAGATTTATTTTCTGACCCACAAGTTCCGTCTGCACCGCGAGCTGATGCTCGAGCCCGGAGCGGTAGTTCAGGACCGGACCATTTACGAGGACGCGGAGATCTTCTGCGAGAACCTGCACCGCAGCGGCATGATCGTGGAGCGCGACTACCGCCTGTACCGCGAGCTCTACGAGAGCGTCAGCGCCGCGCTCTCGCCGCCGGATCTGATGATCTTCCTCAAGTGCCCCGTGCGCACCTTGAAGAAGCGCATCCTGCAGCGGGGGCGGAAAATGGAGATCGATGTCCCGACCGCTTATCTCAAGGCGCTGAACCAGCTCTATGACGAATGGCGCGCGCGGTACTCGATGTCGCCGGTGATCGAGCTCGAGACCGACCGGCTCGACTACCTCACCGACCTGGTCGACCGGCTCGACCTGTTCCGGCAGGTCGAGAAATTCGTCAGGTAGAGGACGGCTTCCTTGTCTGCTACCACGCAGCCTTTGCGCCCTTCGCGCGATGGCGCGGTCAACGCCTTGACTCCCCCCGCGACAGGTGCAAAGTACGACCGCGGGTCGCCTGAGGCGCAGGAAACCAGCAGCTTGTCCTCCTCGTTTCCATCACTTAAAGTGTCGGCAGCATCGTTTGGCGAGCGACGCGCGCTCTCGACAAACCGGACGGAGGAAAGAAAGTGTCAAAGCCCAACCTTTGGCCAAATGAAGAACGCTTTGAGCGTCTGGTGACTGGCATCAAAGACTACGCGATCTTCATGCTCGACAAAGAAGGTCGAATCACGACATGGAATGAAGGCGCGAAAAGGATAACCCAGTACGACGCAGCCGAGGTCATCGGCCAGCAGTGTTCGAGATTCTATCCCCCTGAAGAGATAATGGCTGGCACGCCCGACCGGGAAATGAAGCAAGCCGAGCAAACCGGCCAGCTCGAAACTGAAGGTTGGCGGGTGCGCAAGGATGGTTCGCGCTTCTGGGCGCATGTCACTACCGCGCCAATCAGGGAAAACGATGGTGTTCTGGTCGGCTTCTCGAGGATTACCCGTGACTCGAGCGAGCGAAGGCGGAACGAAAGCCAACTCAGATCCGCGGAGTCGAAATTTCGCAATCTGCTGGAGACTGCCCCCGATGCGATCGTGATCGTCAATGAGGAAGACAACATAGAGCTGGTCAACGGGCAAACCGAATCCATTTTTGGTTACGATCGCGCTGAATTGACCGGCCAGCCCGTGACAATGCTGATGCCCGAGCGTTTTCGTCGCGATCACGTCCATCGCCGCGCCGGGTATCCGGCCAATGCCAGCTCGAGGCCCATGGGCGCGGGACCGGATTTCTACGGCAGACGGAAAGACGGCACCGAGTTTCCGGTCGATATTTTTCTACGCCCGCACCAGACGGAAGGCGGTACTTTTGTCACCAGCGCAATCCGGGATGTTTCCGTTCGGCGGGTGCTGGAAAGGGAGAGAGAAGAGCTCCTCGAGAGAGAGAAGAAATCCCGCGCCATGGCCGAGACGGCGGCTCGCATGCGTGATGAGCTCGTGGCGATGGTGTCACACGATCTGAAGAATCCGTTGGCCTCGATTCTGATCGGCGCCCAAGTGATGGAAAAAGGGGCTTTCGTCGACGAGCACGGCAAGAAGATCCTGGAAAGGATGAAGCGGTCCGCGGAGCGGATGCAGAGGATGATCCAGGACTTGCTCGATTCTCATAAGATCGAGGCCGGGCGTTTTGATCTTGCCGGTGGCCGTGCCACGCATAGCGTTTCGTCCGTCATAGAGCGGGCGCTCGAAGGGCAGCAGCTTCTTTCGAGCCAAAAGGAAGTCCGTTTGGAAATGGCCATTCCCGAGCAATTGCCGACGATATTCGTGGACGCGGAGCGTATTCAGCAAGTTCTCCAGAACCTCATCGGCAACGCGATCAAGTTTACCCCAAAAGACGGGCAGATCCGGGTGAAGGTCGAATCAGTCGATTCAAACGTCAGGTTTTCAGTTACCGATACCGGTCCTGGAATCAGTGAGAGCTTGCGGCCACACCTCTTCGAACGCTTTAGTCAGGATGTAAATACTGCGAGGGCTGGAACCGGACTCGGGCTCTCAATCGCAAAAGCGATCATCGAAGCACATATGGGGAAGATCTGGGTGGAAAGCCAGATGGGCATTGGAACAGCTTTCGTTTTCACGCTGCCCCGTGGCGATGCCGTCCTAGCCGCAGTTCCGGAGGCGAGGCAGTCAGCCGCGAGCTGCTCAGAAGGTCGCTGCCATCGAGACCCGCAGGGTGCGGCCGATCTGCGGGACGGCGTGGTTCGGGAATGGGATCTCCAGGCCGCCCGGCAGGAGCGGCTTCTCGTCGAGCAGGTCATCGACGAAGGCGCCGTAGCGCAGGTGCCACGGTGAGTAGAGGCCGGTGAAGCCGACGTTCCAGATCAGCGACTCGCCGAGCGTAACGTCGGGCAGCCGCGGGTCGTCGGAGGCGGCGATGCGCGCGGAGTTGTAGACGAGCTCGGTGGCGATCGAGAGGCGCTGGTAGGCCACCGGCGCGATCACCCGCAGCGCCCCGCTGTGCGAGGGCGCGTTGGGCACGTCGGGGTTGCCGTTGTTATTGCGAATCTGATTGTACGAATACCAGAAGGCGACCAGCGCGTCGGGGCGCGGCTGCCAGCGCACCTCGCCCTCGGCCCCGGCGCTGAAGGTCTGCGCCGACTTGTTCTGGAAGCGGAAGCCGCTCTCGCCGTCGGTGAGCTTCACCGCCTTGAGCCGGATGATGTCGTCGATGCGGCTCCAGTAGCCCGCGACGGTGGCGGTGAGATCTTCGCTGAGCTGGTGCGCGTACTCGAGCTCGCCGGTGCGGATGCTCTCGGGCGAAAGGTGGACCAGGCCGTCGTCGGTCAAACGGCCGCGCTCGTCGGGCGTGCCCTCGCCCGCGATCTGCCGGCCGCTGCGGAAGTAGCGCTCATTCAAGGTCGGCGCGCGGTAGGCGGTGCCGTAGAGCAGCTTGAGCGTTCCCGCGGGAGACGGCCGCGCGATCAGCGCCACGCGCGGGTGCACCTGTGCGCTGGGGAGCTGCTCGTTGGCTGAGCCTCCCGAGTAGCCGTCCACGCGCACCGCGAGATCGAGCTGCAGGTGATCGCCGAGCCGCAGATCGTCGCCTGCGTAAGCGCTGCCGACGAGCTGCGCGTGCGACTCGTCGAGCGCCGGCGCGCCGGGCCGGGTGAGCTGCAGCCGCGTGCGCCACAGGTCCTGCACCTCGGCGCCGGCGAAGGCGCGGTTGCCGGCGAAGGCGGGCAGGCGCAGCCGGAGCTCGGCCTCGCTCCAGTCGGCGAGCCGGGTGGCGCGCTCGAGGTCGCCCTGGGTCGGGAGGTCCTGCCGCGACCGCGCGCCGTCCTCGGAGAGGCGCGCGTCCAACCCGAGGCCGGAGGCGAGCGTGTGGCTGTAGCTGCCCTCGACGAAGAAGCGCTGGTCCTGCGCGTCGGCCCCGGCGAGGCCGAAGCTGTCGAAGGGGCCGGTGGGGATGCTCTTGTCGCGCCGGTTGAAGACCGCGGACAACATGAAGTCGCCGGCGTGCGCGCGCAGGTCGGCGTGCCCGGCGTCCTCGCCGTCGAGGTCGATCGCGAAGCGCGTCGCGGGGCCGGAGCGCTCGGGCGCGGCGAAGACGCTCTCGCCGTCCTGCCGCAGCCCCGCCACGCGCGCGGTGAGGCTGCTGGTCGCGTCGCCGCCCGAAGCGATGACGTGGCCCGCGCTCAGGTTCAGCGAGCCGAGCTGCGCGCCGGCCTCGAAGCTGCGCGCGCGCAGGGGCGAGCGGTGCACCACGTTGACCACCGCCAGGAAAGCGGCGCTGCCGTAGAGCACCGAGCCGGGGCCGCGCACCACCTCGATGCGCTCGACGTCCTCGAGGTCGACGTCGAAGTCGTGGCCGATGAAGCCCTGCCCCGAGGAGATGTCGTTGGTGACGTGCCCGTCGGAGAGCACCAGCACCTTGTCGTTGTAGACGCCCGGAGGCGAGAAACCGCGCACGCCGAAGCTGTCGCGCGTGCGGTCGGAGGTGGCGTAGAGGCCGCGCACCGAGCGCAGCGCCTGCGCGAGCGTGGCGTAGCCGAAGGCGAGGATCTCGCTGCGGCCGATCACGGTGACCGACGCGGGCGCGTCCTCGATGCGCGTGAGCTGCCGTTCGGCGGCGACCACGGTCGGGCGCAGCCAGGAGAGCCGGACGTCCACGAAGGAGCGCTCGTTCTCGCGCACCTGGATGTCCTCGACCTGCGGCTCGCGGCCCTCGGCGATGATCTCGAGGAAGTGGCGGCCGACGGCGACGTTCTTGATCACGTCGGGGGTGAAGCCCGCCTCCTTGCCGTCGAGGCGGAGCAGCGCGCCTTCGACGCTGGCGCGCACCACCAGGGTGCCCGTCGGCGGCGGCAGCGGCAAAAGATGGTAGGTCACGGCCACGCTGCCGTCGGGCGGCACCTGCACCGCGAGCTGCTGCGCGGCGTAGCCCTCGGCGGAGAAGAAGAGCAGGTGATCGCCGGGGACGACCGCCAGCGGCCCGGCTGCGGAGAGCGGCGGCGCGGTCGGCTTGTCGATTCTAATTTCAACCGCGCCCGGCTGGCCCGAGAGGGTGACGCTGCCATAGATGCGCTGCGGCTCGAGCTTCAGCAGCCGCGTCTGCCCCGGGAAAACCTCGACCTGCGCGCGCGCGCCGCGGTAGCCCGGCAGCTCCACCATCGCGATCGCCTTCCCCGGCGGCAGCGCGAGCGTCACCGGCGTCTGGCCGCGAGCGCCCAGATCCTTGCGGTCGATATAGATGGTTGCCCCGGGCGGATCGGTCTCGATGCGCAAAAGCGCAAGCGACGGCCGGAGCCGCTCGATGGCCTGCTCCACCGCTCTGCGGTCGACCGCGGGAACGCCCTCGTCGAGGACGTCCAGGTACCAGCGATAGGCCTCGTTGGTGCGGTGGAGCAGCTCGAAGGAGCGCGCGATGTTGAAGACGACGTTGCGGTTCTTGACCAGGCGGTAGGAGCCGAGGAACTCGCTGAGGGCCTCCTCGACGTTGCCCCGGCGGATCAGCGCTGCGCCGCGGCGGAAGCGAAAGTCGGCCTCGTCGGCGACCGAATCGGCGCGGGCGCCGAGCGCGAGCAGGCAAAGACCGGTGGCGAAAACGCGCATCAGGCAGCGGGCAGCTTGAGGACGAACGTCGCGCCGCCTCCGGCGGTGTCCGAAAGCGTCAGCGTGCCGCCGTGAGCGGTGGCGATGTCGCGGCTGGTGGAGAGGCCGAGGCCGTTGCCGCCCGGCCGCGTGGTGACGAAGCGCTGGAAGATGCGCTCGCGATCCTTCTCGGGCACTCCCGCGCCGTCGTCGGCCACCAGCACCTCGGCGCTGCCTTGCGCGGCGCGAGTGCTGACGACAATGCGGCCGCGCGCGAAGTCGAGCGCGTTGAGCAGGAGATTCAGCAGGAGCTGGCGGATGGCGAAGGGATCGCACTCGACGCGCGGCGGTTCGCCGGTCTGCTGCTCGATCAGGAGCTCTTTCATTCGCGCCATCGGGCGGATCATGATCAGCGCCTCGGCGACGAGCTCGTTCACGTCCTGCGCGCGCCGCGGCACCTTCTCGCCGCTCGCGTAGGAGAGGAAGCTGTGCAGCTGCGCCACGGTGCGCCGGGTCTCGTTCTCGAGCTCGCGGAGGTAGCGCGTGACCTTCTGCTCCGCCTGCGCGCGCTCGGACGCGGTGCGCGCCAGCTCGGCGAAGCCGAGCACCACGGTGAGCGCGTTCTTCATCTCGTGCGCGAAGCCCGCGGTGAGCAGGCCCACGGTGCTGGCCCGCTGGGCGCGCTCGAGCGCGGTCGAGATCTCGTGCAGGCGGCGCTGCAGCGACCACGCTGAGGCGACTCCCATCGCCGCCAGCAGCACCACGCCGCCGTAGACCACGCCGCCCAGGTTGATGCCCTTGTAGAGGCTCACCACCAGCGCGACCGTCGACAGCAAGAAGATGATCGGGCCCCAATAGAGCGCGAGCAGGACGATGCGCCGCGCGTGGAGCGCCGCGAGGATACCGGGGGCGGGGCGAGGTGGCACGACCGTCACCGTAGCAGAAGAGTTTCCGCGCGGGGCGCTTTGCGCGATCATGCGCGGCATGAAGCGGGTCCTGTTGTGCGTCGGCGGTGGCATCGCGGCTTACAAGGCGTGCGAAGTGGCGCGCCTGCTGGTCAAGCAGGGAGCGCAGCTGCGGTGCGCGCTGACGCCCGCCGCGCAGCGATTCGTCTCTGCGCTCACCTTTCAGGCGCTCAGCGCGGGGCCGGTCGCGACCGATCTCTGGGACTCCTCGCAGGAGCTGGCGGCCGGGCACATCGCGCTCGCCGACTGGGCCGAGCTGGCCGTGGTGGCGCCGGCGACGGCCAATCTCATCGGCCGGCTGCGCGCCGGGCTCGCGGACGACGTGGTGACGGCCACGCTTATCGCCATCGAGCCTGCGCGCTGGCTGCTCGCGCCGGCGATGAACGAGAAGATGTGGGCGAGCCCGGCGGTGGCAGAGAACGTCCGCGTGCTGCGGGAGCGGGGCGCGCGCTTTCTCGGCCCCGCGGTCGGCGAGATGGCGGAGCGGTCGCACGTCGGGCCGGGCCGGATGGTCGAGGCCGCGGAGATCGCCGCGGCGGCGCTGGCCCCTCCCGCTGCGCGCGATCTCGAGGGCGTCTGCGTGCTGGTGACCGCGGGCCCCACGCGCGAGGCGCTCGATCCGGTGCGCTTCCTCTCGAACCCCTCGACGGGGAGGATGGGCTTCGCCATCGCCGAGGCCGCGCGCGATCGCGGCGCGCGCGTCACGCTCATCGCCGGCCCCACCGAGCTTGCGCCACCCGCAGGCGTGCAAGTGGTCCGCATCGTCTCGGCCCAAGAGCTCGCGCAGGCGGTCGATGCGCACGTCGCGGCGGCGCGCGTTCTGGTGATGACGGCCGCCGTCGCCGATCAGCGGCCCAAGCTGCGCGCGGCGCACAAGGCAAAGAAGCAGGACGGCGAGGAGACGCTGACCCTGGTGCGCACGCCGGACATCCTCGCGTCCTTGAGCGCGCGCGCGGTGAGGCCACTGCTGGTCGGCTTCGCCGCCGAAACCGAGAACGTCGAGGCGAACGCGCGGGAGAAGCTGCTGCGCAAGCGCCTCGACCTCATCGTGGCTAACGACGTCTCGGCCGCGGGCGCGGGCTTTGCCTCCGAGACCAATCGCGTGCTGGTGCTCGACAAGGACGGCGGGCGTGCCGAGCTTTCGGGCAGCAAGCGCGCGGTGGCCGACGGCCTCTGGGACCGCATCGCGCCCAAGCTCGGCTGAACGGCGCGCGGCTCACCCGTTCTTTTTTCCCTGCTCATCGGTCTGGAGGTGGTGGTTGAGGGGTGGGGAGGGGGGCGGGGGGCGACGAGGGATCTGCACCGTGAACGTAGTGCCATCCTTCTCGGTCGAGGTCGCACCGATCGTTCCACCATGCGCCGTCACGATTGCGCGCGCGATGTAGAGCCCCAGCCCCAGGCCGGTCGCGTTCTTGTCGATGTCTTGGGTCGGCTGACGAACCATTGGCTCAAAAATGACCTTCAACGCACTCTCAGAAATGGGCGACCCCTCGTTGTGGACTTGCAGAACGACGCCGTCGTCATGCCCTTGGGCCACAACACTCACCGCAGCCTCGCCGTATTGCAAGGCGTTCGCGACGAGGTTCGAGAGCACCTGGGTGAGCCTGTCGCTATCCCATTCTCCGGATAGATTCCCTTTTGATTCGAATCGCAACTGGCGATCTGCGTGGACGACTTCGAGCTCGGCAATCACCTGCTGGCACACGGTTGTCAGATCCATCCGTCTCGGTGTAATCGGAATGCTGGAACCCAGGCGGGTGCGCGCCAGATCCAACAGGTCGCTGATCATCCGAGTCATGCGTCTGGCGCTGTTGAGGATTCGCGTGGCAACCCGGGCTTGTTTGTCGTCGATACTCTCCGACTTCGTCAGAATGGTCGCCCCCAAGGTGATCGCGCTCAGGGGGTTGCGCAGGTCGTGGCCCAGGATGGCCAGGAATTGCTCCCGGGTGTGATTCAATAGCTCCGAATACCGAACCGTGGCCTCGGCAAGAGTTTCGTCGATCGCTTCGTTGAAGCGGGTCAAGTCGCCCTGTGTGTCGCCGTGTGCCTCCGCCCAGAGCCGGACGACGCTCGCACGCAGTGCACGGTATTCCGACACCATTTGCTCAAGCCTGAATCCAGCCTCCAGCCGAGCGGATGCATGCTTGAACCCAACCCGAGTGAGCGCTCCTTCTTCAGACCGGCCTTTGGACTTCTCGGATTCCTCCAGGCTGGTTTGGGACGATGTCATGTCGCTGACAACGGCCGTAAGAAGTTCCTCGGCATGATCCTGGAGCTCCTTGTCGCTCTTGCCCTCTGACCAGGGCCGGAGGGTGCGGGCGAACTCCACCCACTCCTTGATGATCTTCTGGTGATGCTGCTCAATGAATTGGGTCAGCCGCATGGTCGGGACTATTCCTTTCTTCTTCGTCACCTATTCGCAACCGTCGCATATGGAGTTGATAATAAGGCTCGCCTGTTCGTTCCAGACATCCATCCCGGTCCAGGCTCAGGAATCTTTCGGAATGGACGAGCTGCCGTGCGCTGGTTGCGCGAACAGAGGCTCTCTGTTGCGGCCCCGAGGGCAAGTCCCTCGGCCGGCGTGAACTGGGGAACGGCGCGGTCTTGCTCCAGCGATAGCGCACCCTCATATCCAGCACCCTTTGCGGACAAATAGGGGGCGATGCCCATTGGTGATCTCCCGACGGGGGTCCAACGGAGACCGCCACGACCCCACGGTACTTCCCCCAGCGAGTTCACGTGCTTAGGCTTCGCCCACGCAGGGAAGGAGCAGCGGGAACAGCTGAGCTTGATCTACACGAGACCGTGCAGTCGCTTGGTCGATGGAACGGTCTTCTCGAAAAGCCAGTTGTAGTCCGCCGGCCCCGTGGCTGGCGTCATGGTGGTGCTGGCCGCGGCGGCGAGCGGGATCGCCGATCCGCGCAACTGGTCCACCGACTCACTCAAGCGCAACCGGTGCCGGGCTCGTGCAGGCCGTTGAACAACGGGCTCGCTCATGAAGTTCGTCAGCGAAAGCAGGAACCGATGCTCCGTGCATTCAAATCGATATTTTTCCATTCCTCCGCACTCGCCGTGACCTCAATCTGCGTACTCGCCTTAGCTGCCTGTGGAGGTGGCGCGCCGCCGCTCTCACCACCGTCCCAAGGCAAGCATTCGGTGTCGCAGGCCTTGCCGCCGCTTCTCGGATCGGCCCAGACCTTCGCGGTATTGGCGAGCTCGACGGTGACCAACACCGGCGCGACCACTGTGCGCGGGGACCTGGGCGTCCAGCCGGGCCTGGCCGTTATCGGCTTCCCGCCGGGGCAGGTGCTGAACGGCACGATCCACGAAGGCGACACGGTCGCGCTGCAGGCGCAGACCGATCTCACCACTGCCTACAACAGCCTGCAGGCGAGGCCGTGCACCAGCGACCTGACGGGCAAGGATCTCGGCGGCATGAGGCTCACGCAAGGCGTCTATTGCTTTACGTCGAGCGCTCAGTTGACCGGCACGGTCGAGCTCGATGCCCAAGGCAGCGCCGACGCGGTCTTTGTCTTCCAGATCGGGAGCACGCTGACGACCGCCAGTGGAGCTTCCGTTCGCCTGATCAACGGCGCCGGGATCTGTAACGTGTATTGGCAGGTCGGGAGCTCGGCAACGATCGGCGCCTCCACCTCCTTCACGGGAAACATCCTGGCGCTCGCGAGCGTCTCGCTGACCACGGGCGCAGTCGTGTCCGGCAGGGCCCTGGCGCGCACCGGCGCAGTGACGATGGATACGAACACGATCGACGCCAACGCTTGCCAGCTCCCGCCGCCGCCTCCTCCTCCGGAGTGCACAACGGATGCACAATGCACGAGCGGTAAAGTCTGCACCGACGGCAAGTGCGTCGCGGCGTCTCCTGAGTGCACGACGAACGCCCAATGCACGAGCGCCCAGGTCTGCACCGACGGCAAGTGCGTCGCGGCGCCTCCTCCGCCTCCGGAGTGCACGACGAACGCCCAGTGCACGAGCGTTCAAGTCTGCAGGGACAACAAATGCGTGGACGTGGCTCCGCATTCTCAGCCGTGTTGTAATGGCGAGGTCTCCTGCGGCGCCCTCTGCACGAACCTGAAGACCGACGCGAACCACTGCGGCTCGTGTGGCACCTCCTGCGCGGCCACCGAAGTGTGCAGCGCCGGAGCGTGCGTGCCGTGCCCCGCGAGCCGCACCCAGTGCAAGGATCAATGCGCCGATGTGACCTCCGATGCGTTCAATTGCGGCGGCTGCGGCATCGAATGCATCGGCAGCCAATCGTGCGTTGCCGGGTCGTGCACGTCCTGCGACGGGACGGTGTGCGGGAACGCGTGCATCGAGCTGAGCAATGATAATGCCAACTGCGGCGCATGCGGCCATGCTTGCGCGGCCACTGAATGCTGCGAACAAGGCGCTTGCACTTCGGGAGCCGTCACCACGGCAACCGGCAGCTGCAAGTCGCGATCAGGAACCTAGCGACCGTGCGAAGGGCCGCTGCCTCGCGAGGCAGCGGCCCTTCGCACGGTCGCTAGGTTCCTGATCGCGACTTGCAGCTGCCGGTTGCCGTGGTGACGGCTCCCGAAGTGCAAGCGCCTTGTTCGCAGCATTCAGTGGCCGCGCAAGCATGGCCGCATGCGCCGCAGTTGGCATTATCATTGCTCAGCTCGATGCACGCGTTCCCGCACACCGTCCCGTCGCAGGACGTGCACGACCCGGCAACGCACGATTGGCTGCCGATGCATTCGATGCCGCAGCCGCCGCAATTGAACGCATCGGAGGTCACATCGGCGCATTGATCCTTGCACTGGGTGCGGCTCGCGGGGCACGGCACGCACGCTCCGGCGCTGCACACTTCGGTGGCCGCGCAGGAGGTGCCACACGAGCCGCAGTGGTTCGCGTCGGTCTTCAGGTTCGTGCAGAGGGCGCCGCAGGAGACCTCGCCATTACAACACGGCTGAGAATGCGGAGCCACGTCCACGCATTTGTTGTCCCTGCAGACTTGAACGCTCGTGCACTGGGCGTTCGTCGTGCACTCCGGAGGCGGAGGAGGCGCCGCGACGCACTTGCCGTCGGTGCAGACCTGGGCGCTCGTGCATTGGGCGTTCGTCGTGCACTCAGGAGACGCCGCGACGCACTTGCCGTCGGTGCAGACTTTACCGCTCGTGCATTGTGCATCCGTTGTGCACTCCGGAGGAGGAGGCGGCGGCGGGAGCTGGCAAGCGTTGGCGTCGATCGTGTTCGTATCCATCGTCACTGCGCCGGTGCGCGCCAGGGCCCTGCCGGACACGACTGCGCCCGTGGTCAGCGAGACGCTCGCGAGCGCCAGGATGTTTCCCGTGAAGGAGGTGGAGGCGCCGATCGTTGCCGAGCTCCCGACCTGCCAATACACGTTACAGATCCCGGCGCCGTTGATCAGGCGAACGGAAGCTCCACTGGCGGTCGTCAGCGTGCTCCCGATCTGGAAGACAAAGACCGCGTCGGCGCTGCCTTGGGCATCGAGCTCGACCGTGCCGGTCAACTGAGCGCTCGACGTAAAGCAATAGACGCCTTGCGTGAGCCTCATGCCGCCGAGATCCTTGCCCGTCAGGTCGCTGGTGCACGGCCTCGCCTGCAGGCTGTTGTAGGCAGTGGTGAGATCGGTCTGCGCCTGCAGCGCGACCGTGTCGCCTTCGTGGATCGTGCCGTTCAGCACCTGCCCCGGCGGGAAGCCGATAACGGCCAGGCCCGGCTGGACGCCCAGGTCCCCGCGCACAGTGGTCGCGCCGGTGTTGGTCACCGTCGAGCTCGCCAATACCGCGAAGGTCTGGGCCGATCCGAGAAGCGGCGGCAAGGCCTGCGACACCGAATGCTTGCCTTGGGACGGTGGTGAGAGCGGCGGCGCGCCACCTCCACAGGCAGCTAAGGCGAGTACGCAGATTGAGGTCACGGCGAGTGCGGAGGAATGGAAAAATATCGATTTGAATGCACGGAGCATCGGTTCCTGCTTTCGCTGACGAACTTCATGAGCGAGCCCGTTGTTCAACGGCCTGCACGAGCCCGGCACCGGTTGCGCTTGAGTGAGTCGGTGGACCAGTTGCGCGGATCGGCGATCCCGCTCGCCGCCGCGGCCAGCACCACCATGACGCCAGCCACGGGGCCGGCGGACTACAACTGGCTTTTCGAGAAGACCGTTCCATCGACCAAGCGACTGCACGGTCTCGTGTAGATCAAGCTCAGCTGTTCCCGCTGCTCCTTCCCTGCGTGGGCGAAGCCTAAGCACGTGAACTCGCTGGGGGAAGTACCGTGGGGTCGTGGCGGTCTCCGTTGGACCCCCGTCGGGAGATCACCAATGGGCATCGCCCCCTATTTGTCCGCAAAGGGTGCTGGATATGAGGGTGCGCTATCGCTGGAGCAAGACCGCGCCGTTCCCCAGTTCACGCCGGCCGAGGGACTTGCCCTCGGGGCCGCAACAGAGAGCCTCTGTTCGCGCAACCAGCGCACGGCAGCTCGTCCATTCCGAAAGATTCCTGAGCCTGGACCGGGATGGATGTCTGGAACGAACAGGCGAGCCTTATTATCAACTCCATATGCGACGGTTGCGAATAGGTGACGAAGAAGAAAGGAATAGTCCCGACCATGCGGCTGACCCAATTCATTGAGCAGCATCACCAGAAGATCATCAAGGAGTGGGTGGAGTTCGCCCGCACCCTCCGGCCCTGGTCAGAGGGCAAGAGCGACAAGGAGCTCCAGGATCATGCCGAGGAACTTCTTACGGCCGTTGTCAGCGACATGACATCGTCCCAAACCAGCCTGGAGGAATCCGAGAAGTCCAAAGGCCGGTCTGAAGAAGGAGCGCTCACTCGGGTTGGGTTCAAGCATGCATCCGCTCGGCTGGAGGCTGGATTCAGGCTTGAGCAAATGGTGTCGGAATACCGTGCACTGCGTGCGAGCGTCGTCCGGCTCTGGGCGGAGGCACACGGCGACACACAGGGCGACTTGACCCGCTTCAACGAAGCGATCGACGAAACTCTTGCCGAGGCCACGGTTCGGTATTCGGAGCTATTGAATCACACCCGGGAGCAATTCCTGGCCATCCTGGGCCACGACCTGCGCAACCCCCTGAGCGCGATCACCTTGGGGGCGACCATTCTGACGAAGTCGGAGAGTATCGACGACAAACAAGCCCGGGTTGCCACGCGAATCCTCAACAGCGCCAGACGCATGACTCGGATGATCAGCGACCTGTTGGATCTGGCGCGCACCCGCCTGGGTTCCAGCATTCCGATTACACCGAGACGGATGGATCTGACAACCGTGTGCCAGCAGGTGATTGCCGAGCTCGAAGTCGTCCACGCAGATCGCCAGTTGCGATTCGAATCAAAAGGGAATCTATCCGGAGAATGGGATAGCGACAGGCTCACCCAGGTGCTCTCGAACCTCGTCGCGAACGCCTTGCAATACGGCGAGGCTGCGGTGAGTGTTGTGGCCCAAGGGCATGACGACGGCGTCGTTCTGCAAGTCCACAACGAGGGGTCGCCCATTTCTGAGAGTGCGTTGAAGGTCATTTTTGAGCCAATGGTTCGTCAGCCGACCCAAGACATCGACAAGAACGCGACCGGCCTGGGGCTGGGGCTCTACATCGCGCGCGCAATCGTGACGGCGCATGGTGGAACGATCGGTGCGACCTCGACCGAGAAGGATGGCACTACGTTCACGGTGCAGATCCCTCGTCGCCCCCCGCCCCCCTCCCCACCCCTCAACCACCACCTCCAGACCGATGAGCAGGGAAAAAAGAACGGGTGAGCCGCGCGCCGTTCAGCCGAGCTTGGGCGCGATGCGGTCCCAGAGGCCGTCGGCCACCGCGCGCTTGCTGCCCGAAAGCTCGGCACGCCCGCCGTCCTTGTCGAGCACCAGCACGCGATTGGTCTCGGAGGCAAAGCCCGCGCCCGCGGCCGAGACGTCGTTAGCCACGATGAGGTCGAGGCGCTTGCGCAGCAGCTTCTCCCGCGCGTTCGCCTCGACGTTCTCGGTTTCGGCGGCGAAGCCGACCAGCAGTGGCCTCACCGCGCGCGCGCTCAAGGACGCGAGGATGTCCGGCGTGCGCACCAGGGTCAGCGTCTCCTCGCCGTCCTGCTTCTTTGCCTTGTGCGCCGCGCGCAGCTTGGGCCGCTGATCGGCGACGGCGGCCGTCATCACCAGAACGCGCGCCGCCGCGACGTGCGCATCGACCGCCTGCGCGAGCTCTTGGGCCGAGACGATGCGGACCACTTGCACGCCTGCGGGTGGCGCAAGCTCGGTGGGGCCGGCGATGAGCGTGACGCGCGCGCCGCGATCGCGCGCGGCCTCGGCGATGGCGAAGCCCATCCTCCCCGTCGAGGGGTTCGAGAGGAAGCGCACCGGATCGAGCGCCTCGCGCGTGGGGCCCGCGGTCACCAGCACGCAGACGCCCTCGAGATCGCGCGCAGCGGGAGGGGCCAGCGCCGCCGCGGCGATCTCCGCGGCCTCGACCATCCGGCCCGGCCCGACGTGCGACCGCTCCGCCATCTCGCCGACCGCGGGGCCGAGAAAGCGCGCGCCCCGCTCCCGCAGCACGCGGACGTTCTCTGCCACCGCCGGGCTCGCCCACATCTTCTCGTTCATCGCCGGCGCGAGCAGCCAGCGCGCAGGCTCGATGGCGATAAGCGTGGCCGTCACCACGTCGTCCGCGAGCCCGGCGCGCAGCCGGCCGATGAGATTGGCCGTCGCCGGCGCCACCACGGCCAGCTCGGCCCAGTCGGCGAGCGCGATGTGCCCGGCCGCCAGCTCCTGCGAGGAGTCCCAGAGATCGGTCGCGACCGGCCCCGCGCTGAGCGCCTGAAAGGTGAGCGCAGAGACGAATCGCTGCGCGGCGGGCGTCAGCGCGCACCGCAGCTGCGCTCCCTGCTTGACCAGCAGGCGCGCCACTTCGCACGCCTTGTAAGCCGCGATGCCACCGCCGACGCACAACAGGACCCGCTTCATGCCGCGCATGATCGCGCAAAGCGCCCCGCGCGGAAACTCTTCTGCTACGGTGACGGTCGTGCCACCTCGCCCCGCCCCCGGTATCCTCGCGGCGCTCCACGCGCGGCGCATCGTCCTGCTCGCGCTCTATTGGGGCCCGATCATCTTCTTGCTGTCGACGGTCGCGCTGGTGGTGAGCCTCTACAAGGGCATCAACCTGGGCGGCGTGGTCTACGGCGGCGTGGTGCTGCTGGCGGCGATGGGAGTCGCCTCAGCGTGGTCGCTGCAGCGCCGCCTGCACGAGATCTCGACCGCGCTCGAGCGCGCCCAGCGGGCCAGCACCGTGGGCCTGCTCACCGCGGGCTTCGCGCACGAGATGAAGAACGCGCTCACCGTGGTGCTCGGCTTCGCCGAGCTGGCGCGCACCGCGTCCGAGCGCGCGCAGGCGGAGCAGAAGGTCACGCGCTACCTCCGCGAGCTCGAGAACGAGACCCGGCGCACCGTGGCGCAGCTGCACAGCTTCCTCTCCTACGCGAGCGGCGAGAAGGTGCCGCGGCGCGCGCAGGACGTGAACGAGCTCGTCGCCGAGGCGCTGATCATGATCCGCCCGATGGCGCGAATGAAAGAGCTCCTGATCGAGCAGCAGACCGGCGAACCGCCGCGCGTCGAGTGCGATCCCTTCGCCATCCGCCAGCTCCTGCTGAATCTCCTGCTCAACGCGCTCGACTTCGCGCGCGGCCGCATTGTCGTCAGCACTCGCGCCGCGCAAGGCAGCGCCGAGGTGCTGGTGGCCGACGACGGCGCGGGAGTGCCCGAGAAGGATCGCGAGCGCATCTTCCAGCGCTTCGTCACCACGCGGCCGGGCGGCAACGGCCTCGGCCTCTCCACCAGCCGCGACATCGCCACCGCTCACGGCGGCACGCTGACGCTTTCGGACACCGCCGGAGGCGGCGCGACGTTCGTCCTCAAGCTGCCCGCTGCCTGATGCGCGTTTTCGCCACCGGTCTTTGCCTGCTCGCGCTCGGCGCCCGCGCCGATTCGGTCGCCGACGAGGCCGACTTTCGCTTCCGCCGCGGCGCAGCGCTGATCCGCCGGGGCAACGTCGAGGAGGCCCTCAGCGAGTTCCTCGGCTCCTACCGCCTGGTCAAGAACCGCAACGTCGTCTTCAACATCGCGCGCTCCTTCGAGCTGCTCCACCGCACCAACGAGGCCTATCGCTGGTACCTGGACGTCCTCGACGAGGGCGTTCCCGCGGTCGACCGCAGAGCGGTGGAGCAGGCCATCGAGCGGCTCCGGCCGTCGCTTGCGCTTTTGCGCATCGAGACCGATCCGCCCGGGGCAACCATCTATATCGACCGCAAGGATCTGGGCGCTCGCGGCCAGACGCCGGTGACGCTCGCGCTGCCGCCGGGGAAGGCGATCGCGATGGTGGAGCTGCCGGGCTACCGCGGCGCGCGCGCGCAGGTCGAGGTTTTCCCGGGGCAGACGCGGCTGCTGAAGCTCGAGCCGCAGCGCATCTATGGCAGCGTCACCCTCTCGGGCCAGCCGGGCGCGGTTGAAATTAGAATCGACAAGCCGACCGCGCCGCCGCTCTCCGCAGCCGGGCCGCTGGCGGTCGTCCCCGGCGATCACCTGCTCTTCTTCTCCGCCGAGGGCTACGCCGCGCAGCAGCTCGCGGTGCAGGTGCCGCCCGACGGCAGCGTGGCCGTGACCTACCATCTTTTGCCGCTGCCGCCGCCGACGGGCACCCTGGTGGTGCGCGCCAGCGTCGAAGGCGCGCTGCTCCGCCTCGACGGCAAGGAGGCGGGCTTCACCCCCGACGTGATCAAGAACGTCGCCGTCGGCCGCCACTTCCTCGAGATCATCGCCGAGGGCCGCGAGCCGCAGGTCGAGGACATCCAGGTGCGCGAGAACGAGCGCTCCTTCGTGGACGTCCGGCTCTCCTGGCTGCGCCCGACCGTGGTCGCCGCCGAACGGCAGCTCACGCGCATCGAGGACGCGCCCGCGTCGGTCACCGTGATCGGCCGCAGCGAGATCCTCGCCTTCGGCTACGCCACGCTCGCGCAGGCGCTGCGCTCGGTGCGCGGCCTCTACGCCACCTCCGACCGCACGCGCGACAGCTTCGGCGTGCGCGGTTTCTCGCCTCCGGGCGTCTACAACGACAAGGTGCTGGTGCTCTCCGACGGGCACGTCACCAACGACATCTCCTCGGGGCAGGGCTTCATCGGCCACGACTTCGACGTCGACCTCGAGGACGTCGAGCGCATCGAGGTGGTGCGCGGCCCCGGCTCGGTGCTCTACGGCAGCGCCGCTTTCCTGGCGGTGGTCAACGTGGTGCACCGCTCGCCCCTGCGCGCGCGCAGCTTCGAGGCCGGCGCGCAGCTCGGCTCGCTGAACCTGAGCGCGGGCCACGTCATCGCTTCGGGCGGCGACGCGACCAGCAGCCTCACCGCGCGCGTGGCGGGGCTGCGGCAGGACGGCGAGAGCGTCTTCGCCGCGCCCGAGCGCTCCGGCCCCGCGACGCGCTTCGCGATCGACCTCGACGGCGAGGACGCCGGGCACGCCGACCTGCGCGCGCACGCCGGCGACTTCATGTTGTCCGCGGTCTTCAACCGGCGCGACAAGAGCATCCCCACCGGCCCCTTCGACAGCTTCGGCCTCGCCGGGGCCGACGCGCAGGACCAGCGCTTCTTCGTCGAGGGCAGCTACAGCCACACGCTCGCCTCCGGCCTCGGGTTGGACGCGCGCCTCTCCGAGGACGGCGCGCGGTCGCGGCAGGACCTCCCGACCCAGGGCGACCTCGAGCGCGCCACCCGGCTCGCCGACTGGAGCGAGGCCGAGCTCCGGCTGCGCCTGCCCGCCTTCGCCGGCAACCGCGCCTTCGCCGGCGCCGAGGTGCAGGACCTGTGGCGCACGCGGCTGCAGCTCACCCGGCCCGGCGCGCCGGCGCTCGACGAGTCGCACGCGCAGCTCGTCGGCAGCGCTTACGCAGGCGACGATCTGCGGCTCGGCGATCACCTGCAGCTCGATCTCGCGGTGCGCGTGGACGGCTACTCGGGAGGCTCAGCCAACGAGCAGCTCCCCAGCGCACAGGTGCACCCGCGCGTGGCGCTGATCGCGCGGCCGTCTCCCGCGGGAACGCTCAAGCTGCTCTACGGCACCGCCTACCGCGCGCCGACCTTGAATGAGCGCTACTTCCGCAGCGGCCGGCAGATCGCGGGCGAGGGCACGCCCGACGAGCGCGGCCGTTTGACCGACGACGGCCTGGTCCACCTTTCGCCCGAGAGCATCCGCACCGGCGAGCTCGAGTACGCGCACCAGCTCAGCGAAGATCTCACCGCCACCGTCGCGGGCTACTGGAGCCGCATCGACGACATCATCCGGCTCAAGGCGGTGAAGCTCACCGACGGCGAGAGCGGCTTCCGCTTCCAGAACAAGTCGGCGCAGACCTTCAGCGCCGGGGCCGAGGGCGAGGTGCGCTGGCAGCCGCGCCCCGACGCGCTGGTCGCCTTCTGGTATTCGTACAATCAGATTCGCAATAACAACGGCAACCCCGACGTGCCCAACGCGCCCTCGCACAGCGGGGCGCTGCGGGTGATCGCGCCGGTGGCCTACCAGCGCCTCTCGATCGCCACCGAGCTCGTCTACAACTCCGCGCGCATCGCCGCCTCCGACGACCCGCGGCTGCCCGACGTTACGCTCGGCGAGTCGCTGATCTGGAACGTCGGCTTCACCGGCCTCTACTCACCGTGGCACCTGCGCTACGGCGCCTTCGTCGATGACCTGCTCGACGAGAAGCCGCTCCTGCCGGGCGGCCTGGAGATCCCATTCCCGAACCACGCCGTCCCGCAGATCGGCCGCACCCTGCGGGTCTCGATGGCAGCGACCTTCTGAGCAGCTCGCGGCTGACTGCCTCGCCTCCGGAACTGCGGCTAGGACGGCATCGCCACGGGGCAGCGTGAAAACGAAAGCTGTTCCAATGCCCATCTGGCTTTCCACCCAGATCTTCCCCATATGTGCTTCGATGATCGCTTTTGCGATTGAGAGCCCGAGTCCGGTTCCAGCCCTCGCAGTATTTACATCCTGACTAAAGCGTTCGAAGAGGTGTGGCCGCAAGCTCTCACTGATTCCAGGACCGGTATCGGTAACTGAAAACCTGACGTTTGAATCGACTGATTCGACCTTCACCCGGATCTGCCCGTCTTTTGGGGTAAACTTGATCGCGTTGCCGATGAGGTTCTGGAGAACTTGCTGAATACGCTCCGCGTCCACGAATATCGTCGGCAATTGCTCGGGAATGGCCATTTCCAAACGGACTTCCTTTTGGCTCGAAAGAAGCTGCTGCCCTTCGAGCGCCCGCTCTATGACGGACGAAACGCTATGCGTGGCACGGCCACCGGCAAGATCAAAACGCCCGGCCTCGATCTTATGAGAATCGAGCAAGTCCTGGATCATCCTCTGCATCCGCTCCGCGGACCGCTTCATCCTTTCCAGGATCTTCTTGCCGTGCTCGTCGACGAAAGCCCCTTTTTCCATCACTTGGGCGCCGATCAGAATCGAGGCCAACGGATTCTTCAGATCGTGTGACACCATCGCCACGAGCTCATCACGCATGCGAGCCGCCGTCTCGGCCATGGCGCGGGATTTCTTCTCTCTCTCGAGGAGCTCTTCTCTCTCCCTTTCCAGCACCCGCCGAACGGAAACATCCCGGATTGCGCTGGTGACAAAAGTACCGCCTTCCGTCTGGTGCGGGCGTAGAAAAATATCGACCGGAAACTCGGTGCCGTCTTTCCGTCTGCCGTAGAAATCCGGTCCCGCGCCCATGGGCCTCGAGCTGGCATTGGCCGGATACCCGGCGCGGCGATGGACGTGATCGCGACGAAAACGCTCGGGCATCAGCATTGTCACGGGCTGGCCGGTCAATTCAGCGCGATCGTAACCAAAAATGGATTCGGTTTGCCCGTTGACCAGCTCTATGTTGTCTTCCTCATTGACGATCACGATCGCATCGGGGGCAGTCTCCAGCAGATTGCGAAATTTCGACTCCGCGGATCTGAGTTGGCTTTCGTTCCGCCTTCGCTCGCTCGAGTCACGGGTAATCCTCGAGAAGCCGACCAGAACACCATCGTTTTCCCTGATTGGCGCGGTAGTGACATGCGCCCAGAAGCGCGAACCATCCTTGCGCACCCGCCAACCTTCAGTTTCGAGCTGGCCGGTTTGCTCGGCTTGCTTCATTTCCCGGTCGGGCGTGCCAGCCATTATCTCTTCAGGGGGATAGAATCTCGAACACTGCTGGCCGATGACCTCGGCTGCGTCGTACTGGGTTATCCTTTTCGCGCCTTCATTCCATGTCGTGATTCGACCTTCTTTGTCGAGCATGAAGATCGCGTAGTCTTTGATGCCAGTCACCAGACGCTCAAAGCGTTCTTCATTTGGCCAAAGGTTGGGCTTTGACACTTTCTTTCCTCCGTCCGGTTTGTCGAGAGCGCGCGTCGCTCGCCAAACGATGCTGCCGACACTTTAAGTGATGGAAACGAGGAGGACAAGCTGCTGGTTTCCTGCGCCTCAGGCGACCCGCGGTCGTACTTTGCACCTGTCGCGGGGGGAGTCAAGGCGTTGACCGCGCCATCGCGCGAAGGGCGCAAAGGCTGCGTGGTAGCAGACAAGGAAGCCGTCCTCTACCTGACGAATTTCTCGACCTGCCGGAACAGGTCGAGCCGGTCGACCAGGTCGGTGAGGTAGTCGAGCCGGTCGGTCTCGAGCTCGATCACCGGCGACATCGAGTACCGCGCGCGCCATTCGTCATAGAGCTGGTTCAGCGCCTTGAGATAAGCGGTCGGGACATCGATCTCCATTTTCCGCCCCCGCTGCAGGATGCGCTTCTTCAAGGTGCGCACGGGGCACTTGAGGAAGATCATCAGATCCGGCGGCGAGAGCGCGGCGCTGACGCTCTCGTAGAGCTCGCGGTACAGGCGGTAGTCGCGCTCCACGATCATGCCGCTGCGGTGCAGGTTCTCGCAGAAGATCTCCGCGTCCTCGTAAATGGTCCGGTCCTGAACTACCGCTCCGGGCTCGAGCATCAGCTCGCGGTGCAGACGGAACTTGTGGGTCAGAAAATAAATCTGCGAGTGGAACGCCCAGCGCGGCATGTCCGCGTAGAAGTCCGCGAGGTACGGGTTGGTGTCGTTGGGCTCGTAGAACGGCTTGAGCCCGTAGCGGCGGCAGAGGAACTGCACCAGCTCGCTCTTGCCCGCGCCCATGTTTCCGGCGACGGCGATGAAGCGCTTGCGCGTGGTCATCTTTGCTCTGCTTACCACGCCCCGCTTCGATTAGACTGCGCGGCCCATGAAGTCTCTCCTCGCCCTCGTTCTGCTCGTGACCGCTTGCACCGGCGACTCCGCCGCCCCCCACCTCGCGCGCGGCAATGTGCTCGTCAACAACGGCAAGCGCGAAGAGGCGGCGGCCGAGTACCGCAAGGCCGCGGAGCTCTTGCCGAAGAGCGGCCTCGCGCGCGAGCGGCTGGGCGACACGCTCTACGATCTCGGCCGCAAGGACGAGGCGCTCGCCGCCTACCGCGACGCCGCGCGGGTGGACGACGGCTCGCCCACCACGCACATCGGCGCGGCGCGCGTGCTGAGCGATCAGGGCGACCTCGCCGCTGCCCGCGCCGAGCTGACGGCGGCGCTCGACCGCGCGCCGTCCAACCTCTATGCGCTGCTCTCCCGCGGCAACCTCGCGGCGCGGGCCGGCGACAGGAAGGCCGCGCTCGCCGACTACGAGCAGGCGGTTCACCTCAAGTCCGACAACGTCCCCGCGCTCTACCAGTACGGCCTCGCGCTGCTGGGCGACGGGCAGGTGCCCGAGGCGGCCGCAACCTTCGACCGCATCCTCAAGGGCTCGCCCGACTCGCCCGAGGGCTACTACGGCCGCGCGCGCGTCTTCGCGGCCCGGGGCGCAGGCGCCTTCGCCGCCGAGGCGCTGGCCGAGGCCCTCAAGCGCGTGGGCGCCGACGCGCGGGCGCGGCTGGGCGAGCAAGGTGTCAAGGGCGACGCGCTCGAGGCGCAGGTTCGCGCCGCTACCACGCGGTCGCTTTCGCAGCTGAAGAGCGAGCCCGCCTTTGCGCGCTGGGCCAACGACCCCGGCTTCCGCAGCACCGCCGGCTGGTAATGGATTCGTCGGTCGCAGCCGCCGACGAAGGCGCGCTCTCGCTCTTCCTGGCGAGCGTCCGCTTCTGGGTGGCCATGACCTGGACGTGCATCGCGAGCGCCCTCGCCGCGATGCTCGGCGCACTCGGCCTGCTGATGCCGCACGAGCTGGCGCGGCGCTGGCAATCGCTTTGCGCGGTCGGCTGGGCGGGCAGCATCCTCTGGCTGGCGCGCTGCCCGGTCGAGACCACCTTCCTGCCCGGCGAGCGGCCGACGCGCGCCTTCGTCTACGCCTCGAACCACAGCTCCATCCTCGACATCCCCGCGCTCTTTCTCGCGCTGCGCGGAACGCCGTTCGTCTTCGCCGCCAAGAAGGAGCTCTTCAAGTGGCCCTTCATCGGGTGGCACCTGCGCATCGCCGGCTTCGTCGAGGTGGACCGGCAGCACCGCGACCGCGCTGTGCAGAGCTACGCAAAGGCGGCGGCGCAGGTGCGCGGAGGCACGGTCGTGACGCTCTATCCCGAGGGCACGCGCTCGGTGGACGGCACGGTGCTGCCGTTCAAGAAGGGGCCGTTCATGCTTGCCATCGAGGCGCAGGTGCCGATCGTGCCGGTAGCAACCGACGGCGCCCAGCATGCGCTGCGCAAGCACAAACTGCGGCTCTACGGCCATCCCATCCGCGTGGTGGTGGGGACGCAGATCGAGACGCGCGGGCTCACCGCCGATGATCGCGACGACCTGCTGCGGCGGGTGCGCCTCGCCATCCTGGCTCAGCACCTCCTCGCGGGCGCCGGGCCGAGCCCGCTCGAGCCGATGATCGCTCCGCCCGGCCAGCAGAGCGGGGAGCGAAGCGAATGAGGGGCGCGCTCCCCGCGCTGCTCCTGCTCGCGGCGACTGCCTGCGCGACCGGGCGGCCTCGGCCGGACGACCCTGGCGCGAGGCTGCGGGCGGCGCAGCAGGATCTCGCGACCGGACGCGCCGCCGAGGCGCAGCGCGGGTTCGAGGAGGTCCTCGCCCGCGACCCGCGCGAGCTTGCCGCCATCCGCGGCCGCATCGAGGCGGCGCGGCGCAACGGAGTGCTGTCGATGGTGACCCGCGAGGCGCAGGATGCTGCCGCGCAGCGACCGTCGGACCCGTACGCCTTCTACGCGCTCGGCCTCGCGCGCTTCGCCGCGGGAGACGAGGCCGCTGCGGTGGCGGCGCTGCGCACGGCTGCCGGGCTGCGGCCGGACGAGGCAGATATTCAGTATCGCTTGGGCGTGGCGCTCCTCGACGGCGAGAAGTTCACCGACGCGCGCGGCCCGCTGCAGCGGGCGGTCAAGCTCGCACCCAAGGTCGCGCGTTACCGCACGCCGCTCGCCACCTGCCTGGGCCGGCTCGGCGATCGCCACGGCGCCATGAGCGCGCTGCGCGGCTTGGAGCTGCTCTCTCCCTCGGCCGACGAAGCCGCGCTCGCGGTCAAGGCGGCGCGGGCGCTCACCGATCCCTTCCGCGACCTGCCGCAGCCCGCGCGCGCCGATCTGGAGCTGGCGCTCGGGTATCTGGTGCGCGATGCGCCCGGGCTCGCGGTGCCGCCGCTCGAGTCGCTGCTGCTGAGGATGCCGGACCTCGCGCCCGCACACGCGCTCCTGGGCCTCGCGCAGGCGCGGCTCGATGAGGGTGGCCGCGCCGCCACCGAGCTCAAGCGCGCCGCCGAGCTGGCGCCGGATCTTCCGCAGCCGCACGCCTACCTCGCCGAGCTGTATACGGCCAAGGATCGACCCGAGCTCGCGGCGCAGGAGTACGGCGCTGCGCTGGAGCGCGACCCGCTCGACCCGGACACGCTGCGCAGGCTCGGCCTCCTGCGGCTCGAGCATGGCGGCGATGCGCGGGAGCCGCTGACCGCCGCCGCGGCCCTGGCTCCCGGAGACGACGGCCTGCAGCTCCTGCTCGCGCGCGCCGAGATCGCGGCCGGCGCGCCCGCCCCGGCCCAGACGCGCCTCGAGCGCCTGTCCGAGCGCCGCCCCGACGACGCCGAGATCCTCTTCCGGCTCGCCCTGCTCCTCTACGACGAGCGCACGCGCGCGAGCGACCCCGCCCGCGGCGAGCTGGGCCAGCGCATCGAGAAGCTGCTCGAGAAGGTGCTGACGCTGCAGCCGGAGAACGCGGCGGCGAGCAAGCTCCTGTCCGCGCTCCAGTCGAGCTGACAGCGGAATTGCCTGGCCCTTGTTTCGTGCGGCCCATCCGCTACCATGGAAGCTGTGATCGAAGTCACGCCACCGCCCCGTCAGCAGCGCCGCCCCTTCGAGGGCTGGGGCGCCGCGGCCGCGCGGGGCCTTGGCGCCGCCTCCGAAGCGCTCGTCGCCGTCACCAGCAAGATCTTCGGCGAGCTGCGCCAGCGGACCAGCAGTGTCTACGGAGAGTTCCGGGCGCGTCCCGAACACGCCCGCTACCGCGCCTACGCCTTTGGCAGCTATGGCCTGGTGCTGGTGGCAACCCTGCTCGCCCAGCTCTACAGCTCGGACCCGCTGAAGGCGCACGTCCGGGTGCAGCCGGTGCCGCTGCCCGCCCTGACCCAGATCTTCGTCCGCAACGATTCATCGCACGAGTGGAAACACGTCAAGCTCACGCTCAATGGGATCTACGGCTTCGAGACCAACTCTCTCAAGCCTGGCGAGCACGTTCTCATGCCGGTGAACCGGTTCGCCCTCTTCGACGCCGCCGGCAAGGCGACCTACGCGCCCAAAAACGTCCCGCCGCGGCAGCTGCGCATCGAGTGCGACCGGGGCCAGGTCGAGGAGGACCTCACCAAATGACCGCAGCTGGCGAAACCGCTCGGCGGGCGCGCGTGCTGGTCGTCGACGACGATCCCGAGATCGTCACCTTTCTCGCTACGCTGCTGGAGCTCGAGGGCATCGAGTCCACCGTGGCCACCAGCGCCGCCGCCGCGCTGGAGAAGCTCGAGCACTCCGTCCCCTCACTGGTGCTGCTCGACATCGCCATGCCCGATCGCGACGGGCTCGATCTGTGCCGCACGCTGAAGAAGGATCCGCGCACGCGCGATGTGCCGGTGTTCGTGGTCAGCGCGCGGCCGGGCAAGGACGTGGTCGAGCGGGCGCTCGCGGCCGGTGCCGAGGAGTTCATCCGCAAGCCGTTCGAGAACCACGAGCTGATCGCACGTATCCGCGAGCGCCTGGGGTGATCCGTCGTCAGGGCCGAAGCGCGAAGGCGGCGGGCCCTCGCGAGCCGCCGCCTCCTGATTCACTGACACTTCCGAAAGAGAAGCTGCTCCCGAATCGGAAGCTACTTCTTCTCGTCGGCGGCCGGGGAAGCCTTCTCGACTGCGGGGGCCTTCTCGCCTGCGGCGGCCTTCGCCTTCTTGGCGCGCGGCTGCTTTGGCGCCCTCTCCACCTTCGACCCGCCCTCGCCCGACGCCTGCGCCGACGCCTTCGCGGCCTTGCCCGTCTTCTTCGGCTCCTCGGCCTCGGGCGCCGCCTTCTCGCTCTTCTCCACCAGCTCGAGGATGGCCATCGGCGCGTTGTCTCCGACGCGGTTCTGCACGTGGATGAGCCGCGTGTAGCCGCCCGGCCGGGTCTTGAAGCGCGGCCCAATGGTCGCGAACAGCTTGTAGAGCGCCGCCTGATCGCGCACGGTCTTGTGCACCTGGCGCCGCGCCGCAAGCGTGTTCTCGCGCGCCTTGGTGATGATCCGCTCCACCACGCGCCGGGCCTCCTTCGCCTTGGGCGTGGTGGTGCGAATGCTCTCCTCGAGGATGACCGCGCGGATCAGGTTCTGCAGCAGCGCCTTGCGGTGGCTGGTGTTGCGGCTGAGCTTGCGGCCGGTATTGGCGTGGCGGGACATGGCGTTCTCCTGATTACTGCTTGAGCACCGGCGCGGTCGCCGTGGGCGGCTTGGGCGGCCAGTTCTCGAGCTTCATCCCCAGCGAGAGGCCCATCTCCGCCAGGATTTCCTTGATCTCCTTCAGCGACTTGCGGCCGAAGTTCTTTGTCTTGAGCATCTCGGCCTCGCTATTCTGCACCAGGTCGCCGATGGTCTTGATGTTGGCGTTCTGCAGGCAGTTGGCCGAGCGGACCGAGAGCTCCAGCTCGTCCACCGAGCGGAAGAGGTTCTCGTTGAGCTTCT
>JAYWBT010000150.1:0-31306 GCA_043781235.1 Deltaproteobacteria bacterium
ACCTCCGGCTGCGATTCGCGCGCCAACTTCTGCGCCGCGGACTTGAGCTGCGCCGCGCCCGCGTCGCCCGCGCGCGCCCGCTCGCTTTCGCGTGCCTGCGCCGCGAGGTGCTGCATCTTGAGGATGAGCTCGTCGGCTTCGTCCGGCATGGCACGGGAGCATATACAATCGCCGGGCATGGTGGCGATGGCGCGGTCTGCGTTCGTGCTCACCCTGGCGTGCGACAGGAGTAGTCTCGCCGGGTGCCGAAACTGTCGCTCAACGTCATTCCGCCGCCGCGCGAGCCGCAGGTCGGCTCCTCGAATCCGCCCAGCGCCGTGGTGCTGTCGGAGCCGATGCGCCGCTTCAAGTGCAACCTCAAGGGCTGCTGCTGCAGCGGCTGGGACATCCCCTTCCGACTCGAAGACTTCCTCCGCCTGAACGAGCATCTGCAGGGCGCCGAAAAGGCAGAGCTCACCCACGGCATCCGGCTCATCCTCGAGGGCGAGCCCGACGAGAAGACCGGCCAGCAGATCCTCGACTCGCTCAAGCTCGACGGCGTCGGAGAGGATCGCGCCTGCCGCTTCCTCGCGCCCGACAAGGCCTGCAGCGTGCACGCGCGCTACGGGCCATCGGCGCTGCCCGACCTGTGCGTGGACTTTCCCGCCTTCGGCTACAGGCAGGACGATGGCCGCGTCGAGCTGTGGTTCGACCCGGTCTGCCCCGAGGTGCTCGAGCAGCTCGACGAGAGCGACGAGCCGCTGCGGCTCTTCACCCAGCCGGGCTTCTTCGGCGACGAGGGGCTCGACCTGCGCGTCGCGAACACCGAGGAGAAGATCGCCGGCCGCGTCGGCAAGCAGAAGCTCGAGCTCGCGGCGCTCGATCGCATCCGCCTGGCCAGTGTCGAGGCCTTCGCTTCGCCGCAGCCGGTGTGGCGATCGCTCGCCGCGCTCGCGCACGCGTTCCGCCGGCTGCGCATCGGCAACGAGGCGGCGTTCGAGGTGGTGGAGCCGGAGGATCCGCAGCCGTTCCTGGCCTTTCTCTTCGAGTGCATCGGCGCGCACGGCGCCGACCTGCTCTCGGCGACGGCGGTGCGCTACCAGCGGTTCATCTGGTCGATCGAGCCCAAGCCGCTGCTCGTGCCGGCGCTGGCAGAGCACCTGCACGCGTGGCAGCCCGCCTTCGAGCGCTGGCTCGCGCCGCAGGAAGAACTGCTGAAGCCGCTGGCGGCGCGCTACCTCGCGCACCGCTTCGGCACCCCGATGGTGAAGGGCCGCGGCGACCTGCGCGAGGCGGCCGATTGCATCTCGCACCTATACGGGACCTCGCTGCGCTTTGCCGCGGCGTACGGCGCGGTCCTGCAGCGGCCGGTCGATCGGGAGATCTACAAGGCCGCGCTCGGCACCGCGGAGTTCTTCTTCCGCTCGCTGAACCTGCCGCGCGAGTCGCTCCCCTGGTTCAGCGCGCGCTGAGCGGCGCGCAGCTCAGCGCAAATGAAAAGGCCCCCGGCGGCGTGCCGGAGGCCTTCGAGAACTAAACTGCGTCGGCTCTAATCGCCGTCGCGGCCGAGCGTCGCGGCCAGCTTGCCCAGGTTGGGCGTGCCCCAGCCGGTGGCGAGATCATACCCGGCAGCGGCGGGATAGCCGGGGACGCCGAGGAAGCTGTTGTCGCCCGCGGTGACGTCGTGCGTGAGGTTGACGAGCGCGCCGCGCCCGCCCAGGCGGTAGAGCTTGTTGTTGAGATAGCCAACCGGATGGCCCACCGCCGAGTTCACGTCCGCGATCACGCCCGCCCACTGCGGCGCGCCGGCGCTGGTGCCGCCGAAGAGGAAGAAGCTATCGGGAGCGGCCACGCTCCACACCACCAGCACGCCACCGACCACGCCCGCGTTGTAGGCGATGTCCGGCACCGCGCGGTGCCGGTGCAGCGTGGCCTGAGTGGCACGCGCGAGGTTGTCGCGCTGGAAGTCGGGCTCGGCGAGCAGCGCGCTGATGCCGCCGCCACCCGCGCCGAAGCCGTCATTCCACACTGCTTCGCCCTGGTAGGAGCCGTTGGGATTCGCGGCCGTGGCGCTGCCGAAGTAGAGGTTGGTGCCACCGACCGCGGTGACGAGCGGCGACGACGCCGGGAAGCTGACGTTCTGGAACGGCAACACGTCGCCCGCGTTGTCGAAGACGTTGGTGCTGCCCTGATCGCCCGACGAAACGAAGAGCGTGACGCGCTGGTCGCCCGCCTTCGCGAAGGCAGCCTGCCAGTTGTCGATGACGGTGAAGCCGTCGGGGTTGCCAAGGGCCGACTCGGACTCGCCGAAGCTCATCGAGACGACGTTGCCGAGGTGGTGATCGAGCGCGTAGTTGAGGCCGTCGATGAGGTCGGAATCGTTGTTGCTGGCGGCCGCGACGAGCACGATGTTCGCGCCCGGCGCCATCGCGTGGGCCCACTGCACGTCGAGCGCGATCTCGGCGGTCCAGCCGACGATGTTGCCGTCCTTCGGGTCGAACGGCGGCGTGCCCGGCATGGTGACGATGTTGAACGCGGGCGGGTCGGGGATGCCAAAGACCTTGTCGAAGAGCTTCAGGTCGTGCTGGATGGTCGGGCTGCCGTACGCGTCGAGGATGACGATGGTCTGACCGGCGCCGTTGCTCCCGCCGTCGATGAGCCCGTTGAGCCCGTACGCGCTGCGGATGGCGGCGGGGCCATAGCAGAAGAGGCCCTTGGTCAGGTCGAAGGGCCTCAGCTCGCAACGAAAGTGCGCGGCGGCGGAAGGTTCGACCTCGGCGATTTCAGCGGGGATGGCGCCGTGAGACTGGCGACCTGCGAAGGCGGGACCGGCCGCGAGCAGCGCAAGCGCTGCCAGCAACGGCATGGAAAAGACCTTGTGCTGCATCGGGTAACTCCGAGGGCGGCAATGTGCCGCTTGGTAGGTGAGCGATCACCCAAGGCCTAGCAGAGCGGTCGCCCTGCGGGCAAGCGGGGGCCCGCGCCCCGCTTGGCCCAGCGCGGCTTGACTTGCAGGCGAGCTCTGAGATGTCGGTTAGCAAGCGCGACCTGCTTGTCGGGGCGCCGCTCCTCAGTTCCAGGAGATCAGCGCAAAGGGAGGATTGGCGGCCCGGGTCGCGCGTCCGTCCAAGGCCGTCCTAAAGAAGCTTGACCGTCGCGCGGCTTGGTAAACGAACCTTTACTTTCTTGGTCCGCTAGGCAAGGATCATTTCCTTGGATGGCGAACCCGAGGCGACAAGCCGGCCGCTATGAGAGAAGCACCGTCGCTGGCGAGGCGGTGTTGGCGTTCATCCCCGAGCCGCTGCCACCCCGGCGACCTCCGCTCGCGCTCCCTTCGGCGACGCTCGAAAAAGTGCGCGTGGCCGAGCAGAAGCTAAGCCGTCTTGAACTCGCCAGCGACATGGTGCCGTCGCTCGAATGGTTCATCTACGCATTCGTCCGCAAGGAGGCAGTGGTCTCCTCGCAGATCGAGGGCAGTCAGGCAAGTCTTGTCGACCTGCTCGCGTATGAGGCTGGTGCTCCTGCGGGCAAGGAGCAAGCCAGCAACGACATTGAGGAGGTTTCCAACTACCTGGCCGCGCTCGACTACGCGCGACAGCAGCTGCAAAGCGAGAAGGGCCTGCCCCTCTCCACGAGGTTGCTGAACGAGGCGCATCACCGGCTGATGAAGGGCGTGCGCGGCGCGACCAAACAGCCCGGCGAGCTGCGCCGAAGCCAGAATTGGATTGGAGGCACGCGGCCAGGCAACGCGGTCTTCGTCCCGCCTCCGCCGCAGGAGATCGTGCGGCTGCTGAGCGATTTGGAGAAGTACATTCACGGCGACGACGACTTGCCACCGCTGGTACGTGCCGCGGTCGCGCACGTGCAATTCGAAACCATTCATCCCTATCTCGACGGCAATGGCCGCATCGGACGCTTGCTCATCACGCTCCTCCTTGAGCACTGGAAGCTGCTTTCCGAGCCGCTGCTCTACCTGAGCCTCTTCTTCAAACGGCATCGCGCCGAGTACTACCGTCTGCTCAACGCGGTCCGTCTCGAAGGTGATTGGGAATCGTGGGTGGCGTTCTTCCTCGAAGGCGTCTCAACCATCGCCGACGAGGCCGCCGACACCGCCCGCGATCTCTTCGTCCTGGTCAACCAGGACCGCTCCCGCGTTCTCTCGGCGCCAAACGCATCGGTGATGGCCGCGCGTCTCCTCGATCAGCTCCCGCGCCATCCGATCTCGACGATTCCAATGCTCGTTGAGCTGCTCGACACGACCAAGCCCACCGCGGGCAAGGCTGTCAATGTGCTCGAGCAGCTGGGCATCCTTAAGGAAACGACCGGCCGACGCCGCGATCGCACCTTCAGCTACGTCTCATACCTCGATCGGCTACGAGCAGGGACAGAGCTTCAGGAACCTGAGGCGCAGTCGTAAAGGTCCAGGTGCGCAGCCAGCCCTCTCTCCAACGTGAGTGAGACAGCGTTCGGCCTGCTCGCCTGATTCCAGCGATGGTAAAAAGGCGCGCCTGGCAGGATTCGAACCTGCGGCCCGCGGCTTCGAAGGCCGCTGCTCTGTCCAGCTGAGCTACAGGCGCGTGCTGCGATCTTACCGCAGAGCCGGCTGACCGTCGCGTCGCGCGCGCTTTCGGAATCTTGGCGCCGGTAGTCCTTGACGGCCCCCGGGCCCCGATCTAGAAGGCTCGCTCCCCGCAGCGCAGCTCGCCATGGGGAGAGCGGAGCTTGCACCCAGTTAGGAGAGGTGGCCGAGAGGCTGAAGGCGCTGGTTTGCTAAACCAGTATACGGCCCAAAGCTGTATCGAGGGTTCGAATCCCTCCCTCTCCGCCATCGCCGCCGTTCCGGAGGGCCCATAGCTCAGTTGGATAGAGCGTCGGACTACGAATCCGAAGGCCGCTGGTTCGAATCCAGCTGGGCCCACCACCTCTGGAAATCGCTGCATTTCCGAATGGCAGCGCAGGCAGCGTCACCCTCTCGGTGGACGGCGGCGTGGCCTCGGCCGAGCTGACGGTGGCTCGGCTTTCGCGGCGCCGATGGCGGAGCGGGCGCGCGCCTGCGTGCTAGCGTCGCCGCCATAAGCGACTGCCAGCAGCGGCTCTTTCAATCGCCTTCCGGTTCGTCTCCGGCCCCCGGCTCGCCGCTCTGCTGGAGCAGCTTCGCCACCAGCCCGGTCCAGCCCGTCTGGTGGCTCGCGCCCAGCCCGGCGCCGGTATCGCCGTCGAAGTATTCGTGGAAGAGCAGGCAATCGGCGAAGTGCGGATCGGACTGCTGCTTCAGGTCGTCGCCGAGCGCCGGGCGCCTGCCGTCGGGGCCGCGGAGGAACAGCGACGAGAGCCGCCGCGACAGCTCGGCCGCCACCTCCGCCAGGTGCAGCCTGCGCCCCGAGCCGGTGGGGAACTCGACCGTGAAGCCATCGCCCAGGTAATGGTGGAACTTCTGCAGCGATTCAATCAGCAGGTAATTGACCGGGAGCCAGACCGGCCCGCGCCAGTTTGAATTGCCTCCGAACAAGCCGCTCGAGGATTCGGCCGGCTCGTAGCGCACCTCCAGCGCGCTGCCGTCGATCTGGAGCCGGTACGGGTGGTCGCGGTGGCGCTGTGAGAGCGCGCGGATGCCGTGCGGCGAGAGGAACTCGCTCTCGTCGAGCATCCGCGCCAGCACGCGCCGCAGCTTCTCCGGATCGACGATGGAGAAGAGCCTGCGGCCCTCGACCCCCGGGGTGTTCATGCTGGCGACGCCGGCGATCAGATCGGGCCGGTGCCCGATGAACCAGTCCAGCCGCCGCGCGAAGTCGGGGAAGCGCGCCAGCAGGTCCGCCGAGAAGGACTCGACCGCGAAGAGCGGGATCAGTCCCACCATCGAACGGATGCGCAGCTTGAGATCCTCGTCGCCGTCGCCGCGATGGAGGAGATCGTAATAGAAGCCGTCCTCTTCGTCCCAGAGCCCGAGCGTGTTGATGGCGTGCGCGATGTTGACGAAGTGCTCCCAGAACTTGCTGGCGACGTCGGCGTAGGTCTCGTCCTCGGAGGCGAGCTCGAGCGCGATGGCCAATAGATTCAGGCAATACATCGCCATCCAGCTGGTGCCGTCGGACTGTTCGAGGTGTCCGCCGCCCGGCAGCGGCTTGCTGCGATCGAAGACGCCGATGTTGTCGAGCCCGAGGAACCCGCCCTGGAAGACGTTGCGGCCGTCGGCGTCCTTGCGGTTCACCCACCAGGTGAAGTTGAGCAGCAGCTTGTGGAACACGCGCCGCAGGAACTTCCGGTCGCCCTGGCCGCGGCGCTTCTTCTCGATCTTGTAGACGCGCAGGGCGGCCCAGGCGAGCACCGGCGGGTTGACGTCGCCCAACGCCCATTCATAGGCCGGTATCTGCCCGTTCGGATGCATGTACCATTCGCGCAGGAGGAGCAGGAGCTGCTCCTTGGCGAAGTCGCTGTCCACCATCGCCAATGGAATGCAATGGAAGGCGAGGTCCCAGGCGGCAAACCAGGGATATTCCCATTTGTCCGGCATTGATAAGACGTCGGCGGCGTACAGGTGCGTCCAGTCGGCGTTGCGGCCCTGTTTGCGTACGCCGGGCGGCGGGGGCTGGCCCGGGTCGCCAGAGAGCCAGTCGCGGACGACGTAATGATAGTATTGCTTCGACCAGAGCATTCCCGAGAGCGCCTGCCGCAGCACCCCCGCGGCGTCGGCCGAGAGCTGCGGCGGGGTGATGCTGCGATAGAACTCGTCCGCCTCGGTCTTGCGCAGCCCGATGACTTGTTCGACTTCCTCGAGCGCCGCGCGGCCCGCCCTCCCCGCCGGCGCTTCGCGTGGCTCGCGCGACAGCCGCAGATGCACCACCGCGCGGCCTCCCGCCGGGAGGTCGAAGAGATAACGAGCCGAGCATTTGCTGCCCGCCCGATCCGGATTCACCGCCGCGGGATCGCCCCCGACTACGAAGTCATTGATTCCGTCCTTGCAGTATCCATTCCGCGGCACACCGTAGAGGCGCGCGCCGTTGGTGTCGTTCTCGGTGAAGAGCAGCTCGGGCGCACCGTCGCACTGCAGCAGGTAGCGGCCTTCGCGGTGGTGCTCCGCCAGCACCGCGCCGTCCCCGAGCGCGCGCAGCGACGGCCGCTTCGTGTCATGACCCCAGCTCCAGGTGTTGCGAAACCAGAGCGTGGGCAAGAGCTGCAGGGCCGCCGCCGCCGGCCCGCGATTGACCGCTTCGATGCGGACGGCGATGTCCTCGGGCCCCGCCTTGGCATATTCGACGAAGACGTCGAAGTAACGGTCGCCCTCGAAAACGCCGGTGTCGATCAGCTCGTATTCGCGCCTGTCGCGGCCGCGGCGACGGCTCTCCTCGACCAGCGCCGCATAGGGATAGGCCGCCTGCGGATACTTGTAGAGATACTTCATATAGGAGTGCGTCGGCGTGGAGTCGAGGTAGTAATAGAGCTCCTTCACGTCCTCGCCGTGGTTGCCCTCCTTCCCGCTCAGGCCGAAAAGGCGCTCCTTCAGGATCGGGTCCTTGCCGTTCCATAGCGCGAGCGAGAAGCAGAGCCGCTGGTGCCGATCGCTGATGCCGGCGAGCCCGTCCTCGTTCCAGCGGTAGGCGCGCGACCGCGCGTGGTCGTGCGGCAGGGACTCCCAGGCGTCGCCGCCCTTGCTGTAGTCCTCGCGCACCGTGCCCCAGGCGCGCTCGCTCAGGTACGGGCCCCAGCGCTTCCAGTGGGCTGAGCGGTCGCGCGATTGCGCGAGGCGCAGCTCTTCCTTCGTCGGCTGGACCATTTGCTTTCTCAGGGTTGCGGCGAGAGGACCGCTGGCGCATCGCCCAGCGACCCCAACGCTGGCGCGGCGTGCGGAAGGGAAATCAAGCGAGCAAGCAGGCACCGTCTCGACCGGACCATTAGGTTTTCCCCACGGAGGTAACACATGCTTGCAATCATTGGTGCCATTGTCCTGATCGCTTGGCTTCTCGGTATGACCGCTTTTCACGTCACGGGCGGCTTGATTCACATCGCGCTCGTCGTCGGCGTCATCCTTCTCATCATGCACTTCGTCACCGGCCGCCGCGGCAGCGCGATCTAGCTTTGGGAGCGGGCCCGCGCGCTTGTCTGGGGTGCGGGTCCGCTGCTCATTCCCGTTCTCGCGCCGCGCGCAGCCGCTGCCTGCCTGCCCGGTTAGCGTCCCGGTAGCCCCCTGCCCGGGAACAGGGCGAGCGCGCGGCTGGTTCTGGAGGGATGAGGAACATCCTCTCTGCGCTCCTCCTCGCGGTCGCGACCTCCTGCGGCGCCGGGATCGCCGGCGTCCCCGCTCCGACCGGCACGCAGCCGGACGCCGGCACCGGCGTGCACCCGGACGCGGGAACCGCGGACGGTCCCGACGCGGGCACTGCGGGCGCTCCCGACGCCGGCCCCACCGCGTCCGGGGTCGGCTGCGGCGCCGGAGGCGGCGGCCCGGCCGGCGGCCCCTCCGACCTGTTCCCCTGCGACAGCCCCTGGTACCGGGACGTATCGGCCCTGCCGGTGGCCAGCGAATCGGCGAGCATCCTCGCTGCCATCTCGAGCCGCGGCGGCTGGGGCCTCTCGAACCACTTCCAGATCAGCTTCGATTTCGCGCTCATCCACGGCGACGGCACCACCCGCCGCCCGGTCTACGTGCAGCCGCGGGATTCGAGCGACCAGAACGTCTACTACCCGGCCGAGAGCGATCTGGTGGCGCCCGGCCGCGGCTGGTCGGTGCCCACGCCCGCAGGCGGCCAACTCGAGGGCGATGCGGACTATCACTGCCCGAAAAGTGCCAACGGCGTGAACCAGGAAGACTGCCACCTCACGGTGGTGGACGACCCGCGGCATTTATTGATCGAGCTGTACGGCGCGTCGTTCGACGACGCCAGCGGCCGCTGGTTCGCCACGCAGGAGAGCGTCTGGAACCTCGACTCGCACTACCCCAACGCGGAGCGCGGCCTCGGCTGTACCAGCGCCAACGCCGCGGGGCTGCCGCTCTCGCCCGGCGTGATCGGCCTGCGCGAGACGGCGCGGGAGGCGAAGGACAACGGCCTGCTGCACCACGCGCTCTACTTCATCCTGCCGAACGATCGCACGCGCCGCGCGTTCGTCGCGCCCGCCTCCCATCTCCAGACCGAGGCGCAGCTCACCTCGAGCGGGCCGCCGTTCGGAGCGCGCCTGCGGCTGAAGCCCGGCTTCGACGAGTCCCGCGTTACCTCGCCCGGCGGCAAGGTGCTGGTGCGCACGCTCAAGCGGCACGGGATGATCCTCGCCGACGGCGGCCAGACCATCCTGACCGCGGACGACGAGGCCTACCTGAAGAAGCAGGATCCGTCGCTGACCTGGACGGGGCTGCTCGCGCCGCTCGATCTCGACGGCGTGCAGGTCTCGGACTTCGAGGTGGTGGACTACGACGGGAGCACGCTGCGCACCAGCGACGGGTGCCCCGGCATCGACCCCTCGCCCCTCGCGGCGGTGACCCCGCGGGGACGCGCCGGGCCCCGCCACCTCCCCCACGGCCGCCCGCGACGCCAGGAGCGTGTCGCCGAGTTTTGAGCCAAGGCGACTCGACCGTGCCGCCGCCAGCGCTCTGGACGCGCGGCTTTGGTGCTTCGGCGCCGCGCCGAGTGGGCCCTCGAAAGCTCCCCCGTTGCGGGCTCGCGTCGCGCGTGCTACACCGCGCGCCGCTCTTTGAATCCCATGGATGCGACCTGGATGGCCGAAGCTCTCGCCGAAGCCCGCAAGGCCGGCGACGAAGGCGAGGTGCCCATCGGCGCGGTGGTCGTCTCGGACGGTCGCGTGGTCGGCCGGGGCCGCAACGCCCGGGAGCGGCTGCGCGATCCGACCGCGCACGCCGAGCTGCTCGCGCTGCAAGACGCGGCGAGGACACTGGGCCGCTGGCGCCTGACCGGCGCGACGATCTTCGTCACACTCGAGCCCTGCCCGATGTGTGCGGGGGCGCTGGTGAACGCGCGGCTCTGGCGGCTGGTGTTCGGGGTGCCCGACCCGAAGGCGGGCGCCGCCGGCACGCTGTTCGACCTGGTGCGGGACGTGCGGTTGAACCACCGCCTGGAGGTCGCGAGCGGTCTCCTCGCGGCCGAGTGCAGCGAGCTGCTGACCTCGTTCTTTCGTGCGCGGCGGAAGTAAGTTTTGGAGAGGTGGCCGAGCGGCCGAAGGCGCACGCTTGGAAAGCGTGTATACGGCAACGTATCGTGGGTTCGAATCCCACCCTCTCCGCCAATACATTCCTTGACTGCGCACCGCGGATCAGGGAGGAAGCGTCGCAAGCTTTTCGGAGAGCTGGCCGAGCGGCTGAAGGCACCTGATTCGAAATCAGGAGACGCGCAAGCGTTCGGGGGTTCGAATCCCTCGCTCTCCGCCATAAGTCGCACCAGGGAAGGGTCCCGTTCCGCCGGGCCCCTTCTGTTTTCCGACCGCGGAGAAGGCTTCCCGGTCCCCCGGTGGGCCTCGAGCGCGCGGCCGCATTCTCACCAAGCCGCCGCGAGCGCGAATGCTGCTCGCGGCGGTCGCCGCAGCCTGCGGCAGGAAGCGCTAGGAGCTCTACGAGAGACCTTCCGCCTGCAGTGCCGCCTTCACCGCCGGCCGGCTGGCGACGCGCGCGAAGTACGCAGTCAGGGTTGGAAAGCGGCTCAGATCGAGGCCGACGTGCTTCGACCAGCGCGAGACGGTGAAGAGGTAGCCGTCGGCAACGGTGAAGCGGTCGCCAAGCAGATACTGCTTGCCCTCGAGCTGCTGCGAGACCCACGCGTACTTCGCCAGCAGCGCTTCGCGCGTGGCCGCCTTCACCTCATCGGGATTCTTCGGGTTGAAGAGGATCGAGAAGGTCTTGTGCAGCTCGGTGCCGACGTAGTTGAGCGCCTCCATCAACCGGTAGCGCTCGAGCGTGCCCGCCTTGGGCGCCAGCTGCGACTCGGGCTTCAGGTCGGCGATGTACTGCACGATGGCCGCGCCCTCGGTGAGCACCTCGCCGTTGTCGAGTTGCAGCGCCGGGACCGCGCCCTTGGGGTTGATGGCGTGGTAGTCCGCGCCGCTCGCCGTCTTGCCCGCCTTGGTGTCCACCTTCTCGGTCTCGAACGGCAGGCCCGATTCCCTGAGGGCGATGTGAGGAGAGAGTGAACAGGCGCCGGGCTTGAAGTAGAGCTTCATTGCGATGACCTCCTGGAGAGAGCGGCTCTGATGCCGGGAGCGCAGGACGGATGCTCAGGGCTCGTGGCAGGCGTGCAGGCGCGCGGGCGTCATGCACTTGCCGGTGCCGCCCGAGTCGCAATGGCGGCCTTGGCACTGCTGGTCCTGCGTGCAGGCGGCGCCGTCGGCGAGCAACGCCTGGCACTGGCCGCTTGCATCGCAGTACGCGGTTCCATCGAGGCAAGCGCCGTTGAGGCAGGTCTGGCCGGGGCCGGGCGGCAGGGTGCAGAGGCCGCCGCTGCAGTTGAGCCCCTGGGCGCAGCCGGGCACCTGAGCGCTCGCAGCGCAGCTCGAGCCGACGTCTCCCGGCACGCCGCAGATGCCCGGTCGCGGCGGCTTGCGCGCGAAACCCAGGCAGAGGAGCCCGTCCTGGCATTCGTTCTCCGCGGCGATGGCGTGGTCCTGGTCCTCGCCGCACGGCTTGCCCTGCGCAACCTTCTTGCGGCAGAGGCCGCCTCCGCTGGTGAGCTGGCAGTAGAGCCCGTCCACGCACTCCTCGTCGGTGCCGCAGACGACCTGCTCATTGTGCTGCGGCGCGCACTTCGAGTCGAAGCTGTCGCAGAACAGGCCCGCAGCGCAGCGGCTGGTCTCGTCGCAGGCGCCGCCCGCGGCGAGCGGCGGGCTGCAGACGCTGCTGATGCACTCGACGCCGAGCCGCGCATCGCACTGCGCGTTGCTGGTCTTGTTCGGGCACTCCGCGCCGGCCGTGAGCGCGCCGATGCAGGTCGCCGGGCAACCGTTGTCGCCGCTGCAGAAGCCGTGCGTGCATTCGAGCAGCCAGCCGCAGGCGCCTCCGTCGGGGACCAGGCCGCGCACCGCGTTCCAGCAGGAGGCCGGCGTCTCGGTAACTCGGCCGCAGCCCCGGCCGGTGAGCGCGGCGATGCACGCCTGCGCCTGTTTGGAGTCGAAGGCGGCGCGGCCGAGCTTGATCGCCTTGGGCAGATCGATCGCGAAGTTGTCGCGCGTGTCGGCGAGGTCCTGCTGCGCAAGGTAGCCGGCCTGGTGCCGGCAGCGGCTGACCGGCGCGCTGTAGGCTTGGGCGTAGACGGCGGGGAACTCGGCGGCGGTCAGGTCGCCGTGGCCGCAAGCGGCCAGGCTCGAGAGGGCCAGGCTCAAGACGGCGAGTCGCAGCGCGGATGGCATTCGCATGGGCCGCGGACTCTATCGCGGCTTGCGCCCGGCGGTACCGGCTGCTAGGAGAATCCCGCCCACGCCGCGAGGGCGCAGTTTCGTGGTAGACGGTCCTCCCTTGAGGGCGCTGGACCGGGGACCGGGCGACGGCGGGTCGTGAATCCGCCAGGCCCGGAAGGGAGCAACGGTAGCGGCTTCAACCGTGTGCCCGGTCTCCGGTCGAGCGCCTTTTCAAGGGGACTTGCTGTCCCCCACGACCGACCCCGGCCGGCACGCGGGGCCCCCTTTGCACGGCGGCACTCGCCGCCGGGGCTGCTCCGCAGCCTGGAGAATCCTCGGCCGATGGCGACGACTCCGTACCTGGTTCTGGCGCGCAAATATCGGCCGCAGAAATTCTCCGACCTCACCGGGCAGGAGCATGTGGTCCGCACGCTCGTCAATGCGCTCAAGGGCGGGCGGCTGGCGCACGCGTTCCTCTTCACCGGCCCGCGCGGCTGCGGCAAGACCACCTCGGCGCGCATCCTCGCGCGCGCCCTCAACTGCCAGGCGCTCGAAGGGCCCAATCCGGAGCCGTGCGGCGTCTGCACGCCGTGCCTCGAGATCGCGGCGGGCACCGACATCGACGTGCAGGAGATCGACGCTGCCTCCAACAACGGCGTCGATGACGTGCGCGCGCTGCGCGAGGCCGCCAGGTACCTGCCCGCGCGCGACCGGTACAAGATCTACATCGTCGACGAGGTCCACATGCTCTCGGGCGCGGCGTTCAACGCGCTGCTCAAGACGCTCGAGGAGCCGCCCGGCCACATCAAGTTCCTGCTCGCCACCACCGACCCGCAGAAGCTGCCCGCGACCATCCTCTCGCGGGTGCAGCGCCACAACATCCAGCTGGTGCCGCTCGGCAAGATCGTCACGCGGCTGCGCGAGATCGCGCAGGCCGAGAACGTCGCCGTTTCCGACGGTGCGCTGACGCTGGCGGCGCGGCAGGCGCAGGGGTCGATGCGCGACGCGCTCTCGCTGCTCGACCAGCTCTTCTCGGCGCACGATCCGGCGCTGGGCGAGATCGGCGATCAGGAGGCCGCGGCCACGCTGGGCGCGCTCGACCGCGCGGTGGTGAGCGAGATCGTGACCGCGGTGCTCAAGCGCGATGCAGCCGCGGCGCTCAACGGCGTGGTGCGCGCGTACGAGCAGGGCGCGGACTTCAAGCGACTCGCCGAGGAGCTGGCGTCGCACGCGCGCAACCTGGTCCTCACCTCGCTACACGGGGTCAAGCAGGACCTGCCCGACCACGAGCTGCGGGCGCTCGCGCAGGAGGCCGCCGGGTACGATGCGGCGCAGCTCGCGCGCGTGTTCGAGCTCCTGCAGCTGGCGCAGGACGACGTGGCCGAGGCCGCCACCCCGCGCCATGCGCTCGAGGTCGCGCTCTTGCGCGCGGTGCATCTCGCGCCGTCGGGCTCGCTGCCCGAGCTGGTGGCGCGGCTCGAGAAACTGTCGGGGGGCGGCGGCGCGGTGGCGAGGCCGGTGGTGAAGAGCACGCCGTGGCAGCGCAGCGACGGCAACGCGCTGCGAGCGAACGAGCGCGACGCCGGCCCCGAGGTCTCCGCGCCGGCGCACGAGGCGCCGCCCGCGGCCGATTCCGCTGCATCGCAAGGTCAGCTTTCCGGCCCGGCAGTCTCGGCGAGCAGCCGCGCCGCTGAATCCGCAACGCCGCAAGCGTCGAGTCACCGCGCCGCCGATCCCGCGTCGCCGCAGGCTTCGGCGACCAGCCGCGCCGCCGATCCCGCGGCGCCGCTGGACCAGCGCTGGCGCATCCTGGTCGAGTCCGTGCGCGCGGTGCGCAAGGCCGGCGCCGCCTCGGCGCTCGAGCACGCGGTGCCGCGCTCGATCGATCCGAGGGCCATCGTGATCGGCTTCCGCAAGGGCGACGGGCGCGTCCTCATCCTGCAAGACAAGGACACGCGCGTTGCGATCGAGCTCGCGTTCGAGAAGGTGCTCGGCTACCGCGCGCCACTGGTGATCGACGAGCTCGAGGCGCAGGCCGAGCCGAAGAAGAGCCTCGCGCAGCAGAAGCAGACGGCGCGGTCCGAGCGGTCGGGGGAGCGCATCGCGATGGGTCGCGAGCACCCGGCGGTGAAGGCGGCGATGGAGCTGCTGGGCGGCGAGATCGAAGACGTGAAGGACCTTGGAGGAGAGGAGTAGCGGCATGGCAGGCTTCGACATGAACGCGCTGTTCCAGCAGGCGCAGGCGCTGCAGGAACAACTGAAGAAGTCGCAGGAGAACCTGGGCCGCAAGGAGGTCACGGGCACCGCCGGCGGCGGGCTCGTCATCGTCACCGCCAATGGCAAGGGAGAGATCCTCAAGGTGCAGATCGACAAGCAGGCGGTCGATGCGCGCGACGTGCCCATGCTCGAGGACCTGGTGCTGGCCGCGATCAACGCTGCGCTGCGCGCGGCGCAGGAGGCGGCCGCCGCCGAGGCGGGCCCGATGGCTCAGCTACAGAACCTGATCCCCGGGATGCTGAAGTGATCGCCGCCTTCGCGCTGCTGCTCCTCGCTGCGGGGCAGCCCGCCGGTCCGGCCGAGCCTGCCGCGCCGGCGCTGCACGCCAGCGGCTGGCGATGACGGTCGATCCCATCGCCCGCCTCACGCTCCTGTTCGCGAAGCTGCCCGGCGTGGGCGAGAAGACGGCGCAGCGGCTCGCCTTCCACGTGCTCAAGTCGCCGCCGGAGTATGCGAGCGATCTCGCGCAGGCGCTCCTGGCGTTGCGGCTGGAGGTGCGGCTCTGCTCGCGCTGCTGCAACCTGACCGCGCAGGATCCGTGCGCCATCTGCAAGGATCCGCAGCGCGACCCGCGCCTGATTTGCGTGGTCGAATCGGTGCCCGACCTGCTCGCGGTCGAGCGCACGCGCGAGTTCCGCGGCCGCTACCACGTGCTGCACGGCGCGCTCTCGCCGCTCGATGGAGTCGGCCCCGATCAGCTCAAGCTCAAGGAGCTGCTCGCGCGTCTGCACGGCCCCGGTCCGGAGGCCGCCGGCTTTGCCGACACCCGGCCGGAGGCCGCCGGCCGCAGCGATGTAATCGAGGTCATCGTCGCCACCGACCTCACCGTCGAGGGCGAAGCGACCGCGCTCTACATCACGCGGCTGGTGAAACCGCTCGGCATCCGGGTGTCGCGGATCGCGCAGGGCCTCCCCTCCGGCGGCGACCTGGAATACGCCGATCAGGTGACGCTGGCGCGGGCCATTTCGGGGCGGCGCGAGTTGTAGACTGTGCCGCGAGCGTCTGTTAGCGTTCCCGGATTCAACAGGAAGAGGTCTAGCCGATGCAGCCGCAGATGGTGATGTACGATGAGGAGTTCCAGCAGATCAGCACGGTCTGCGAGCGCCTCAGCCGCGAGGCCAACGCCAAGGTCGTCTTTCTCGTCGACAAGAACGGCCAGCTCATCGCTTCGGTCGGTGCCACCGAGAACCTCGACACCACCTCGCTCGCCTCGCTCACCGCCGGGAACATCGCGGCCACCGGGGGCCTCGCCAAGCTCATCGGCGAGAAGGAATTCTCGATCCTCTTTCACGAGGGCGAGAAGGACAACCTGCACATCAGCATCATCGGCGGACGCGTCATCCTGGTGGTCATCTTCGACTCGCGCTCGTCGCTCGGCCTGGTCCGCCTCCGCGTCAAAAAGGCGTCCGACGAGCTGAACCGAATCTTCGAGGGGCTGATGAAGAAGGTGCTGGTGCCCGGCGCCGGGTCGCCGTTCGCCGAAATCACCGACGACGACATCGACAACCTCTTCAGCGAGTAGAGAGAGGCAAAGCCCGGATGAGCTTCATCAACTACAGCTCGCGCGAGATCAACTGCAAGATCGTCTATTACGGCCCGGGGCTCTGCGGGAAGACCACCAACCTCCAGTTCATCTACGCGAACACGAACCCGGCGGCGAAGGGGAAGATGATCTCCCTCGCCACCGAGACGGAGCGCACGCTCTTCTTCGACTTCCTGCCCCTCTCGCTCGGCGAGATTCGCGGCTTCAAGACGCGCTTCCACCTCTACACGGTGCCGGGCCAGGTCTTCTATGACGCCTCCCGAAAGCTGATCCTCAAGGGCGTGGACGGCGTGGTGTTCGTCGCCGACTCGCAGATCGAGCGCATGGAGGCGAACATCGAGTCGGTCGAGAACCTGCGCACCAATTTGCAGGAGCAGGGCTACGATCTCGACAAGATCCCGTACGTCGTCCAGTACAACAAGCGCGACCTTCCCAACGCCGCGCCGATGGAAGAGCTGCAGAACCTGCTCAACCCGAAGGGCGTCCCCCACTTCGAGGCGATCGCGCCCAAGGGCGACGGTGTATACGAGACGCTGAAGGCGATCGCGCGCCTGATCCTGACGGATCTGCGCCGGGGCACCTGATCTCCCCCGCCGGCTACGCGCTTGCAGCATGGGGCCCCGGAATTTTGGAGAATAATTCTCGAATCGCGCCGCGGCGCGAGACATCAGGAGCCACATGTACAAGAGCCCAAGTCACCTTCCGGAAGCTTCCCGTAAGTCGATCTGCGAGACCCTGAACGGTCGCCTGTCCGACGGCCTGGACCTGCACAGCCAGATCAAGGTCGCTCACTGGAACATCAAGGGTCCGCAGTTCGCGGCGCTCCACCCGCTGTTCGAGACCTTCGCCATCGCGCTCGGCGACTTCAACGACTCCATCGCCGAGCGCGCCGTGACGCTCGGGGGCCGCGCCTATGGCACCGTGCGCCACTCGGCGCAGAACTCGAAGCTGCCGGAATACCCGCAGGACACCACGCGCGATCTCGACCACGTCAAGCTGCTGGCGGAGCGCATCGAGAAGTACCTCGACGGCACCAAGGCGGCGCGCGAGTCGATCCAGGCGCTCGACGACAGCGACAGCTTCGATCTCCTGTCTTCGATCATCACCGACTTCGAGAAGCACGCCTGGTTCCTGCGCGCTTCGCTGGAGACCTAGGCGCCTGCTCGAGCCGATCGACCACCGGTCCCAGGCACCGCGCGCCGCTGGACCCGGCACGGCTTCAGCGATGGCGAGTTTAGGCCGGCACTCGCGCGACCTGCTTCTCCAGCGCCGCGTTGACCGCCTGCACGATCTGCTCGAGGTCGTACGGCTTGCACAAGAGCTCGACCACGTCCGACGGGCCGATGAGCTCGTCCAGCGCCTTCTTGTTCGTGGTGGTCACCACGAACGCGCGCTCCTGCATCACCTTCGAGTTCCGCATCAACCGCAGAAAGGTCCAGTTCGTGTCGTAAGGCGGCGCGACGTCGTAGACCACCGCGTCGGGCTGGTGCTCCTCGACGAACTGGATCATGTCGATGCGGCCGCGCTTGAGGTCGTCGATGTGCGCGACCACCGTGGCGTAGCCCGAGCCCTGCAGCGCCTCGCGCACGAGGTCCAGGACCTCGGGGTTGGTGTTGAAGATGGCGACGATTCGCGGCCTGTCCGCCAAAGTTCCTCCCGATCGAGTTGAGCTGCGAATCCAAACTGCGCAGGCTGCTGCCTCGACGCAAGAGCCAGCGCTACGCAGGCAGTTCCAGCCTGAACACGTAGCCGTCGTTGGGAACCGGTCGCGCGGAGATCGATCCCCCGTGCGCCTTGGCCGCGCGCCGCGCCAGGCTCAACGCCGGGATTCCAGAGAGCCTCCCCGGCGCCCGGCAGCGGTCGACGGCGATCTCCACCTGCGCGAACGCCTGGTGCCGCCCACCGTGCAGGCGGACGGTCGCGCCCTTGCGCGACAGGTCGAAGGCGACCCGCAGCATGCCCCGCACCGCGGGCCGCACCAGCCGCGGGTCGGCCGAGATCTCGATGAGCGGACCGCGTTCGTGCAGGACGCGCAGCTGTTTTTCGCCAGCGCCAAGCTCGCTGGCGGCCACGCTGGCGTCGTCCAGCAGCGTGCCGATCTTGAGACGCTCGAGTCGCAGCCCGCCTGCTGACAGCACCTCGTCCAGCAGCGAATTCTCGAGCCCGTCGCGCAGCTGCCGGAGCGATCGCTCGAGCGCCCGCCCAGGCGCGCTGTCGAGCGGCACGCCGCGCCTGCGCAGCAGGTCGAGCGACAAGCGCGCCGCCGTCATCGAGTCGCGGAGCTCGTGCGCGAGCCGGGCGAAGCGCGCCGAATCCTTGCGCCGCCGCTCCAGCTCCCGCTCGAGCGAAAGCCGCACCGCCACCTCCGCGCCGGCGTGCGCGAGCGCTTCGTGCAGCAGGTGCTGCTCATGCGTGCCGATGGCCGGATACTTCTCCACCACTGCGTCAAAGAGGAAGTCCGAGAGCAGGCTGCACTGGACCGCCGCGCGGCTGGCCTCCGTGGCCGCGTGCGACGCGCCCGGCACTGGCGGCCGAAAGCGGCGCTGCAGCGCCTCGTCGGTGGCGTCGAGCAGGGCGGGCAGCAGCGTGGCGGTCGCCTCATCCAGAGCGAAGCCCGCCTCGGCCGCGGCGAGCAGCTGCCGCGACCAGCGGTCGATGATCTCGTCGCGGCCCCGAGACAGGATCTCCCGCACCGGCTCCATCGGCATGCTCCCCGCGATCGCGACCTTCTGCAGTCTGGCTGAGCGGACCATCTCGCCCACGCAGGCCGCGCAGTGATAAGGGCGCACGAAGACCGTCCGCCGCTGCCCGCGCGCATCCCGCGACCAGAGGAAGGTGCAGCATTCGCGCGCCTTCGTCATCCCCCATACTTCCACTACCGCCTCCGCTGCCCCGAAACGTGTCTGAAAATTTCACACGTGCCGGTGCGGCGTCACGAGCGCCCGAGCCCGACTGCGCGATCTCCGACGCTTGCTGCGCGCCGAGGCCGACTACGGATTGATCGGCTTCTCTCCCGGCGCCGGCGCGACCGAGGCGGGCGGCGCGGGTTCGCTGGGCGCGCCCGTGCACTGCTCCAGCTTGTGGCGCAGATCGACCACGGTGTTCCACGCGCGGTTGCGGTCGATGTTGGCCTCGAGCACTGCATTTCGATAGTGGACCGCCTCGAGGCCCATCAACAGGACCCCGACGAACAGCGCGATCTCGAACACCAGCCGCTTCATCTGCATCGGCGCCTCCGGTCGAAGCGGACCCATACAGCATGCCGGGCAAGAGACGAAATTTTCGGCTCGCCAGCAACTCGGGAACGATCGGGTTGCCGCACTTGCACGCGGGACGGGGGGCGAGCGCGCATCGGTCAAATGGAGTAGCTTCCGCCGCCCTGATGGACGATCGCCTCCGCGAGCTCTTCGTGCCGGCCCTCGCCACCGCGAGCGCGGCGGACGCGAACCTCGCCATCGTTCGCGTTCGCCGCGAGCAGGGCGGGGGCGATCCTGCCGATCCCGAAGCGCCGCTCGCCCGCTCCTACGAGCTGGTGCTCTCCAGCTGGGAGGAGTTCGTGCACGAGGCGCTGCCCCGGCTCGTCTACCATCTCGAGTCGCTCGGGGCGCACCTCCCCGGCTGCGGCGGCGTGCTGGTCGCGGCTTTCGACGGCGAAACGCTGCGCTTCGTACTGGCGCGTGAGCTGATCGAGCGGGTCTCCAAATCTCTGGGCGTCAGCCCGCTCGACCTGGCCGAGCGCCACGGGACCGGCGAGTCGCGCACGGCGCAGCGCGGGCCTCCGCTCCTGCTGCCAGGCCCCAAAACGGGCGATCGTTGAAGCGCGGGAGGTTACGCCCCGCGCGCCGGCTCCGGAAACGACAGCGCCCCGGAGCCTGGTGAGCTCGCGGGGCGCCGTCGTTGCGAATCGCTGCGATCCTACAGGCCGGACTTCAGCTCTTTGGCCGGCTTGAAGCCGACGGTCTTCGACGCCTTGATCTTGATCTCGGCGCCCGTCTGCGGGTTGCGGCCCTTGCGAGCCTTGCGCGAGCGCACGGTCCAGGTTCCGAAGCCCGGGTAAGAGAACCGGCCTTCCTTCTTGATCACCTTGCCCACGGTCGTGAAGAGCGCGTCCACCATCTCGGCGGCGGCCTTCTTGGTCATTCCATCGCCCTGCTTCGCCACGCTCTGGATCAGGTCTGCCTTCGTCATTGTCGCTCCTTTGTGGGTTCCGCGCCCGGCGATCGCGCCGGACCGCTCCAGGCTTCATCCGGAGTGAACGGAACGCGCCGAGACCGCTACCAGAGCGGTTCTGCGCTGTCAACCTCGATCCACTAGTTGTCGCATGATCGAATTGTTACACCCCCAACTGCTAGTGGATCCTGGCAGGCGGCGGGTCGGCCTTGCCGCGCTGGCTTTCCGGGCCATACTGAGCAATGCACGCGCGCCGGTCCCTCCATGCGTTCCTGCTCTGCGCCGCGCTCGGCTGCGAGCGCAGCGGGGCGCGCGCCGCCGGGCATCGCGAGCTCGGGCCCGCGGTGCTCTTCGTGCGCGCGCCGCACCTGACCGCCGCGATCGCTCTCCTCGCCCCTGCGGACGGCTCGCAGGAGCGCCCCTTCGGCTCCATCGCCGAGGCCCTGCGCGCCGCGCCGCCCGGCGCGCTGCTCCGTCTCGAGGAGGGGGTCTACGAGGAGCGGCTGCTGATCACGCGGCCGGTGGTGCTCCTCGGCCGCGGGCCGGGACGCACGCGCATCCTCGGGCAGGCCGGCGAGGGTCCGCAGGCGCCGGTGGTCGAAGTGCGCGGCGCCGACCTCGTCGAGCTACGCGGCCTCGCGCTCGAGACGGGCACGGTCGGCTTGCTGCTCGGCAACGGCACCGGGGTGCGGCTCGACGATGTCGGGCTGCGCGGGTTCTCCGAGGCGGCGGTGATCGGCCAGGGGGCGCGCCTCACGATGCGCGGCAGCGAGGTGCTCGACATCGGGCACGGGCACGCCGGGCGCGGCATCGACCTGACCGGCGGCACGCTCGATGCGAGCTCGGTGGTGATGCGCGGCGCCGGCCGGCGCGCCTTCATTCTGCGCGGCACGCGGGCCGTGCTGGCCGACGTCGACGCGGCCTGGTCCCCGGTCTCGGCGGTGCAGGCCGTGGATGGCGCCGACGTTCGCGTCCTGCGCGGCCACTTCGAGCACCTGGGCGGCGCGGCGCTCTACGCGGGCGGCGCGCGGCTGTCGGTCGAAGGCGCCACCATCGTCGGGAACGAGTACGCCGTGATCGGCTTCCGCGGCGCCGAGGTGAGCGTGACCGACGCGGAGCTCCTCGATCATGTGGTCGCGGCGGTGGCGCTGGTGCGCTCGCGCGGCACGGTGAAGCGCTGCCACATCTGGCACGGTGGCACCGACGGCGGCATCGCCATCACCCACGGCAGCGCGCCCATCGCGCTGCTCGACAACCGCATCCAGGAGCCCGGTCCGATGGGCCTGCACATCACCGAGTCCAAGGTCAGCGCGCGCGGCAACATCATCACCGGCGCGCGGCTCGACGGACAGAAGGAGCTGGGCGACGCCATCTTCGCCATCAACTCCGAGGTGCAGCTCGACCAGAACGTGCTGCGCGGCAACGCCGGCAGCGGAGTGACGATGCTGAGTTCCGAGTTGAAGCTCACCGGCAACGGCCTGCTCGACAACGGCCATGCCGGGCTGCTCCTGCTGAACCGCTCGACTGCGGTGGCGCGCGGCAACCTCTTCGAGCGCAACGGCGCGGCCGGCGTCGAGATCGCCGAGACCTCACGCGCGACGCTGGCGGAGAACCGCTTCGGCGCAAACCCGCAGTTCGACATCGACGTGGTGTGCGGCGCGGGCGGCGGCGGCGCGGTCACCATCGAGGGCGGCAACACCTTCGCGGCCGAGACTGCTCGCGAGCACGTCTGCCCCTGAGCGCCCGCGCCGCCGGCCGTCTCCGGGGCCTGGCTCCGGGACCGGAGCGTTGCCGAATACGGCAGCGCGCTCCTAGACTCGGCCGCGCATGAGCCGGCGCCTTGAAAAGAGCTGACGCTTCGAGAGCGGTTTTGCTGGTCGTCCTGCCGACCGCGCTCGCCGTCGCGTTTGCGCTGCTCTGCTTCTGGCCGCCGCGCGACGCGGTGTTCGGCTGGGGCGGCGACCCGCTCTTCAACCTCTGGACGCTGGAGTTGGTCTGGCACCGCCTGGCGACGCTCGGGCCGCTGCAGATGTTCTCGCGCGCGTTCTGGCAGGCGCCGCTGTTCGGCGACGCGCCGCTCGGGCTCGCGCTCTCAGAGAACCAGCTCTACGCGGCTTTGTTGCTCTGGCCCCTGCGCGCGCTGTCCGGCAACGGCGCTTTCGCGCTCGGGGTGGGCGCTGCGGCGTCGGTGATCGCCGCGCACTTCTGTGCCGCAAGCTGGCTGCGCGTAACCGGCGTGGTCGCGCTGCGCTTCTGGGGCGGGCTCTTCTTCGCCGCCTGCGGCTGGCTGCAGACCGAATACGCGCACTACCAGAACCTCTGCATCTTCTTGCTGCCGCTGGCGCTGCGTGCGTTCGCTGCCTTCGAAGCGCGGCCGACAGCGGCCCGGCTGGTCCTGTGCGCGCTCGCCTTCGGCTGGATCGGCGGGTGGAACCTCTACTTCCAGCTCTTCGCCAACGCCTGCCTCGCGGTGTTGATCTTTCGCGCGCGGCGTCGCATCGAGCTGCCGCGGCTCGCGACGCTGCTGCTGCTCGCGCTCGCGGTTCAGTGGCCGATCGCGGGCAAGTACCTCGAGCTCGGCAAGCTGCTCGGCGGCTATCGCGTGCTCATCACTTACGGTGCGAGCTTTCGCAGCTTGATCGCGACAGACCGGCCGCGGCTGCTGGTGCCAGCCCTGCAAGCCGCGGGCGCGCAGGCGGGCTACCTCGGCTTCGTCTGGCTCGGCCTGGTGGTGTTCTCATTCAGTCGGCGCGCGGCGCGGCCGTGGCTCCTGGCCTGCGCGGTGGCCTTCTGGGTCTCGCTCGGCTACGGCGCGGGCCTGTTCGATCTGCTCTCGCTGCTCCCGGGCGTCTCGGGCCTGCGCGCCATCGGTCGGGCGCAGGTGCTGGTGATGCTCTTTTCGCTGCCCGCCGTGCTGGGCACGCTCGAGACGCTGAAGCCCCCGCGCGCTCTGCTGCTGGTCTGCCTCGCGTTGATTGAGCTGACGCCGGGACAACTGCCGCTGCGCGTGCACGTCGATCCCGCGCTCTTTGGTGCGCCCACGCCCCTCACCCGCGCGCTGGCGGAGGCGGAGGATCCCGTGCTGGTGCTGCCGGACGCCGACGCGCGCGCGATGGTCTGGCTGCTGCCCGGCGTCACGCCTTACTTCTCCGGCTACTCGGGCCGCGCGCCGCCGGGCGAGGAGCTGTTGCAGGCCATCACCGTGCGGCGAGGCTGGGGTCCCGGGTCGCTCGATGCGGCGCTCGATCTCACCCGCCCGCGCCGCGTGCTGGCGCTGACCCCGACGCTGTCTGATGAGCTGCGGGCCTCGCCGCGGCTCCGGCTGCGCGGCTGCTACGCGCACCTCGACGGCGCGGCGCCCTGCCTCTTCGAGACGCTCCGGCCGGACCCGCGCGCTGAGCCCGGGCAGGAACCGCGCGCGGCGGCGGCGCCTGGGCAGGAACCATCGCTGCGGCTCGATCGCGACGCGCGTTGGGAGGTCCGCGACGGCGCCCACGGCCCCGGGCTGGACCTGCGCGCCATCGCCTCGGGCGCGCTCGACATCCGCGAAGTGGATCGCTGCCGCCTCCGCCAGACGCTGCGCTTCCCGTGGCTGCCGCCGCTCGCGCACGATCTCCCGCTGCAAGGGAGCGAGCTGCGCGGGGCGCGCTTCACCGCTGGCGATCTGGTCCTCCACCACGAGCTGCGGCAGGCCGTGTTCCGGCTGCCCGCCCGCCTGCGGCCGGGAGTCGAGCTCACCGTCGTTTGCCGGCCCTGATCGGCGCGCTCCGCCCAGTCCGCGGGGCGATGGCAGGTGCACCGCCTGCGTGCTAGCGTGCCCCGCCGAATGAACGGGCTCCCGCCACCGCTGCGCAAGCGTCGCCCGCGCCCGAATCTGCGCAAGCTGATGTTCGTGCTGCCCAACCTGTTCACGGTCAGCAGCATCTTCTGCGGCGTCTACTCGATCACGCTCTCGGCCGGCGACCCCACCGGCGACAACTTCTACCGCGCCGCCGTCGCCATCTTCTTCGGCAGCTTCTTCGACGCCTTCGACGGCCGGGTCGCACGCATGACCCAGACGCAGAGCGACTTCGGCGTCGAGCTCGACAGCCTGGCCGACGTGATCACCTTCGGCGTCGCGCCGGCCATCATGGTTTACAAGTGGGCGCTGTCCGGCATGGGGCTGGCGGGCATCGTCATCTGTTCCATCTACGCCGCGTGCGGCGCCATCCGGCTGGCGCGGTTCAACGTGCTCGCGCAGCGCGACCCGGTGGGCTCGAGCCGGTACTTCGTCGGCCTGCCCATCCCGCTCGGGGCCGGCATGCTCGTCTCGCTGGTGATCGCGCTCCAGTACCTGCGCGCGCCGGTCGCCGACCTGGTCGGTCCCTGGCCCATCGCCACGCTCGTGCTGGTGCTCAGCTTCCTGATGGTGTCGACCATCCGCTACCGCACCTTCAAGGAGGCGGGGCTCAGCGCGCGGACGCTGCTCATCTTTCTGGTGGTGGTCGGCGTCGGCGTGTTCGTTGCCTACCGCGGCCGGCCTTCGCTGGTGCTGCTGGTCTACTTCACCTCGTACATCTTGCTCGGCGTCGCCGAGGAGCTGCTCTACGGCCGCGGCCGCCGCGCCGCCGCGCGCGAGGCTCACGCGGCGCAGGCCTCCCCGGAGATCGAGGAGCCGCTGTTGCCAGCCGAAGAAGATGACGTCCCCGAAGTCACCGCCGCGGCCGTCGCCGACGACGGCGAGTCCGACGCTTGAGCTCGCCCTCCGGCGCTGCCGCGAAGCCGCCGGTGCGCGTGGTGATCAAGCCGCGCCGCCTCCCCGGCGACCGCGGCCCCGCGCCGATGCTCGCGCTCACCTGGTCGAGCTTCTTCGGCTCCGGCTACTTCCCGATGGCGCCCGGCACCGCCGGCACCGCCGCCGCCATCCCGCTCTGGTGGCTCTTGCGCTCCCCGCAGATCCCACTCTGGGCATACTTCACCGCCACCGCCGCGGTCACGCTGACGGGCATCACCGCCGCCGATCGCGCCGGCAAATACTACGGCGTCGCCGACTCGGGTCACATCGTCATCGATGAGGTCGCCGGCTATCTCGTGACCATGGCGTTCCTCCCGCGGGAAGCGCTCCCCGCCATCGCCGGGTTCCTCTGGTTCCGCCTCTTCGACGTGCTCAAGCCGTGGCCCGCCCGCTTCTTCGACGTGGACCCGCGCTGGAAGAACGGCGCCGGCGTCGTGCTCGACGACATCTTCGCCGCCGTCTGGGCCTGCGCCGCCACCTGGCTCACCGTTCTGGTGGCACACCGCTTCCTATGACCTCCGATCCGAGCCTGGCTCCTCCCATCGTCGAGTTCATCGTCACCGGCGACGAGGTGATGCGCGGAACCATCGCCGACACCAACACCGCGCTGACCGCATCGCGCCTCTACCCGCTCGGGCTGCAGCTGCGGCGCACCACCGTGGTGGGCGATCGCAACGAGGACATCCGCCGCGCGCTGCTCGAGACCTCGGCGCGCGCCGACTTCTGCATCGTCTCGGGCGGGCTCGGCCCCACCTCCGACGATCTCACCGCCGCCTGCGCCGCGCAGGCCGCCGGCATGCCGCTGCGCCGCGACGCGAAGTGGATGGAGGCGCTGCTGAACCGCTGGACCCGGGTGTTCCGCCGCACCGACCCGATGCCGGTCAACAACGAGCGCCAGGCCGACGTGCCGGAAGGCGCCGAGATCCTCGGCAACCCTGACGGCAGCGCGCCCGCCTTCGCGCTGCGGATCGATCGCTGCACCTTCTTCTTCCTCCCCGGCGTGCCTCGCGAATACCACCGCATCATTCAGGAGCTGGTGCTGCCGCGGCTGGTGGCCGCCACCGGTCACGCCGTGCTTCGCGCGCGCTTTCTCCAGTGCTACGGCGTGGCCGAGAGCCGCCTCGACGAGCTGGTCGCACCCATTCGCGAAGCGCACCCGGAGGTCCGCTTCGGCTTCCGGACAAAATTTCCCGAGAACCACCTCTCGCTGCTGGCGCTGGCGCAGGACGCCGCGACCGCCGAGGCGAACCTCGCGCGCGTCGAGGAGAAGTGCCGCGCGGTGCTGGGCAGCTTCGTCTACGGGCAGGACGGCGTGACCTTCGCGCAGTCGGTGGGCGAGGCGCTCGCGGCGCGCGGCGAGACCGTCGCCTGCGCCGAGAGCTGCACCGGTGGCCTGCTGACGCAGCTCCTGACCGAGGTGGACGGGAGCTCGCGCTGGACCCTCGGCGCGTACGTCACCTACTCCAACGAGATGAAGCAGAGCGCGCTGGGCGTGGCGAAGCAGCTGCTCGATGCGCACGGCGCCGTCAGCGAGGAGGTCGCGCGGGCGATGGCCGACGGCGCGCGCGAGCGCTCTGGCGCCACCTGGGCGCTCTCCATCACCGGCGTCGCAGGCCCCGGCGGCGGCAGCGAAGACAAGCCGGTCGGCACCGTCTGGCTCGGCCTGAGTGGACCTTCGGGCGTAAACAGCAAGCGGATACACTTCCGCGGCGACCGCGGCATGGTTCGCACGCAGTCCGCCTTCGCGGCGCTGCAGCTGTTGCGCGAGGCGCTTCATTCGGCCCGGGGCTGACGATGGAGTGGCGGCGGTGGGCGCAGCGCAACCGCGTCGAGCTGATCCTCTTCGCCGTCGCGCTCGTCGCCTACCTGCTCTCGAGCGGAGGGATGGTCGCGCACCAGTCGCTCGCGCCGCACTTCGTCTACCAGGCCGACGCCTTCCTCCACGGGCGGCTCGCGTTGACCGCCCGGCCGCCGAACCTGAACGACTGGGTCTTCGAGAACGGCCGCTGGTACGTCTCGTTCCCTCCGTTCCCCGCCGTGCTGATGATGCCGTTCGTCGCGCTTTTTGGCCTCGCCTTCAACGACGTTGTCTTTACCGTCGGCTTCGCCGCGTTGAATGTGGCGCTCTTCTACCGGCTCGCGCGCAGCGTCGATCCCGAGCAGCCCGAGTGGGACTACGCGCTCTACGCGCTGCTCTTCGGCTTCGGCTCGCTCGCCTGGACCTGCGCCATCCGCGGCGAGGTGTGGTTCACCGCCGAGACCGTCGGCGTCACGCTGACCCTGCTCTACCTGCTCGCCGCGCACGAGGCGAAGCACCCGGTCGCCGCCGGGCTCGCGGTGGCTTGCGCTGCCATCACCCGCACGCCGCTCGCCCTCGCCGCGGTCTTCTTCGTCCTCGAGGCCTTCCGCCGCGAGGATCGCTGGCGCCGGCTCGCGCAGTTCGCGGCGGCCATCGTCGTAGTGGGGTTGCCGATGGCGGCGATGAACTACGCGCGCTTCGGCAGCTTCACCGAGTTCGGCCACTCTCATCTCTTTGCAAACCGCGTCAACCAGCAGATCCAGGAATTCGGCCTCTTTCACTACGCCTTCCTCGAGCGCAACCTCCACGCGGCCTTCACCCGGCTGCCGCAGCTCTCGTTCCACCCGTTCAAGCTGGGCTTCGACGGCGACGGAATGAGCCTTTTCGTCACCACGCCGCTGTTCTTCTATCTGCTCTGGCCGCGCGACCAGCCGCGCCTGCACCGGCCGCTCTGGATCACCACCGCGCTGGTCGCGGTGCCGGGCTTCTTCTATCAAAACAGCGGATGGTTCCAGTTCGGCTTTCGCTTTTCGCTCGATTACACGCCTTATCTCTTTCTTTTGCTCGCGCTCGGCCACCGGCCGCGCACGCGCGTCTGGTGGGCCGCGGCGCTCGCCTCGGTCGCGGTGAACGCCTGGGGCGCCGCCGTGTTCAATCGCCTCTATTGAGCGCAGGTGGAGCGGCGCCAGCACCGCCAGCGAGTGCTCGAGCCGATCCTCGAAGCGCAGCAGCATGGCGCTCGCGCGGACCGCCTCGCGCCGCGCGCGCCGCGGCAGCAAACCCCCAGGCGCTCCCTCTCCCAAAAGAAGCCGGAGCAGAGGCAAGACCCGCCCGCCTCCGCTCCAGCCCTCACCGCCCCCCATCGCAACCTCCACTCACGCCGCTGCCGGAACCGCCGCGTCCGCGACCAGCATGGTCCCCGCCCACCGCCAAGCCTCTTCCCAGCCGCGCTTGTGCCCCGGACCCACGCAGCACCAGCCGATGCCGACCTGCAGTCCAGGGAACTGCTCGCCGAGCGCCGCGCGCAGCCGCTCGATGGGGACCCGCGCCGCCGGCTCCAGCGTCTCCACCAGCACCAGGCCGACCTCGCGGTGCGGCAGCGAGTGCTGCACGAAGTCGGTGCGGCGGAGCTGGGATTCGGCGATGCGCTCGAGCACCAGCAACTCCTGCTCCAGCACCGCCCAGCCCACCGGCGCGATGCGCACCAGCGTGAACCCGCGCCCGCTGCGCAAGCCCCGCCGCGTCTCCAGCGCGGCCATCTGCTGCAGGCTGGTCATGCTCGAGAGAGGCGGGATCACGCGGCGGCCTCGGCCTGGGTCGGCACCGGCAAGGGCTGCGCGACGGTCGCGCTGTCGCGTATGCGCTGCTCGAGCTCGGCGCAGAGAGGCAGGTTGCCGCGCAGCACCTCCGCCGCCTTGTCGCGTCCCGGCCCGATGCGCTCGCCCGCGATGTTGAACCAGGCGCCGCTCTTCTCGACGATGCCCTTCTCGCAGGCGAGGTCGAGCAGCTCATGCACGCGCGAGATGCCGACGCCGTAGAGGATGTCGAACTCGGCCTCGCGGAACGGGGGCGCCATCTTGTTCTTCACCACCTTGACGCGCGTGCGGTTGCCGACCATCACTTCGCCGTCCTTGACCGCGCCGATGCGGCGGATGTCGAGCCGGACCGAGCAATAGAACTTCAGCGCGTTGCCGCCCGAGGTCACCTCGGGGTTGCCAAACACGACGCCGATCTTCATGCGGATCTGGTTGATGAAGAGGACCGTGGTGCCGTTGCGGCTCACTACCGCGGTGAGCTTTCGCAGCGCCTGGGACATGAGCCGCGCCTGCAGGCCCATGTGCTGGTCGCCCATCTCGCCCTCGATCTCCGCCTTGGGAACCAGCGCCGCCACCGAATCGATCACCACCAGATCGATGGCGCCCGAGCGGACCAGCGTCTCGGTGATCTCCAGGGCCTGCTCGCCGGTGTCGGGCTGCGAGATGAGCAGGTCTTCCACCTTTACGCCGAGCTTGCGGGCGTAGGTGACGTCGAGCGCGTGCTCGGCGTCGATGAAGGCCGCGCAGCCGCCCTGGGCCTGCACCTGCGCGATCGCGTGCAGCGCGAGCGTGGTCTTGCCCGAGGACTCGGGCCCGTAGATCTCGACAACGCGGCCGCGCGGATAGCCGCCGCAGCCGAGCGCGAGGTCGAGCCCGAGCGAGCCGGTGGGGATGACGGCGACGGGCTGGAGGCTCTTGTCCTCCTCGCCGAGGCGCATGATGGCGCCCTTGCCGAACTGCTTCTCGATGGCGCCGATGGCGGCGGTGACGGCCTTCAGCTTCTCCGACAGCTTGCTCACGGTGACTCCTCCGTTGGGGTTGGGGTTGCGCTTTGGCCGGGCAGGTTGCCCGGGGACTTCTTCGGCTTCAGGGCGCTGGCGCGCGCAGCAGCGAGCGGCGGCAGGTCGGGGCCCGCGGGGCCCTGCACGGGTCTGTCGAGGCAGCGCAGGGTCGCTGCTTCGTCCACATGCTCGACGTGCACGAGCGCGCTCTCGTCGAGATCGGCGATGGTTCGCGCGAGCTTGAGGATGCGATCGTGCGCGCGCGCCGACAGCCTGAGTCCCTCGAGCAGCTCACCGACCTTCTGGCGCGCCTGCAGCGTGGCGTCGCACAACTCGCGCAACAGGCGGCCACGCAGCTGCGCGTTGGCGTAGAGCCCGGAGCAATGGGCGAACCGCGCGCGCTGGCGGCCGCGCGCGCGCTCGACGCGCTCGCGCACCGAGGAGGAAGTGGCCCCGTCGGGCGCGCCGATCAGCTCGCCCGCGCCCAGGGCGGGCGCCTCGATGTGGAGATCGAAGCGGTCGAGGATGGGCCCCGAGATGCGGCGGCGATAGGTCTCTTTGCTCGCGAGCGAGCACTTGCAGCGCGCCGGGTCGCGGTCGCCCTCGTGCCCGCACGGACACGGATTCATCGCCGCGAGCAGCATGAAGCGCGCGGGCAGCGACGCGGAGCCGCTCGAGCGCACCAGGGAAACCTCGCCGTCCTCGAGCGGCTGGCGCAGCGCCTCGAGAGCGGCGCGGCCGAACTCCGGCAGTTCGTCCATGAAGAGGACGCCGTTGTGAGCCAAGGAGATCTCGCCCGGCCGCGGAGGCGAGCCGCCGCCGATCAGCCCCGCGACCGAGATGGTGTGGTGCGGCGCGCGAAAGGGGCGCTCGGTGAGCAGGCCCTGACCGGGACGCAGCCTCCCGGCGACTGACCAGATGGAGGTGGTCTCGACCGCTTCGTCGAAGCCGAGCGAGGGCAAGAGCGTGGGCAGCCGCCGCGCGAGCATGGTCTTGCCTGAGCCGGGCGGGCCGATCAGGAGCGCGTTGTGCCCGCCGGCCGCGGCGACTTCGAGCGCGCGCTTGCAGGTGGCCTGGCCGCGCACGTCGGAGAGATCGACGGCGGAAGTCGATGCCGTGCTTCCGGTGGTGGCGGCGGCCGGCGCGCGCGCGGAGACGCCGGCAAAGATCTCCGCGGCCTCGACCAGGCTGCGCGCGCCGTACACGCGGAGGCCCTGCACCAGCGCGCCCTCGTTGGCGTTCGCCTCGGGGACCAGCAGCGTCTGGAAGCCCAGCCGCCGCGCCTCGAGCGCGATGGGCAGCACGCCGCGCACCGGCAGCACGTCTCCCGAGAGCGAGAGCTCGCCCACCACCAGCGCGGGCCGCTCGGGAAAGGGCAGCAGCCCCGCCGAGCAGAGGACGCCGAGCGCGATGGGCAGATCGAACGCCGCGCCTTCCTTGCGCAGCGCGCCCGGCGCCAGGTTGACGGTGATCTTCTTCGAGGGCAGCGCGTAGCCGCCGTTGCGGATGGCGGTCTGGCAGCGCACGCGCGCATCGACGCAGGCGTGGTCGGGCAGTCCCACCAGGAAGAAGCCGGGGAGGCCGAGCGCGAGATCGACCTGCACCTCGACGAGGACGGCG